>DVIN01000055.1 GCA_018711275.1 Candidatus Pullilachnospira intestinigallinarum
CCGCATCTACTCGTACTTCCGACAACTTTTGGACTTCAGTGTCTTTTGCCACCTTATCCGCATTTCCGAGCCTTATATGCGGTTCCTGTCCGTCAGGTCAGAGGTTTGCTTACAGCTTCTTTCAGATTCCATCTCACGATGGACACCCTTGCTGTTCGGCTATGTACTTCGTCGTTGTCTACGCGCACTCGGGACTTTCACCCGTTAGAGAACGCCCATGCCGGGCAAACAAAATAGAGAGGATCATCCACTGTGATGATCCTCTCTTTCTGTTGTCCGCCGCAGAGGATTCCCCGCAGGGATCCTTCTGCCATCTACCGCACGCTGACCTTCAGCGTCCGAATCTCAAAGGGCCGCAGCCAGGTCCGCACACCGCGGCCTCCATCCTGCGTCTCGCAGCTTACGCCATCCATCTCTTCTTCCAGCAGATTCACCGGATGCGCGTCCACTTCTCTGTCAAATCCCAACGATGCCCGGCCTCTGCCGCCCCGGTACTCGTGCATGCGGATAATCAAAGCGTCGTCGTCCTCCGCTTTTTTCACCGCGTCCACCAGCACGCCGTCGCCATCAAAGGCAAACAGCGCTGTCTTTCCGGCAGTCTCTCTGTCTTTCACCGCCAGTGCCGGAAGATTCAGCTTCGCGGCCTCCCGGATGGTCTCCCCTTCTGTCACATCGCCCATATGGGGAAGCAGTGCATAGACAAAATGGTGATCGCCCCGGTCCGCCGCCGGATCCGGATGGGCGGGGGAGCGCAGGAGGCTCAGCTTCATGGCATTTTCCCGGATACTGTAGCCATATTTTGAATCATTTAACAGGCTGACGCCATAGCCATGCTCCGACAGATCCGCCCATTTCTGGGCGCACACCTCGAATTTTGCCCGCTCCCAGCTGGTATTGGCGTGGGTGGGCCGCTCCGCATGACCGAACTGAATATCGTAAGAAGCCTTCACGGAACGGATATCTGTGTAAAATGCCGTTTTCAGCAGCTTGTGACTTTCCTCCCAGTGTACCCTGGTGTCAAAATCAATGCGCAGGGAATCCCGGTACAGAATCATATCCTGTTCCACACTGGAGTCTCCGAAGCGGTAGATAAAACGCAGGCGTGCCAGAAGTTCCCCTGCTTCCTCCAGGGTAACCTTGGGGGAAGCGTCCAGGATCCGCACTTTTTCCGTATAGAAGGAATCCACATTCCAGGCGTCATCCGACAGGGGTTTGTCCTCATAAAGCTCCAGCACATTTCCCAGCGCGCCGTCTTTGAGCACATTGCGCCGGTGTACCCGGTCAAAGATCCGGGTCAGCTGTCCCCCTGCGTTCCAGGCCAGCTCATAAACGGGCGTCACAGCCTCTCTCTTTTCCAGATCAATGGAAAACGGGCTGGCAGATGCCCCGGCATCTTCCGCGTGGAAGGTGACCGTTTCCATGGAAAATGGCTCCATGGCCGCTTTCACATAATAACCGCCCTCTGTTTTCTGGGCGTCCAGCCGCTGCCCCTTCTGATAAAACGCTCCCGGCTCCGTCTGGGGCAGGTATACGACTTCTTCCCGGGCAAAGCTGTCAAAGGAGGCCAGCACATAAGAATTCATGGCCGGTCTGGTCAAAGCCTCCATAGCCTGCCCCCGAACCGTCAGCGCCTGCTGCTCCATCCGGGCATAAGCCTTTTGGGAATCCTCGTAAACCTCCCGGATGGAGGATCCGGGAATAATATCGTGGAACTGGTGCAGCAGCACCGCCTCCCAACAGTCGGACAATTCCTTCCAGGCGCTTTCGCCCATGGCCTCCCCGCCCAGGCATGTCAGCCATTCCGTCTGTGCCAGAAGCCCTTCCATTTTCCGGTTCATTTTCTTGTTGTACGCCTGGGTGGTGTACGTTCCCCGGTGGAACTCCAGATACAGTTCTCCGTCCCATACAGGTACCTTCCCGGGCTGCGCTTCGGCATTGGCGTGGATTTTATCAAAAAATTCGCCGGCACTGCCGGTTTTCACTGCGGGCAGGCCCGGCATCCGGTCCATCACCCTGCGCAGTTCCAGCATTTCCCTGGTAGGGCCTCCGCCGCCGTCCCCGTAACCGTAGGAAATCATCACATCCCGGGACAGTTCCCGGTTCTTGAATTTCTTCCAGCTTCCCAGAACCGTGGCCGGGGTCAGCAGGCCGTTGTAGGTGGAAAACCAGTCGCTCTCCGGCCGCCATTCCTCCGGGGTCTCAATGAAATAGGTAAGAATTTCCGATCCGTCCAGCCCCTTCCACCAAAAAAGATCCTCCGGAATCTGGTTCGTCTCGTTCCAGCTGATTTTGGTGGTCATGAACGTGTCAATGCCGCACAGTTTCATGATCTGGGGAAGGGCCCAGCTGTAGCCAAACACGTCCGGCAGCCACAGATAGCGGCATTTCTTCCCGAATTCCTTCTGGAAAAAGCGGATTCCGTGAAGGAACTGCCGTACCAGGGATTCTCCGGAGGGCAGATTGCAGTCTGCCTCCAGCCACATACCGCCTTCCGGCTCCCACCGGCCCTGCTCCACCCGCCGGCAGATCTTTTCGTAAAGGTCGGGACAATCCGCTTTCACATAGCTGTACAGCTGCGGCTGCGACTGGAGGAACTGGTAGTCCTCATACCGGTCCATCAGCCGCAGTACCGTGGCGAAGGAGCGCTGGGCTTTTTCCCGGGTATGCTTCAGCCGCCACAGCCAGGCCACGTCGATGTGGGTGTGCCCCACGGCGTGTACCGTGACGTCTTTGGGTTTTTGGATCGCTTCCAGTCCTTCCTCCAGAATCTGTACCGCCTGGCCGGCGCTTTCATAAAATGCCGGGCCGTCCCAGTCCAGGGCCAGCAGCACCCGGTCTGCCAGATCCATCAGGGCAATCCGGTCCGTGTCCGTCTCCGGCAGCAGATCCGCCGTCTGCCAGATTGCACGGAAAAAGAAATACAGCTGATCCGTATCTTTGTGCAGCCGGGCCAAATCCGCCTGCTGAAGCCGCATCCGGAAATCTCCCTCCTGGCCTTCCATTCCGGACCAGATCAGGAATGTCAATCGCACCGTCTGTCCTTCCAGTTCCCCCAGGAGGATTTCGCCGTGGTTCTCGTCCACCCCCTGCAGAAGCTTTCCGTCCGCATAAACCATCCCCTCAAAACGGCCCTGACAGCAGCCGCCCGTCTTTCCGAAATCAAACAGCAGCACCGTCTCCCAGCCCTCCGGGGATACGGGGATTTCCAGCTCTCTCTCCAGCCAGAGATAACGATCCCTTCCCTCGATCTCATCCCCCACATCAAAAAGGGAATTCGCCGGAAACACCGGAAGCTGGCCCCGGTATACTTCATCCACTCCCAGCTGTCCCGGGCAGACCGCGAAGGGCCCGATCCCGCATCTGGCGTCATAGCGCTTCTGCTGCAGCTCTTCACAGCGGCGCTGATATTTTCTCACTTTCTGTATCATAAGCTCTCCTTTTTGTTACTGCGCGGCATGGAACTTTCCCTGAATTTTCAGGCATTGTCCCGGCTGCAGCATACAGCTTTCTTTTATCTGCAGACCGCCCTGCGTTCTTTCGTATGCCAGCGGTCTGTCATCCAGGCAGACATTTTCCGGATGGAAGCCTTCCGCCAGTTCAAAGCCGGCCAGACTGGCCGTGCCGTCCTCGCAGCTTATGGTCATGCCCTCTTTGTCTGACCGGAAAATTCCATAACCCTCCGGCGTAAACCAGGGAACTTCGATTTCCTGACGGCAGGGCCGCAGCGTCCACCTGTGCCGCGGCACATCCAGCCGCAGACCGGCCAGAGACTGCATGATGGTCCATGCCGCCATGGGACGGTAGTAATGGCCTCCACATTCCTCGTGGTTGAAAATTCTTCCCGCCTGCATATACCTGCCATCAATGTTGGCAGCCAGCTCGCCGGCCTCCTTCAGATATCCGTTCTCCAGGTACATGCTGATCATGGCGTACTCGATTCCCGACCAGTTGGATTCCACCTGGACATTTTCGTAGGTATAGAGGGTGGGAATCCGGCCCTCCGGGTAGGAGGCGTTGATCAGTCCGCCCTCCTCCGAATAGTTGTGATCCCACACCTGCTTCAGCACCTTCTGCTCCTTGTCGGATGGCATATAGCTGCCGATTCCCAGCAGATGGCAGTACCACTGGGCGTCCAGCTGGCCCGTCATCAAGCACTCATCCCGCTCTTCGCCGTCCACCCAAAGGCTATAGTAGGAACCGTTCCACAGGTTTTCAAAGCTGGCCCGGCCTTTTTCCAGCAGCGCCTGCCAGTGGGTTTTCCGATTCTCATCCTGCATCTCATCGGCCAGGCGGACAGCCGCCAGAAGCGCTCCCAGCCACAGGCCGGCAATATAAGCCGGAGTTCCCCGAAAACGCCAGGCGTCATAGGTATTGTATCTGGTATCCTGATCCGGCAGACCATCGCCGTTGCCGTCCAGGGTCTCGATGCTGTCCATAGCCTTCTTCACCGGCTCCCACATTTCTTCCAGATAGGCCCGGTCGCCGGTCCACAGATAATCCCTGCACACCATCAGCACGAACTGCTGGTTCATATCCACCCGGTCATATCCCTCGTCCACCTGGTCAAAATCCGGCCGGAAGAAGTGATGTACCCGGCCGTCCTCCCGCTGGAACCGAAGTCCCATCCGCATCTGGCGAAGCTGCAGCTGTGGAAACAGGGCAATCAGCAGGAAAGAGGCGTAATAAGTGATATCCGTGGTGTGGAAACCGCAGCTTCCCAGCCCTTCCCAGATGCCGAAATCTCCGTTTTCCGCCCACCAGGAGCATTTCAGCAGGGTATCTGCCTGAATACTCCAGGGATTGGAGAAATACTCCGGGGCGGAACAGGTATCCAGCACACGGGAGAGTCTGCGGGCGGATCCTAGAACCTCCCGGCTGTGCTCCAGCAGATAATCGGCCGCGTCCAGGGCATTGCCGCACCAGCGGCTGTACTGGTGTCCCACATAATTTCCCGCAATGCTCACATGGTGGGGAAAATACCAGGAAACCAGGAAGGTGATCTGTTTTTCCTCCCCCGGCAAAAGGCGAAAGTTGCTGCACAACGCCCCGTCTCCCCAGCCCCGGAAAGGCTCCTGCTCAAATTCCCGGTACTGTTGCAGAAGGACTTTCAGAAATTCCCGCTTTCCTTCATCCGTCTCCAGAATATCCGGCCGCACCTCCGTCAGACGCTTCCAGGGCCGGTAGCCGCTGGCCAGTCCTTTGGCCTCCGCCAGCCACTGCTCCAGCGTTTCGGCGTCCGCCGCCTCCAGATCTTCATCGGTCACCGCCAGGAAGCTTTCCTTTTTCTCTTCCCAGCCCCGGTTGGGAAGCCGTCCCGTATTCCGGAAGCCGAACAGACAGGATTCCTCGGAAATTCCCAGCTCTCCCCCCAGCACATAAGCGCCGAAATATTCCGTGTAATCGCCCACAATCCAGCTGATCTCACCGCCCGCAGCCGACAGGGCCAGGCTCCCGCTCTGTTCCTTTTCCCAGGAGGCGGTGCTGTCCATCAGCAGCGTGGTTCCGTTTTCCCCGGCAAAAATCCGGTTTCTCAGCCCTCTGTCCGTAAGTCCCCGGTTCACCGGGTTTTTCAGGGTTCCCATCAGGGAAACCTCCTGCTCCTGATCCGACTCATTGGCAGCGGAAAAGACAATATAAAATCCGGGCATACTGCTGGTCCTGTAATCTCTGGGCACCACCGGAGCGACATATTCCGCTTTCAGCCGTACCGGCAGCCTGCTGTCCACATACTCCAGGCAGCATCTGGGGAAATCCGGCGTCCACCGGATTTCCTCCACATTTTTCATAAAGGAATAGGATACGGAACGGAAACCTCCGATTTTCCGGCTGTGACAAAGCTTCCGCACCACCGGCTGTCCATCCGCCGTCTTTGTCCTGATATAAAAGGGCAGAACGTCCCAGTCATAATCCGGCAGATCCGCCTTTCCATTTTTTTCCGGGTCCACGTAGGCCCACTGTCCCAGATTAAAAATTTCCCAGTCTTCCAGACATCCGTTGGGGCGGATCTCCACCGTTCCGGTTCCGATCCCTCCCAGCGCCATTCCATTTAACTGCTCCTGTCTTTCGGTCACTGTCCGGGTTGTATTCATCTTCTTTCCTCCACAAGCCACGGGAACTGGTCCCGTCACATTTTTCTTAGCGCAGGTGCTGTTTTTTCTGTTTTATAATTCCGAACTGTACCGCAGAGTAATTCCCTGCCAATCCTCCACCGGTATCTGGCCCATATCTTTTTCCTTTATTTCCCGGTTATCAATCTCCACCGTCCAGTTATCCCCCATTTCATTGATACGCTGCAATGTGCCTTCGCCATCCAGCACAATTTCCATTCCCGGCTCTTGCTGGTCGATGGTAAGCAGTACATCCTCCATGGTGGGGGAACTGTCTTTCAGAAGAATCTGTCCCATATACAGTATTTGATCTTCCCCCTGAATTACCAAATCCACCAGATGCTGTCCCTCACCGTCACCCTCAAAAATCAGCGCATCCTCCGGTATCTCCCGTTTCTGCTGCTGGCTCACCCAGAAAATACCGGCAGTCAGCACCAAAATCAGAACAACGATTCCCGCAATTACTTTTCTTCGCATAGGCTCCCCCTCCTTTTTTTCATATCCTATCAAAAAGAGAAGAAGATATCCGGATTTTTTTCTTATTATTTTATGAATTTATTCTACAAACAGCACTGCGTCCAGTGCCAGCTGCAAAGCCTCCGCAAGACTTGCGCGTCCCCAGCCTCTTTCCTGATAATTTTTCTCATCGGCCAGCGTATCCGCAGTATATAATAGCATCCCCAAAACCACGTTCCGAAATTCCGCACAGGCTGCCAGAGAGGCACACTCCATCTCCACCACCCGGCACCCCTCCTGGCGGCGGTATCTCACCATTTCCTCTGTCTCCCGGAAAAATCCGTCCGTTGTCCAGGTTTTCACCTGCTCAAATTTCCTTCCTGCCTGACGCAGCGCCTGCTCCACCGCCCGGATTCCTCTTTTATTCAGGGCGATCTCCCTCGATGGCGGCAGATAATGGTAGGAAGCTCCTTCATCACGCAGTGCCCGCACCGGCACCAGAAATTCATTTTCCGGAATATCTGTCAGCGCGCCGCAGGCTCCAGCAGAAATAATTTCCCGGCATCCATGTCCAATCAGGTAATCCAGCATCTGCACGGCAGCCGCTCCTCCCAGCGGGGCCTGACACAGACAGATCCGCTTTCCCCCATATTCGCAGGCATATATCGGAAAATCCTTTGTGGTAGTCTTGAAAATATCCAGGAGTTCTCCTCCGGAAGACAATGCGTAACGTTCCACCTCATCCTTTAAAAATGCGAATACTGCTTTTTCCGGAAAGGGCGTCAGTCCCTCAGCTTTTGTATCGATCACTGCGTTTTCATCGGTATCATATTCCAGTATGGGAATTTCATTCTTTATTAAAGCCATGGCCTTTCCCCCGTCTTTATACTTTCCAGTCTTTCATTCTTAAGAAGCATCCAGCTGTCATTATCGGTCAACATTTTTTCTGATTATAGCAGTTAACACTGCTGACAACAAGATTTTTATGTTGAAATCCTGCAGATTGGCCGCTTCTCTTCCATATTTTATTCTCATACTCTCTGAACATCAAAAAAACAGCCTGGAGAACTTCCAGACTGTAAATTTCATATTTATGTACCTTCAAAACTGCATATACAACTTACATCCATTCTCTCTTCCGCGTCAACCACCTGCCTGCTTTCTCTTTCCGTCTCTCTTCTCTGTCTCCGCAGACACTCAGGTCAAACCCTCGACCGATTAGTAACAGTCAGCTCCATACATTACTGTACTTCCACCTCTGCCCTATCTACCTCGT
>DVIN01000056.1 GCA_018711275.1 Candidatus Pullilachnospira intestinigallinarum
ATGGATGTAGAATGTATATGCAGTTTTGAAGGTGCATCACCTTCAGAAAAAAGAATGTTCCTCCTTAGCTCAGTCGGTAGAGCATGCGGCTGTTAACCGCAGTGTCGTTGGTTCGAGTCCAACAGGGGGAGCTTTTTTCAAAAGAAGAGATAGACGAGAAGAGAATAAGGCTCCGTGGTCAAGCGGTCAAGACATCGCCCTTTCACGGCGGTAACACGGGTTCGATTCCCGTCGGAGTCATTTTTTCTGCATAATCGGCAGAGAAACAGCATAACTTAATAGTGTATGGCGCAGTAGCCAAGTGGTAAGGCATAGGTCTGCAACACCTCGATTCACCGGTTCAAATCCGGTCTGCGCCTCTCAGAAAAAAGAGAAATGCTTTGCGGCATTTCTTTTTTTGTTCTTCTATTATGTTATGCAGAATCGGACAAAAAACTATTTAATATTTTTATTACTATCCTCCATATGATCCAGAGCATAGTCAATACATTGAATCACAACTTTATTAAATGACAGATCATTTTCATCGGCCAGTTTCTGGACTTTTTCAATCAGATCTACCGGCAGCCGCAGAGATTTATTTTCGTATTCTATCCGATCTTTTTTTATTCTGAACATATCCACCTCCTGTAGAATCTCATTGTAATATAAAATGAATTGTGATAATATGTTCATAAATGTATTATGAAATATAATATAAAATATATTACAAACAGGAGCGGAATAATGAACAAAAGAAAAATCATTCGCTTTACAGATGGAATGGGGCGGCCTCTGTTTGATCTGCCGGATGGAGAATTTCTGTTATTGGAATACGGAAATGGGGACCGGGCCTGTGTATTGTGCAGTTATTTCAGTGAAGAACAGGTGAAGTTAGATGGAAGATGTGTGGATATCCGCCAGTTTGCGGCAGATATGGAAAGGAGCGGCATTGCGTATGGGCCGATGCGGTGAGAATGAGGAAGACTCTGGAAAATTGAAATACTGTGCGAGAATAAAATAAGGGATTGCCGATAATAATGGCACTCCCTTATTTTACAGCGTCAAGATTTGCATGAATAAGGCCTGCATGTATATGTGCAGCGAATGAAATGCGTTGATGCCTTTTCAGGAATCCTAAAGTAAATATTCACCAATCTCTCTGGCAATCTCCGCAATATCACTCTGCCCCGTAAACTCAAACTTCACAAGGCTCACCCCGCTGTAGTACAGATCCAGTTCACTGTCCAGATCCAGTACGCCGGAAGTTTCCACGGAAAACAGTTGAATTTTGGAATAGGGAAGGGTGGTAATGTCCTTTTTCTTGCCGGTAACGCCCTGAACATTGCCGGCAATCACTCTCTTGTTGGTAAATATCACATAATCCCGCACAGCCTAATATTCTCCAATGAATTCTTCTCCGGAGATAAAAAGCGGTGCGATGGTTTTCTCATTGGAAAATTTTCCTGTCTTTCTCAGCTTGAATACGCTGCCGTTCTGAAAATCAATCAAGGTTTTCCTCCTGTCTGGTTAATTATTTCTGTTGGCGCAAGGCCGGTTTTCGGTTTGACAGATTTTGAAGATTAACATATAATATATTTAACAAGACAGCCAGTAAGGGAGGTCAATGCTCCCCGTCCTGGCAAAATATTCAGCTAAGAGATAGCCGCCTATTCTTTTCCAGAGAGCAGGGCGGCTATTTCTTATTTTTTAAATTCAGAATTGTAATAATCAACATGGCTACGTTAAGAATGATTTGAAATTCCTCATATATAAAAATAAAGAAACGACGAAAGATCCTTGTTCACCAGTGAAAAAAAGTATATGATAAAAAAGACAAAAATTTTCGGGAAAGAGACGAATTTATGAAAAATATTCTGATTATGGAGGATGACCGGCGGCTGAATGATGGGATCCGGCTGGCGCTGAGAAATGAGTTTTCCTGCAGTCAGGCGTTTTCTCTGGCGGAGGCCCGGCAGCTTTGGCGGACCGGGATGTTTGACCTGATTCTTCTGGATGTGAATCTGCCGGATGGAAGCGGCATGGAGTTTCTGCAGGAGCTGCGGAGGACGGATGAGATTCCGGTGATTCTTCTGACTGCCAATAAGATGGAAATGGATATTGTTTCCGGACTGGAGCTGGGGGCGGACGATTACATTACGAAACCCTTCAGCCTGATGGTTCTGCGGGCCCGGGTGGGCGTGCAGCTGCGAAAAGAGCGGCGGGGATCGCGGCAGTACCGGGACGAGGTCTTTTTCTTTGATTTCGAGAAAATGGAATTTTTCCGGGAAGGCGTATGCCTGGAACTGAGCAGGACGGAACAGAGGTTGCTGCGCTGTCTGACACAGGCGCAGGGGCGGAATATCAGCCGGGGCAGCCTCATCGACCAGGTATGGCAGGGAGAGACGGAATTTGTGGATGACCATGCGCTTACCGTGGCGGTGAACCGGCTGCGCGGCAAGCTGGGAGAGGATCAGGAGTGTATCAGAACCGTGTATGGTACCGGGTATACCTGGCTGGGAGGTCATCTGGAGAAAAAGGAATAAAACTATGTGGAAACTGATGATTTTCGTGATGTGTGCGGCGGCCTGTTTCGGGGCGGCAGCGCTTATGATGCGCCGCCGGGAGCGGAAACTTGCGGGGCGGATTCAGGAAATGCTGGAGGATGCGGCTGCGGGAAAGCTGCCCCGGGAGCATCTGGATGAAAGCAGCATTTCCGCTGTGGAAAACAGTATGTGGCGGTATCTGAACGGCCGGGAAATGATCCTTGAGCGGATGAAGAAGGAACAGCAGCAGATGCAGCAGGAGATTTCCGATATCTCCCACCAGACGATGGTTCCCCTGTCCAATATTGCATTGTATTCCCAGCTGCTGGAGGAGGGACTGGAGCGGGAGCGCGGGGGCGCCGGCGGGGAGATCCGGGAGGAGCTTGCGGCCTTGAAGGAACAGGTGAAGACCCTGGATTTTCTGATGGGCCGGCTGATGAAGCTGTCGAGGCTGGAGAGCGGCATCATCCATATCCGGGCAGAGCGCCAGCCCCTGGCGCCGGTGCTTGAGACAGTCCGGGGACAGTTTCTGGCCAGGTCGGCCCGGAAGAATATCGACCTGACCGTACAGGTTGGACAGGAGGAGGCGCTTTTCGACGCGAAATGGACGGTGGAAGCCGTCTCCAATATTGTGGACAACGCGGTGAAATATACGCCGGAAGGTGGAAAAGTTTCCATTTCCGTGGAGGCGCTGACTTCACTGGTGCGGGTGGATATCCGGGATAACGGAAGGGGTATCTCCGAGGAGGAGCAGGCCAGGATTTTCACCAGGTTTTACCGGGCGGAGGGGACAGCCCGGCAGCCGGGGGTGGGTATCGGCCTGTACATTGCCAGGGAGGTGATGCGTGCCCAGAACGGTTATATCAGGGTTTCCTCCGCGCCGGGAAGGGGAAGCGTGTTTTCTCTGTGTTTCCTCAGATGACAAGGGTGATGCCCGGGAAGCTGCCGCGCCGGAAGGGAGTTCGGGGCCGGTAGAGGATTTGCGGGAGGCGAATAGGGGAGGAAGGGACAGAATCTCACAAAACTGTGACATTGTGGAGCCGGGGCTGTGAGGGTTTGATGGTATCCTTTTATCAGAAGGAAATTGATTCCGGACAATGAGAGGAGGATGCGAAAATGAATATTCTGGAGACGAGAGGGCTGACGAAGCTGTACGGAACCGGGGAGACGCAGGTACGGGCGCTGGACGGCATTGATCTGACGGTGGAACGGGGAGAATTTGTGGCGGTGGTGGGCTCTTCGGGGAGCGGGAAATCCACCTTTCTCAACATGGTGGGCGGTCTGGACGTCCCCACATCGGGGGAGGTGATCGTGGATCAGAAGCGGCTGCGGGATCTGACGGATGATGAACTGACGGTGTTCCGCAGGAGAAAGATCGGTTTTGTTTTTCAGCAGTACAATCTGATTCCCATGCTGACGGTGTGGGAAAATATCATCCTGCCGCTGAAAATGGACGGCCGGCGGGTGGATGAGGCGTATCTGCGGGAAATCACCGGGATTCTGGGACTTGAGGAGCGGCTGGATAGGATTCCCGGCCAGTTGTCCGGAGGTCAGCAGCAGAGAGTGGCCATTGCCAGGGCGCTGGCCATCAAGCCGGCGCTGCTGCTGGCGGACGAGCCCACGGGAAATCTGGATTCCAGAACCAGCCAGGATGTGCTGGGGCTTCTGAAGATCACCGGGCGAAAATTTGACCAGACGGTGGTGATGATCACCCACAACGAAGAGATCGCTCAGCTGGCGGACCGGATTGTGCGGATCGAGGACGGGCGGCTGGTAAAAGGCGGTGAGTCATGATGAAGAACAGTCTTTCCCGGCGGTTTCTGCGAAGCTATAAAAAGAATACGGCGGCCATTTTTCTCAGCTTTGCCCTGACGTTTCTGCTGCTTGCGGTTTTGCTGACGCTGATTCACACGAATTTCCGTATTTCCGGTATCCAGGCACAGGCGGAATTTACCCCGTCGGACTGCTATATTGACGGACTTTCTCAGGAGCAGGTGGATACGCTGGCCGCCGACCCGGAAATCTCCTGGATGGGTGTGCAGCAGGGGGAGAGCCGGCTGTATGAGCGGAATCATCAGCAGGTGCATGTGACCAGAAATGACGGGGAGGCCGCCACCATGATGGCCACGGTGCTGGAGGGGAGGCTTCCCGAGGGAGAAGGGGAAGTGGCGGCGGAGAAATGGACGTTGCTGAATCTGGGCGTCGAGCCTGCGGTCAATCAGCGCATTTCTCTGACGGATCCGGACACGGGACAGGAAGAAGAATTTCTGTTGACCGGAATTTTGTCGGATATTTACGCCAATAAAAAGTACGGGCTTCTGTCCCTGTCGGCGGCCTGCAGTCCCCAGCCGGAGGAGGAAAATCTGGTTTATCTGAAATTCTCGGAAGGGACGGGTTATGAGGAAAAGACCACCCGCCTTCAGGAGGAACTGGGGATTGCAAAGGATCAGATCCGGGAATGTCCCGCCAGGGAGGATCGGGGCCGTCTGTATCTGCTGGACGCGGAGCTGGCAGGGCTGATTCTTCTGATCTGCATGGTGGTATTTTACGGGGTATACCGGATTTCGCTGCTGTCCCGGCTGCCTCAGTACGGTGTGCTGCGGGCCATCGGCATGACCAGAAAAGAGCTGCGGGGCGTGATGCTCCGGGAATTGTATCTGATTTATCTGCCGGCGGTTCCGGCGGGGATTTGTCTGGGACTTCTGACGGCCCGGGGGATTCTGCTGGTATCGGGAGACGCGGACAGTCAGGTGTACCTGCACAATGAGGCGGTGCGTTTTTCCCTGGAAATACCGGTGCTGCCCATTCTCCTGTGCGCGGCTGCAGCGGCTGTCTGTATCGGAGGAATCTGCCTGGCAGCCGCGAAGAAGGCCATCCGGCAGCCGGTGATCGGGATGATAGCGGGAAATCCCGGCGGGCGCAAGGACGCCGGGACAGTCTGCGAAATCGGCAGATCAGGAAGCAAAACGGGGATGCTGTTTCGGATGGGATGCAAGTATCTGCGGAAGGATCTTCGCACCACCGGTTTTGTGATTCTGACTATCTGCGTGGGCGTGGTGCTGTTTACCGGACTGGCATATAAGGCGAGGACGCTGAACATTTACCGGGAGGATACCAGAGAGCTGTACTATCTCAACGGGCAGTACGCCATGACTATGCAGTATTTTAATCAGACCGGGCAGGGGATTTCCAGGGACAGCGCCCGGGAAATCGCCGGTACGGAGGGAGTCCGGAACGTAAAGACCAGCTCCGCGCTGCCCGTTCGTGTTCTTGATGATGAGGAAATCCGGCGGAATGAGGAGTATTATGACCGGTACAACCAGTCTCTGGAGGAAATTTACGGCTACAGCAGCGCAGGATTTGACGGCAGGGATTCCGTGTATAAATCCTTTCTGTGCGGCTACAACACGGCTGCGCTGAAAGCGCTTCGGCCCTATGTGCTGGAGGGAGATTTTGACCCGGAAGGCCTCCGGGAGGATGAGGTGATTCTGGCGGTGCTGCGGACGGACAATACTGGTGAAAATCAGACGCCCGCATCCTACCGGGAGGGAACGCCGCTGATGGATTACCATGCGGGGGATACCATCCGTATTAAATACCGGGCAGATCTGGAAACTGATCTGCCGGAATATGAAAATTTTTCTGATACAAATGCCCGGTATGTATACCGGACGTATCGGGTGGCTGCCGTGGTGTCTTTTGCATATATGTATGACTGCAGGCGGACCGTCTACCCGCTGCTGATCACCGATGACCGCTTTATCCGGCAGATCGCGCCGGACAGCGCCATCCAGTGTATGTATCTGGACGGGGAGGCCGGGATGAGCCAGGAGCGGCAGACACAGCTGGAACGGCAGCTGATCCGGGCCGGAAGCCGGAACAGTAATGTGTCCACCCGCAGCCTTATTTCGGAAATCCGTCAGAATGAAATGTTTTATTACAAGCAGATGGTGTACATCACCGGGATTGCCGTTACCGCCTTCGTGCTGGTGCTGATCAATATGGCAAATACGCTCCGGTACCGGATGCAGTCCAGGAGCCGGGAGATCTGCATGCTGCGGGCGGTGGGGCTGAGTATCCCCATGGTAAGGAGGATGCTGCTGTTTGAAAATCTGACCATGGGCGGGGCCGCCATTGTGCTGTCATTCGCGGTTCTGCAGCCGGTGCTGCGGTATCTGTACGCCGCATCGAATATGAAAGCGTTCGGCCATGGATTTTCCTTTGACGCGGCGGCCTTTCTGCTGGTGGCCGCAGGAGCGCTGGCGGTGTGCGCGGCGCTTTCCGTCCGGATTCTGAAGGTATGGAAATCCAGAAACGTGGCGGAGGGGATCGGGCGGTTTGAGTAAATGATGCAGAGGCCCCTGTCTGGTTGGTTGTCTGCGAAAAAAATGATGGAGAGGTAAAAAAATGGGAGAAGCAAAAGATTATCGGGACGAAAGTCTGACAGATCAGGAGCGGGTTGAAAATCTGCTGGAGCAGATGTCGCTGGAGGAAAAGGTAAGTCAGCTCAGCTATCAGGCCAGGGAAATAAAATGGCTGGGAATCCCGGCATATAACTGGTGGAATGAGGCCCTGCACGGCGTAGCCCGGGCAGGGGTGGCGACGGTATTTCCCCAGGCCATCGGGATGGCCGCCTCCTTTGACCGCAGTCTGCTGCGGCAGGCGGGCGAGATTGTGGCCACGGAGGGAAGAGCAAAATACAATGAACAGTCGCGGCAGGGGGACCGGGGCTTATATAAAGGCCTCACCTTCTGGGCGCCCAATGTGAACATTTTCCGGGATCCCCGCTGGGGAAGAGGGCAGGAGACCTACGGGGAGGATCCTTTCCTCACGGGAGAACTGGCGGTCTGCTATATTCAGGGGATACAGGGAAACGGCAGAAGATTAAAAGCCGCAGCCTGCGCGAAGCATTTCGCGGTTCATTCCGGACCGGAGACGGGGCGTCATTCCTTCAATGCGGTGGTGTCAGAAAAGGATCTGGCGGAGACGTATCTGCCCGCTTTCCGTGCCTGTGTGGAGAAGGGGAAAGTGGAAGGCGTGATGGGCGCCTATAACCGCATCAACGGCGTTCCCGCCTGTGGAAACGCGCGTCTGATTCAGGAGGTCCTGCGGGGCGAATGGAAATTTGACGGGTATTTCGTCTCTGACTGTGGGGCCATCGAGGATTTCCATGCGGGACATAAGGTGACCGCTAATGCGGAGGAATCTGCGGCCATGGCGGTAAAAAGCGGATGCGATCTGAACTGCGGGGAAATGTACCAGTTTCTGCTGGCCGCCTGCAGAAAGGGACTTGTCCAGGAGAGCGCCATTGATGAAGCGGCGCGCCATGTGATGATGACGCGGATGCGGCTGGGGATGTTTGACCGCGAGACAGCGTATGACAGCATCGATTACTCGGAAAATGACACGGATGCCCATCATGAGGTGGCACGGAGAGCGGCGGAGGAGTCGATTGTCCTGTTGAAAAATGATGGTCTGCTGCCCCTTGGGAAGGAGCGGATCCAGTCGGTCGCCGTCATCGGGCCAAACGCGGACAGCCGGGAAATCCTGAAAGGAAATTATAATGGCACGGCGTCGGTAAGCTATACGATTCTGGAGGGAATACAGAAAGAACTGGCCGGAAGTGTCAGAGTGTATTATTCGGAGGGCTGCGATCTGGTGCGGGATCAGGTGGAAGCGCTGGCCGAGCCGGATGACAGGATCTGCGAGGCGGTGGCAGCTGCCAGAAGAAGCGATGTGGTCTTTCTCTGCCTGGGGCTGAATGCCACGCTGGAAGGGGAAGAGGGCGACGCGGCAAACAGCTATGCGGGAGCTGACAGAAAGGATCTGGGTCTTCCGGATCCTCAGCGCAGACTTTTGCAGGCGGTCTGCGAAACCGGCACGCCGGTGGTTCTGCTGGTGGCCTGCGGAGGGGCGGTTTCTCTGCCTTATGCGCAGGAGCATTGCGCGGCAATCCTCCATGTGTGGTATCCGGGGCAGATGGGAGGTCTTGCTGTGGCAGATATCCTTTTTGGAAATGCGTCTCCCTCCGGAAAGCTTCCGGTTACCTTTTACCGTGACATCGCGGATCTGCCGCCCTTTGAAGACTACAGTATGAAAGGACGGACCTACCGGTATCTGACTGCGGAACCGCTGTATCCCTTCGGATACGGGCTGAGCTACGCGGAATTTGAGTATGCGAATGCCCGGGTAACCGTTGATGAGGAGCAGGAGAATATTCATGTCCGGGTGGCGGTGACAAATACCTCGGCCGTTCCGGCGGAAGAAATCACACAGGTTTACATAAAAGTATGCGACAGCCCGCTGGCCGTGCCAAATTACAGCCTGGTGCAGTTCGGAAGAAACGCGTTTGAGGCAGGAGAGACAAAGGAAATAGAGCTGGATTTCCCGGCGGAAAGACTGCGGGTGGTGGACGAAGAAGGAAATTATGTCTGGGAAAACGCGAAAGTATATCTGTACGTGGGCGGCAGCCAGCCCGATGAGAGAAGCTGTGCGCTGACCGGGCATCGGGTGCTGCGTGTGGAGCTGTTTATGACGGAGGAAGGGGGAGTTCTGCAGGTGTAAAGGTATGCAGGGGGCATAAGAGAGAATATGCACAGGGCAGATGCCACCCGGATGAAGCAGTAAAGAAGATGATGCAGAAGGGGAGCCGGATACGAAGTGTATTGCGGCTCCCTGTGGTTTTTAATTCTATCGCCTATAAAATATTACACAATTCTGTGAGACTGTTTACAATACAATCAGGATGCTCTCTATTCTGGCAAATATTCCATTCCCGCCAGGGGCCCTGCCGGATCCAGATGGTTTTCATACCCAGCAGTTTCGCTGGAACGATATCGTTGTCGATGCGGTCGCCGATCATAACTGCGTTTTCCGGACGGCAATGGCTTCTTGCCTGTGCAATCCGAAAGATTTCAGGATCTGGTTTGGAGAGGCCTTCCTCTGCAGAGGCAATCACCAGTTCTATATAGGGCATAAGGCCATAGGCTTTCAGCCTCCTGTCTGTACCGGGTGACTGGTTGGCGATGATTCCGATATGGTATCTGCTGCTGAGTTCACGGAGACATGCGGCAGTGTTCGGATACAGAACTTCCTCTTCCTTGTGCCATGCAGGAAGCGGAATACCTGCTATCCGGGCCGCCGCCAGATCTCCTTTTATATTCTGGCGGTAAAACGCTCTGGCATATTCCAGAAGCTCGCCATAGCTTCTGTGAGAGATATCAGCGATCTCCCGGATTCGGTGTTCATATGCTTTACTCTCGTCCACCAGTGTGGAACCCAGATCGAAAAACAGCCAGTCCAAATTGCCAAATAATTTCTGCCGTTTCATCCTCTCTTCACCATACATTCCTTACGGTAAAATGCCACTCCGTATTTTAAGATATCCTGATATCCCTCCGCATTCAATTCCGCGGCATAGTTCCGTTCCTCAATCTGCCTCAGGGCTTCGTCGCATTTCTCTTCCAGTCCCTGATAGGTTCCGGATACTTTGAGTTCCAGAATGACCGCTTTCCCTCTTACGCTGGGGTATTTCAGAAGAATATCCGGGCGTCCGGTGCCGGATTCCCGGTTGGACAGAACGATATAGTTTCCGATATTTTTTAACATTCCTGCCAGAAAACCGTGATAGTAGTTTTCCTGATAATCGTAAAAGCTGATGGTCTCCATCAGATTCTCCGAAAGAATCCGGGCCATTTTTTCTGTATCGCCGTTCAGGATGCTTTCATACAAAGGAGAAAGCTCCTTTTTCTCTGTCTGTTCCTCGAACCAGCGAAGCACCGTGGTTTTATAAATGTAGAGAACCTCCCGGTTGGGAATTGCCATCTCCATATAGATGGTTTCGCCCTCCTGCATTTCCCGGATCTTTTTCAGATATCCGGTAAAGAAAAGGAAATTCCACAGATTGTCTTGCGTGGAATAGATATCCTCATAGGTGATATCCTCGTGGATCGGTTTTGTGATGGTCTTTCCGGCAATCAGCGATTCAATTTCCTGCTTGACCGAAAGATCCGCCCGTTCGACCAGAGAACGCACGATGCTGTTGGAACTGGTGTTGGACCAGTATGGTCTGGGCAGAGCTTTTTCATTTTGGGTGCAAAGCTCAATATAATTGATGACACTCCATGGATTATAGACTTCGGTGAACCCGAACTGGTAGCCGTCATACCACTGCCGGAGAAGATCCCGCTGCTTTTCAAGAGAATAGAATGACAGGATCTGATCCACTTCGGATTGTGTGAAGCCAAAATGCTCGGAATATAATTCGGTTGTTATGGAATTCATTTTCAGATTGTTTAAACCGGTAAAAATGGATTCCTTGCTGATACGAAGGCATCCTGTCACAACAGCAAACGCAAGATGCTCATTGGTTTTTAGTGCTGATTCAAAAAGCGAACGGATGAAACTGATGGTTTCATCATAAAAACCGCAGAAATAGGAATTTGCCAGGAGAGCGTCATATTCATCAATCAGGATTACCGCTTTTTCTTCGCAGCAGATATGGAGACATTCCGACAGGAATTTCAGAGCATCCGCATAGTCTGCGGCAATGCCGCCAAGATCGCGGAGCCTGAGAAAACGTTCCCTCTGGGCTTCCGTAAGCTTCCGGCTATGTTCTACCACCGGCCAGTGTCGCAGAAATTCCTCGCTGACCGTCTTTTTCATCATCTCGAAGGAAAGCTGGTAAGTGGGCTGCTTCATGGATTTCAGGGAAAGACTGATGACCGGATATTTTCCCATGTGAGAGAGATAGTGCTCTCCGGCCTCCATAATTTTCAGGCCCTGGAACAATGCGGCGGTGTCTCTGGAACTTTTTTCAAAAAAGTACCGGAGCATGCTCATATTCAGTGTTTTCCCAAAACGGTGGGGGCGGGTAAACAGATTTACTTCACCTTTCATATCCAGAAGATCTTTGATCAGGAGCGTCTTGTCGATATAAAAATATTGTTCATGGATTAATTTTTCAAAGTCATCCACCCCTACCGGAAGCGGTTTCCAACGCATAAGCAGTGCCTCCCTTCTTAACTGTGCTTCTATTTTACCTTATTTTGCAGCGGTGGACAAGGAGATGATGGGGAAGCCGGAAAATGCTGAAAAAATTCAGAAAATCCCATGAATTTGGGAATTGACACCGACAGGTTTCCGGCGTTATAATACATTCATGTCGAGGACATACGGCGCAGTAGCCAAGTGGTAAGGCATAGGTCTGCAACACCTCGATTCACCGGTTCAAATCCGGTCTGCGCCTTTTGTAGAAGAGCTTCAAACCCCTATAAACAACTGGGTTTGGAGCCTTTTTATTTTTGCAGATCATTGTACAAAAATATTCGGATGACAGATGATTCAGGGAAGAATATGCGTTGCCGCAGATTAAACCCTAAAATTTAGTAGAAAAAAATGAAAATACCCCTTATATTTAGTAGCGATTGTGTTATACTATTCACATAGGACATTTTACATGAAATCGCCGGAAATTACGGGAATCAGGAGTATACCTTATTAACAGCATCAGGGAGGGGTCGGCATGGAATTTGCATTGCAGGAAACATTGGCTTCTGCTGAAGTGAAGCGTATTCGAAAAAGACTGAAACTGAAACAGAGGGAGCTGGCCAGTCTTATGGGGGTGTCCGTAAAAACGGTGGAGTATTGGGAGAGCAGACAGGGCACTGCAAAAGGAGCGGCCGCGGCATTGCTTTGCATCCTTCGGGAGCACCCGGAAATGTTGGAGGAACTGCTGATTCCCGAAAAGGAACTGCCGCTTCGGCTCAGATATATGTATAAAGATCAGCTGTGTACAGTGATTGATGTGGATGACCGCGCGCAGCAGATACGGATTAAAAATTTCAGGAAAGATCCTCTTTTCTGTGCATTTGGAAAGAACGAACACCCTTCCTACAAAGACTATGAAGAATTTCTTGAATCCAGATGCTTCCCCAGAACCAGAGATAAAATGAAGATTATTCTGAAACAATTAAATCTGCCCTTTTACGATCCTTTTCTGATTATTGAGAAAACGGAAGGAAGGATGGCGGAGGACAATTTTTGGATAGAAATTGAGAGGTGATGATATGATCAATTTATCCGATAAATATGCGGCTGTCCCCGTTGTACATTCCTCTAAGGGTAACCAGTTAAAATGGGAACGCCAGGGAATCTGGTACAAAGCGGATTATACCGGTTACGAAGGATTATCAGAGTATATGGTATCCGAATTGCTGAGATATTCCAACATGGAAGAAGATGAATTTATCTTATACGAAACCGAGGAGATTTTGTATAAAAGCACCAGGTATCTGGGATGCAAAAGTAAAAGCTTTCTTCCTCAGGGATGGCAGATTATTACTCTGGAGCGGCTTTTTTATCAGATTTACGCTCAGAGTCTTTACAAAAGCATTTTCAGAATACAGGAAACAGAAGATCGCTGCCGGTTTCTTGTGCAGCAGGTAGAGCAGATGACAGGACTGAAAAATTTTGGCGCGTATCTTGGCAGGCTGCTCACCATAGATGCGCTGTTTCTTAACGAGGATCGGCATACCCACAATATTGCGGTATTGTGTGATGATTTGGGTGAATTTCATTATTGCCCGATTTTTGATAATGGCGCGGCGCTGCTTTCCGATTTGACCATGGACTATCCCATGAACAGAGAAATTACAGAGTTGATACCACAGGTGGGAGCGAAAACTTTGTGCCTGGATTTTGATGAACAGCTTGATGCGGTGGAAAGCATATATGGGCAAACATTGCATTTTTCCTTTAATGAACATACGATTGATGAACTTTTGGAAAAAGAACAGTATTATTCGGATGAAATCAAGGCAAGAGTAAAACAAATCCTGCTGCAGCAATGGCGGAAGTATCAATATTTATTTCGATAGGGAACGGTTTTGAATTCGAAAACAATACTGTAAAACGGAGGAAGACCCTATGCACACAATCGCTGTTGTAGAAGATGACCGTATGCTGAATGAAGCTCTGGCCCGCATGCTGCAGAAAAACGGTTATCAGGTAACCCGGGCCCATACGCTGGCGGAGGGCAGGAAGCTGGCAGCCGGAGGGCCGGATCTGATGATCGTGGATATCGGTCTCCCGGACGGAGAGGGGCTTGATCTTTGCCGGATGGCACGCCGGGAGGGAGAGATTCCCGTATTGTTCCTCACGGCCCGGGATGAGGAAGCGGATATGCTGAGGGCTTTCGACTGCGGCGCCGATGATTATCTGGTGAAGCCGTTTTCCCTGCCGGTGCTTTTGAAACATGTGGAAGCCATTCTGCGGCGGAGCGGGCGGGAGCGCAGGACGTTCCGATACCAGGGGCTGACGGTGGATTTTGACAGGAAACAGGTTTTCTGCGGGGAAGAGCCTGTACGGCTTACTGCCCGGGAGTATGCGCTTTTGGAACTTCTGGTGAAAAATCAGGGGCGGGTGGTGACCCGGAAACTGATTTTGCAGCAGATCTGGGACGCGGAGGGTTCCTTTGTGGAGGAAAATACCGTAAACGTGACCCTGAACCGGCTGAGAAAGAAAATCGAGCCGGATCCGTCCAGCCCGGTATACATCCGGAATGTGTTCGGCATGGGTTACACCTTTGGTAAATAACCAGGACTGCTGCATACAGGGAGAGAGAAATGGGACGAAAAAGGAACGAGATGGAGGAGTTTTCCCGGGCGCTGGAGGTACTGTTGGCCGGAGAGACGCTGCAGCTTTCGGATACCAGCCAGGATACGCTGCCTTCCAAAATCCGCCATCAGCTGATGCGTCTTTCGGACGCCATGGCCGGAAGCAGAGAACGGGCGGCGCGGGATCAGCAGGAAATCCGGGAGATGATCGCCCAGCTTGCCCATCAGATGAGAAATCCTCTGGCAAATCTGGAGAGCTACCTGGAACTGCTGGACATGGAGGAGGATCCCGGGGAGCGCAGGTTTTGTCTGGATGCGGTGAAGGATGCCGAGCGCAGAATCCATTTTCTGACGGAGGGATTTCTCAAGATGGCCAGGCTGGAGCAGCGGATCATTCAGATCCGAAAGGATGCGGAGGATCTGGAAAAAACGGTGCTGGACTGCATTCTGAAGGAGCAGAAGGCCGCGGAGGAAAAGGGAATACGGCTTCTTATGACAGGAGAGCATCCAAAACCGGTGCGCCATGATGCCGTCTGGCTGGGGGAGGCCGTCTGCAATCTTCTGGACAACAGCATCAAATATTCTCCGCCGGAGTCGGTGGTGGAGGTGGAGCTGACCGCCAATGAGATGTTCGCGCGGATTCTGGTGCGGGATTTTGGCGTGGGCATTGAGCCAGAGGAAGAAGCGTTGATTTTTCAGCGCTTTTATCGGGGCGTGCGGACCCGGGGATCGGAGGGCTTTGGTCTGGGACTGTATCTGGCCAGGGAGATTGTCCGGCAGCATGACGGTTTTATGAAGGTGACGAGAAGAGGGCAGGGGCTGGAGACAGCCATTTATCTGCCGGAAGAATAGAAATGCGGATCCGGGATTTTAAGACAGGGAAGAGAGGAACCTGTCTTAAAAATCCTGGATTTTTATTGGAAAATTTTCTCAGAACAAAAAGAAAATATCCTCAACTTTTCGAGGGAAATCATAAAAATCTACAGCCTGTAAGCAGTTTGTAAGGAGTCTTTGCTATACTATAAAAAAGGCGGGAAGTCTGATTGCGTAGCCGGCCATGACGGCAGGAAATACGGCAGAACAGGAGGCAGATATGGAAATACTTCGCACGGAAAATCTGAAGAAAATATACGAGACCCCCTCTGGCCAGATACGGGCGCTGGACGGAATTTCCATTTCCATCGGAGAAGGGGAGTTTGTGGCGGTGGTGGGTTCCTCCGGCAGCGGAAAAACCACGCTTTTAAACATGCTGGGCGGCCTGGATTCGCCCACGGAGGGGGAAATTCTGGTGAGAGGACAGCGGCTGGATCAGATGAAGGGCAGCGAGCGGACGGTATTTCGCAGAAGAAATATCGGCTTTGTCTTTCAGAACTATAATCTGATGCCGGTGCTGGATGTGGAGGAAAATATTACCCTGCCGCTGCGGCTTGACGGGCGGGATGCGGATCCGGCGTTTCTGGAAAGGGTGATTCATACGCTGAAGCTGGCGGACCGGCTGCACAGTATGCCCCATATGCTTTCCGGCGGCCAGCAGCAGCGGGTGGCTGTGGCCCGGGCGCTGGCGGCAAAACCGGCGGTGATTCTGGCGGACGAGCCCACGGGGAATCTGGATTCCTCCACCGGTATTCAGGTGGTGGGGCTTTTGAAATCCAGCGCCGCCGCATTTTCCCAGACCATGGTGGTGGTGACCCACAACGAGGAAATCGCCCAGCTGGCGGACCGGATTATCCGGATCGGGGACGGAAAGGTGACGGGTGACAGCTATGAGAAATAATAACGGAGCCATTATCCGGCAGCTGGCCAAAAGAAACGGATGGGCCAACCGGGGCCGGAACCGGATCCTTGCCGGGGCGGCGGCCTTTGCGGTACTGATGCTGACGGCGGTATTCGGCCTGGCCCTGGGGAAGATTGAGGCGGACCGCCTGTTGTATACCCGCAGCCTGGGAACCGCCGCATACACGGTGCTGGAAAGATCCACCCCGCAGCAGAAGGAAACCATTGACGGGCTCCCTTACATCCGGAGCACTGGGGAACGGGTGACGGTGGGGGAGACGGAAGATTTTTTCTGCCGTGTGCTGGACGGGGAGGCCTGGAAGGTTATGCAGGCTCCGGCATATACGGATATTTGCGGCAGATATCCCCGGGAGAAGGAAGAAGTGATGCTTCCGGTGAGAGCGCTTCAGAGCATGGGAATCACGGACTGGCAGGAGGGAATGGAGATTCCACTGGAAATTACGCTGGAAGAAGGCGGGGGCGTGTACCGGGCAAATTTCCGGCTGTCGGGCTGGTATACGGAGTATGTGGATCCGGTGAACGGCAGACCGGACGGTTATTTTTCCCGGGAATTTCTGGATTCCCTGAAACAGAAAGCGCAGATCACTGATCAGCATACGGAACTGCTGATTCAGCAGAGGGATTCCATCACGGAAGAAGATATTGAGGAGCTTTTGTACCGGGATGTGGAAATGCGGGATGACAGCCAGCAGTTTTTCGGGGGAAATTCCATGACCTGGCAGGCGGTTTACAGGCTGACGGGAGGCTTTGACACGGCGGCCCTTCTGGCGGTGGTGATCCTGGCGGCGGCATGGCTTTTGATCCGGAATATCCTGAGCATTTCCATGGCCCGGGATATCCGCCAGTACGGCCTGCTGAAAACCTTGGGAGCCACCGGCGGCCAGCTGGCATGGATGATCGCCCTGGAGACGGCCCGGTCTGCCGTCCGGGGCTGTGTCATCGGCGGGATTGCGGGCGGCCTGCTGTCGGCGGCGGTTCTGCCCCGGCTGCTGGCCGGAATGTATCTTTACGGCCTGGGAAGTATTTCCGCCGCTTCCGTTTTCCATCCCTGGCTTTTGGGAATTTCTATCCTCTTTGTGCTGCTGGTGGCCATTGCGGGGGCCGTTCCCGCGTGGATCCGGGTGATCCGGATGACGCCGGTGGAGGCGGCCGGGTATGTGGGTGCGGGAAAGAAGGTTTCTCCGGCAATCCGGCTGGGGAGATGCTTCCGGAGCCGCAGTCTCCTGCGTAGAATGGCGCTGAGAAATCTGCTTCGCCAGCCGGGGCGGATGGCTGTGGCGGTACTGTCCCTGGCCTTGGGAATCACCGTGTCGCTGGCGGCGGTGGTGATCACCACCGGGATGGACCGGACCCATGAAATTGATTCTGAACATTCGGATTTCAGTATTCTCAGCTACGCTTCCTCCATGGAAGCCGGAAATTTTCCGGTAGATACAAAATTTTTCCCGGATTCGCTGAAGGAGCAGATTCTGGGACTTGAGGGAATATCCGAAAGCAGAGTGGCAGAGGGAGCGTTTGGAAAAATTTCCGCCGGTGAGCAGGTGCTTCGGGAGTTTGTTTCGGAGACGGACAGCCAGGCGGAGGCCCTTCCGGTTACCATTCATGCGGTGGATGAGGAGTTTCTTCGCCAGCTGGACGGATTTGTCCGGGAGAAAGGGCTGACGGTGGATGTGGACGCGGTGAGAGGCGGAGAAGGGGCGCTGCTGCTTCATCAGGATCTGTTGTCCCCTGCTCTTACAAAGCAGGGAAACCGGCGGATCGGAGCGGAGTTTCCGGTTACGGATCTGGAGGGACAGGGCGGCGCAAGCCTGGTATTTGCCGGTTATCTGAACGGCAGCCAGAAGGGATTTCCGAAGCTGGATCTGGCCTGGAACAGTCCCCGGATGGTGTATCTTCTGGTGAGCCGGGAGGGACTGGAGCGGCTGGGGCTGCCCCGGCAAACCTTCCGGGTGGAGCTGAATGTGGAGCAGAAGGCGGAACCTGTGCTGAAGATTACCCTGAATCAGCTGCTTGATGCGTATAACAGGCAGTTTGAGGAGGAGAACGGGCGGCAGGTGATCCCCATGCTGGACCCCAGAACCGTGACCCTTACGGCAAAATCAGATCTTCTGGCACAGGAGGCCGGTTATATTTCTTCAAGCCGGATGGTAATGGGCGCGCTGTGTGCGGTTCTGGCGGTTATGGGACTGGTGAATTACACCAATGTGACTCTCACCGGACTAACTGTCCGCAGGCGGGAACTGGCGGTTCTGGAGAGTGTGGGAATGACAGAAAGGCAGGGCAGGAAAATGCTTCTGTGGGAGGGAGCTTTCTGCTGGGCAGCCATCGCCCTGCCGGTGCTGACGGCGGGTTCGGCGCTGCTGTATCTTGCGGGCAGGTGGATGAAAGCGCGGACCGCCTGGTTTGTTTTCCGGTATCCGCTGCCGGAGATGACACTGTGTCTGGCGCTGCTGGCGGCCCTCTGTATGAGCATTCCGCTTCTTGTCTGCCGCCGGATACGGACGGGAAATGCTTGAATTCCCCTCCGGGCTGTGATATTCTGCATACGAAAAGGGAAAATCATACATATGAGGAGGGAAATGCATTGTACTCAAGAAAAGAGATGAAAAAGAGCGCAAAGCAGGTGGTGAAGCGCCATTACGGCCTGCTGCTGGCAGTGTGCCTGATTGCTTCTTTCCTGGGAGTGGAGTTTGCCGGTTCTCTGGATTTTCTGCGACAGTACCGGCCCAACTATGTGAGCCAGGGGATTGAGGATGTGGGAGCTACGACAGCCGGATTTCCCAAAACATCCATGTTCGGCGCCGTGACGGAGGCGCTGGAAGGAAATGTGGAGTCGGGAAGAGAGATTTCTCAGGAGATCACAGATAATTATGTGGAGGAGTCGAAAGAAGGAAAAACCAGCGCGGCGCTGGGGCGTAGCAGAGGCGTTCTGGCCAGCGTGCTGAACGGGATTGACTCCGGTTCCATTCTGGTAAATATTATTTCCGCAGTGCGGAATATGGGAGTTTCCAAAAACGCTGTCCTGGCGCTGTTTATCGGAATTGCCGCTCTTTTGTGGATTGGCGTCTGGTTTCTGGTGACAAATGTTTACAAGACGATATCCAGAAGAATTTTTCTGGAGAGCCGTATCTATGAGAAAGTACCGTTTCAGCGCTTCCTGTTTCTTGTGCGGGTGAAAAAGTGGGGGAAATGCGCGGTAACCATGTTTATGACCTGGCTGTTTCAGTTTCTGTGGACACTGACACTGGTGGGCGGTATCATCAAACGGTATTCCTACTTTCTGGTTCCGTATATTGCGGCGGAAAATCCGGATGCGGGATGGAAGGAAACGATCACGCTTTCCCGGCGGATGATGAAGGGACATAAATGGGAATGCTTTGTCTGTGAACTTTCTTTTGTTTTGTGGACCCTGCTGGGAATGGTGACGCTGGGGATCACCGACCTTTTTTATACCAATTCCTATAAGACAGCTTTTTTCAGCGAATATTACACGGCGCTTCGCCGGCAGGCAAAGGAGCGGCGTCTGGAAGGAAGCCAGCTGCTCAATGACAGGTATCTGTTTGAAAAAGCGGACAGACAGACCTTGCAGCAGGCCTACCGGGATCTTGCGCAGATGGACGAGGAGCAGGTAAGAAAGCCTTCCTTTACCGGTATCCGAAAGGTGCTGGCGGAGGTATTCGGAATTACCCTGGTCAGCCGGAAAGAAGAGATGGCCTATGAAGAGGTGGAGTTGCAGAGACTGCGGTTGGCGTCCGCCCGGGATCATCTGGCGGGGAAGGCGTATCCCACCAGACTGTTCACCATTCCGGAGGAACAGAAAAACCGGAAGGTGGGACAGATCCATTACCTTCGGTACTACTCGATTCCTTCTCTGATTCTGCTGTATTTTATCTTTTCCTTTATCGGCTGGATCTGGGAGGTGAGCCTGCATCTGATCACGGACGGAGAATTTGTAAACCGGGGCGTCCTTCACGGTCCCTGGCTGCCTATCTACGGCACCGGCGGCCTGCTGATCCTGGTACTGCTGAACCGTTTCCGGAAGCATCCGGTGGTGGAATTCTTCTCCGCAGTGGTGTTGTGCGGCTGTGTGGAATATTTCACCGCATTTTATCTGGAGATGACCCATGACGGAAAGAAATGGTGGGATTACAGCGGATATTTTCTGAACCTGCACGGACGAATCTGCGCGGAAGGCCTTTTGATATTCGGTCTGGGGGGAATTGCCATTGTGTATCTGGCAGCTCCGCTTCTGGACAATGTGCTGCGGAAAATCAAATACCGGTATGCGGTGACCCTTTGCGTATTGCTGCTGGCAGTATTCTGCGTGGATCAGGTGTATTCGGGAAAACATCCCAATGAAGGAAAGGGAATCACGGATTATCAGGCATCTCTGGAGCTCCCGGAGGAGGAGACGCAGAACCGGTTGACATATGCGGAAGTTTCTTATACAATAGATATTGGTTAAAAAATTAACAAAATTCTCTCGGATACAGGAGGTAAGCGACATGGCAAATATTCTGATCAGCCCCGGCAAATATGTCCAGGGCGCAGGCGAAATGAAGAAACTGGGGACGTATGCGGCTTCCTATGGAAAAAAGGCGCTGATTCTCATCAGTGCCGGCGGATATAAGAGAATCGGAAAGGAAATCGAAGAAAGCTTTTCCGGCGTGGAATGTGAAGCGGTGTTTGATTATTTCAACGGCGAATGCTCCAAAAAGGAGATTGACCGGCTGTGCGGTATTATGAAAGAAAACGGCTGCGATCTGGTGATCGGAGTGGGCGGCGGAAAGATTTTCGATACCGCCAAAGCGGTGGCTTATTATCAGAAGACTCCGGTGGTCATCTGTCCCACCATCGCTTCCACGGACGCGCCCTGCAGCGCCCTTTCTGTGATTTACACGGACGAAGGCGTCTTTGAGGAATATCTGTTTCTTCCGGCCAATCCGAATCTGGTGATGATGGACACGGATATCATCGCCAAATCCCCCGTGCGTCTCACCGTGGCGGGTATGGGAGACGCTCTGGCCACCTATTTTGAGGCCCGTGCCTGCCAGCGTTCCGACGCTGCCACCTGTGCCGGCGGAAAATGTACTCAGGCGGCCATGGCGCTGGCAAAGCTTTGCTTTGACACACTGATGGAAGAGGGTGTAAAGGCAAAATGTGCCCTGGAGGCAGGTGTCTGCACCCCGGCAGTGGAGAAGGTGATCGAGGCCAACACCCTACTGTCCGGTATGGGATTTGAGAGCGGCGGCCTGGCCGGAGCCCATGCCATCCATAACGGCATGACGGTGCTGGAGGAGTGCCATCCTATGTACCATGGCGAGAAGGTGGCCTTCGGAACCATCACCCAGCTGGTACTGGAGGACGTATCCGCCGAGGAACTGGAAGAGGTCATTGACTTCTGTATCGAAGTGGGACTTCCTGTAACCCTGGGGCAGTTGGGTGTGAAGGAAATCACCGAGGAGAAGATCATGGCCGTGGCGAAAGCTGCCTGCGCGGAAAATGATACCCTCCACAATATGCCCTTTGAGGTGACGCCTGAGAAGGTTTACGCGGCCATCATGGCGGCAGACGCCTACGGACATTACTTCCTGGGAGAGTAATACATAAAGACACGGATGCGGCAGGAGAACGTATCCGAAAAGAACGGAAGATGGAATTGCCGCGGGGCGGTATGGCGAACATCGATTTGTATCTCTGATGGATGAATGGAAAAGAGACTATCCCGTAAAAATATGGATTTTACGGAATAGTCTCTTTTTCCCTCACTATTTCATGTCGTAAGAACCTGACATAGTTTCATCTGAATCCGGTTTGTACGTACAGGCATATACAATCTGCCACCTGAGTTGCTGTTCTGTTCGTCGCTTTTTACTCGGTTATCGTGAAGTCCTTTCCGTCGAGACAGATTTAAATAATGTTTATCTTCATTTTACGGACTTTTTCTACTATGGGCAGCGTGCCATACTTCAGATTTTTTCCAGATATTCTTTCAGCTCATAAACCTCCGGGGTAATATATGGTTTGATGGTCAGTTTCTCTCTGATGCCGTCTGTAAAGTAAACCGTCTGGTTCTGCAGGCCCGATATGGAAATATCGTCCAGCAAAAATTCCGCATCTCCCTGGGAGAGGGAAAATACAACCCGCTCCGGGAAGTGCTTCAGTGTATTCTCACCGTAAGATCCCATGGTATCTTTCACGGTCTGATACTCCAGCGAGGAAATCACGAAGCTGATTCCATACATGGAACCGCTCTCGATCAGCCGGATCAGCTTCTCACCGGCCGACATACTGTCTTCATTCCGGGGCTGCGTCAGAATACTGTCAAAATCGAACGCCGCTATGGGATCGGAAATTTCCGGCTGTCCGCCCTGCGGCTCTTCCTCCAGATAATCTCCCTCCTCGATCGTCTCTCCTTTCAGCATCATTCCCACAATATCCAGGAACTGAAGATTTTTGAACACCACAAAGATGGCATCTTTTTTGTTTTTCTTTTTTCTCTCCTGATACTGGCTGTATACATCCCCGATCATCCGGATGATGTCCCCCCGGTCCTGGGCCAAAGTAAATCTTCCGCTCCAGCCGGCCAGAAGATCATAGAAGGATTTTGCCGAGTCATCATCCACCAGCAGGTCTCCGTCCGCGCAGTAAACGGACGCGTTCTGGTTCATAAGCGCGGAGATTATATAGTTGTCAGCCACCCGGGCCGCCATGCGGATGTCCGATCCGCAGATCAGCAGATTATGCTTTCTTTTCTTGTCAATGATGATGGTATACGGCGGCGCCACCTTCACCGGCATGCCCATATGAATGCGCACCGGCAGTTCCTCCGTTCTGCCCAGCCCTTCCCTGCGGAAATAATCCAGCAGCTTCTCTGTCCTTTTTCCTTCAAAGACCTGAAGCCTGGAAGGATAGTCGGAATACTTTTCGCTGATCTTTTCCAGATACCGGCGCTGAGCGTCATCATCAAAGTAGGCAACCCGGAATCCGGCCTCCGGTTTCTCCGTATAATCCAGATTCATAACGGCGGTTCCCACCGGCCCTTTCATCATCGTCTGAACCTTGCCGCAGTCCGCGTTGGGGAACAGATAGCGGATATCGGATTCTCCGCATTTGAGGCCGACACGGATCAGCATCTGCTCCACAATTCCGGAGATCAGGGCCATGTTCGATATTCCTCTCATGGACTGGGTGGCCATCAGCAGATGGATGCCGAAAGCCCGGCCTTCGGTAACGATCCGCTTTGCCAGCTCCGCGCAGTGTTCCGCCACCTTCCGGTTCGCGGCGTCGTTGAAAAGGATCTGGAATTCATCAATAATAACCAGAATCCGCGGCATGGTCTTCCCTGTCACTCTCACATAGTCCCGGATCGCTGTGACTCCGCCTGCCTCCTCTTTAAAGCGCTCCGCCCGCTGTTCCATTTCCTGAACCAGATTTTCCAGTATGCTTTCGCCGAATTCCTGCATGGCGTCCAGGGCCAGCAGCCGGATATGGGGAAGTTTTACGGACTCATAAATCTTGAATTCGGTTCCGCTCTTAAAGTCCATCAGATACAGCTGCAGCTGATCAGGGCCGTATTTCAGCATACTGCTCATAATGATGGTGTGAAGCAGCGTGGATTTTCCGGAACCGGTGGCGCCGGCAATCAGGCCGTGATGAGAGGAGCCCTGTCCCATTACCAGATTCACCACCGCGCTGCGGTCTCCGATTCCCGCCGGAATCGACAGATTTTCCGAGGATTCCGCGGCAAACAGCTCCACGGGCAGGATATCGTCAAAGGAAATCCCCTGGTTTTTCGTCTTCGTTATCCGTTTCCCGTATTCCTCCGCGAAGACGTCAATCTCCGCCGCCTCAGGGAACCGGGGAACATGAAGCGGAAAATCATAGGGCATCAGCATGAGGTTTCCGTCGCTGTATGTGACGGTCTGACAGGATTTTTCCATTTCCTCCACATAGCCTTCCAGATTTTCATAACTGGAAAAAGCAATATCCTGATTATGACAGATCATCACATAAACTCCGCATCGTTTTCCATTCTGCAGCACATTCAGCAGAAGTTCCATATTTCTCTTATCCATTCCGGTAGGGAAATCATACAAAACCAGCAGAGTCGCCGGTTCCTGCCGGCTGGGCGTATTTCTGTTGTAATCCAGGAAATCCTGATATCGGTTTCCCAGTTTATCCTGGATAAATTCATCAATCTGTCCGTTGAGGCGTCTCAGTCTTTCGTACATATCTTCCTGGCTGGTATAGATTTTTTCATCAAATACATCCGGACAACGCTTTCTAAAATCCAGAAAAGGAATCATGCTGTTTCCCCTCTGCTTTCCGTCAAAAATGCAGACGTTTACTTTTCCCACCGGCAAAAAGGACAGCAACGACCATATCACATGATGAGAAAACGTCAGGACTTTCCTGGTGTTTTCCCTGTGTTTCAGATAAAAATGCATTCCGCGGTTTAGTTCTACTATCATAGGAAGTTCTATCCGCCATCCGCCCTGGTGTTTCGGATCCTCAGTTCCGAACAGTTCCTGCATTTGATGGTATGCGGGGCTTTTCTCAAAAAGAGCAGACGGGAAGCTGATGATTCCCAGGGGAATTGCTTCCGGAAATCCCCTGTTATCTCGGCGTATCGTGCCATAGGCAGTCCGGTACATCTGATTGGTCTGATAAAGCTGGGCTATCGCGGCGTCCGCCTGCTCCGAATCTCTGGTAAAAATCAGCGTACGCTGGGGCTGGGATAGTACCGTCCCCTGATTCTTTTTGTCCTCATAAAAAAGTATGTACCGTCCAAGAAGCTGCTTCGCCTCTTCAGATGCGATATTACTGTACATCCGAACAAGATTTCCATTCAGCAAAAGGTGCTGTGCATCTGGTTGCACGAACACTTCGGATTGTTGCGAGACCTCCTTGATGCGGGCATTCATAACTTCCGAATATTCCCCATCTCTGTTTGGGGCGCATATGCAGGTAAATATCGCGCATCTGCTGCCATTGCTGACAATATTCAGCAGATCCTGCAATACGTATTCATCTATGCCCGCCGGAAAATCAAACAGAACCAGAAACTCTGTCTGAACTTCATATTCTGCATGCTCGCCGGCATAATCATACACGGTATGGTAAGTGCCTCCCAGCCTGTCCTGGAGGGTTCGTGTGACATACGCGCTGATTTTTCTGATTCTGTCAGCTATTTCATCCCGCCCCGTATAAATCTTTTTCCCAAACATTTCCGGCAGCAATCTGTACAGATCATGAAGCAGGGAAAGGCTGGATCCGCCTTTCAATGGATCCACTACTGTGTAGGTCAACTTTCCCGGAAGGGTTGTGGAAAGCATATCAAACATCATAGTGTTCACAAAGTTACATCCCAATTCCGGATTATCCCCGGGTACGACAACAAACCACGGGCGGCCCCCCGACACAGACATTCCGTACGGAAAATAAAAGATCCCGTCTTTCGAACAGATGGAGGCGTATTTTTTCAAGGCAGACTTGAGCACTTCAGACTTTATCTGGTCGGGAATGTATATCAACTGGATTCTGGTGAGAAATGTATCATCGGTCTGGCCGGAAAATCTTATTGTATATCTCTGCTCCCGGAAGCGCATCAGCTGTGTTGCCAGCCGCTCTGTGTTTTCCTCGGACAGGATCCCATTGAGATCCTGCCGGACTTTGTTTCGCAGAGCCTCCTTCTGCTCCTGATGTTTCTTTTCAAAGTTTTCCTGTTTTTGTGACTGCTCCCGCTGCAGAGCCTGTGCCTGAAAGGTCAGCATCTGTTTATATTGAAATTCGCTGGCGGCCAGAATCTCCTCCTTCTGCTGCTCCAGATCTCCCAGAAACATCTGCATTGTCTTTATCAGGGCAGTCAGCCTGGCAGTGTTGTCATTCTTTGATGACGCAAAAAGATTGGACAGACTTTTTCCCAGCGAAGAATTATTTCTGCCGAATCTGATGTAATTAAAATCTGATTTTATCTTATCCAGCGCATTGGCGCAGTCATCCACACTTTTCAGATTAAACCGCTGCGGATAGTACTGAACCGGTTCTACTATTCCTTTGGATCTTGCCAGAGCAGCAATCGCCCCTGAAATAGATCTGCTGCCATTCGCTGCATATATCTGATCGCGGACAAGACAGGCTTCTTTCTGTATGGAATCCAGCCGGCTGTGAAGGCTTACGCGGATATTCTCAGTCCGTCCCTGCTGCTCTGCATTCTCCTTTTCCCATCTGGCCTCATACTCCTGCTTCTCTTTTTCCAGAGCCTGTGTTTGGTGAAGAATCTGCGCATCCGCTTGGCGAAGCAGCTGGTCAAATTTTTCAACTAGCTCTGGTATATTTTCCGGGTATTGTTTTCTCATCGCTCTGCCCCTCTTTTTTTATGATAATTCCCGATACGGTTCGGCTTTTCATTTTGTCAGTCTGACATTGTCTTCAACAATCCAGGTTATTACCCGGCTGAGTGCCTGTTTTGCCTGCGCCGGCGCAGGCTGAACAGAGCTCTCTGCGGCTCTTCGGTATGACATGATCTGGTTTTGGTAAGACATATTTCTCTCGGTCGTATCCGGGATAGCTTTCAAAGTCTTAATATTTTCCATGGCTTTTTTTACGACAGTTGTGGTTCCCTTAAAAAGTACCGCAAAAAATCCGAATACCACACCGATCACCAGTTTTAGAATTCTGACCGGCCATCCATCCGCTGAAGAAGTCCCGAATAAAGAAATCACGGTTCTTACGCAATCGCCGATTTCAACTGAAGCACAGGCCAGAATCGCTCCTATAAAGGTGAATACCAGCCGACAGATCACCGATGCCACACCATTGGCCAGCAGCTCTCCCGGAAATTTGGCAGATATTAAGGATCCAGCCAGATAGCCAATAACAACTGCAGCAAGCAGTTTGATAAAATATTTTATCACGTTACCCCTCCTGGACTTCAGACTTTCCATATTCTGCTCCGCAAGCTTTCCCCCGCAGTCAAAGCAAATGCTCCTGCCGGCTTTGGCTCCGCCGAGAATTCTTCCTGCCTCTGCACAGTCTGCGCAGAGGGGATGGCCGCACTGTACACAGTATGCCTGGGCCTTTCTTATAGGATGATAAAAACAAACAGCTACCGCCTGGTTCTGTCCCTCATGATTCTGCTCCATTTTTTTCTCCTCTTTCAAAATCTTACTCTTCCGTATTCATCCAGCGCCTCCGCCAGCCATTCCAGTTTGGGAATCGAACTGCGAAGCGTTGCGGACGGTTCCTCCGTCAGCTGGGCGATGCGCCTCATAAGCATCAGAAATTGCCTTGACTGCTCATCGTCCCACTCCGGAGACTGTTTCAATACGCTGCGGATTCCGCTGCTGATCTGCTGCAGATCCCGCACAGTTTTTTCCAGATCCTGTTTCATCCCGCGGATGATTTCAGGCGATGCCTTTACTGCCATATATCTTCCTCCTACAAATCCGTTGATTCATATCTTCTTACCGCCTTCAGCAGCTCTTCCAGCTTCATCAGACAGTCCTGCAGTTCCTTTGCCGGCGTTCCCATGGCCTGACAGCAGTCCTGGACAATCCGCCCCAGTTCCCTGTATTTCTGGTCGCTCCAGCCGCCCGATCCGGCCATCTGGTAACCGTTTATCAGTTTTTTCGCCGCCATCTGCAGTTCCTGAATGGATGTCTGGCAGCACCGTATTCCTCCCTCAACAGCGGAGCTTTCCACCGATACACCTTTTGCCATATTTTTTCCTCCTCTTATTTACAGCGATGTGTTCAGATATTTTTCTATACTGTTTATGCAGCGCTGCACCGCGTTTATGTTCCTGTTGGCAGCGCCGGCAGATGCGTACTCCAGATTCCTGGCCGCGTTCACGCAATCCTGCAGATCCCTTTTCATCTGATCAAATGCCCTCCGCATACGGATGACTTTATCCTGTCTGCGCGCGATAACTGTCTGCACTTGTCTCAATTTTTCTTCACAAACGCCCTTCTGCGTCGTTAATGTCTCCCGTCTGGTATAAAACTCCGCCCGCTTCTGATCCGTGGCCGCCCGCTCTCTTTCCGCATTCGCCAGCTGTTGATTCAGTCTGCCGATCTGATCCCTCATCGCGGCCGCTGCCGAAGCACTGTTGTTATTTCCTTCCTCCCGGCTCTGCTGTGCCGTCATCGCGTCCAGTTCCGAATATGCCCTGGCCAGCTCATTTTTCAGGTTCACGATCTCAGCCGTCAGCTGCTGAACCCGGGTATAATACTGCTGATATTGGCCGGATGCGTAAGAAAGGTCTTGCGTGATTTTTGCCATTTGCTGGGTAAGCTCATTCTTCTCGGACAGGCTCTTCTGGAGTTCCGCGTTCGCGTTAGCCAGGCTGCGTTGCCCCGCATCCAGCTCTGCGTTCGCGCGCCGCTGCATTCTCCTGGCAAGCCCGTTGATGTCCACATCGTACTGTTTTAAAGCCTGCTTTACCGCCTCCAGCGACTCCACTGAAACTGAAGCATTCATACGCAAATATCCTCCTAACAATGCTCATCGGCTATTTTGTGAAATTCCGCAATGGATCGCTGGCATCTGTTTGCCGCTTCAATTACGCTTCTTGACTGATTCCCCAGCCGCGCCACGGAACTGGCAAGCTGCTGATAGTTTTCATCCTGCCATAAATCCGAAGCATGTTTTATGGCATTCCCCAGGCGTGCCGTTGCCTCCTGAAATTCCTGAAGTTCTGTGTTATTCGCCATGCACCCACTCCTTCCTCACTGCTGACTGCAAAAATATCTCCCTTCGCGAAAGCGTATGGGAGATCAGTCTTTTTTTCGTCTGTTTTTGTCTCTTAGTATAATTATAGAGATTCTCAGGTATAAATCAAGAGATTTTATCCTTTTCCTTTTTCGGATTAATTATGACTGTCAGATTTTTATGTATCCTGTTACTCTGATTACCAAGAATGTTGCGAGCGTATATTTGTGGCAGTGAAACTGGAAGACTGAACGATCACCTTCTATATTGACAGCCTTTGAGCGTAAAGGTAAAATAAAGTCAAGGCGATTCGGAGATTACCGAAAGAGGGGCGGAAGTATGGGAAAACATAGTATTTTAACTGATGTTCATGTGATTTATAAGGGTATAATTTTGAGTATTTGGGACGCGGAATATAACACAGAGCAGGTGTGATTCCATGTCCTTTTTAATAATTGAAAAAATTGATATTTTTTTAAAACTTTTTAATCTGTTGGATTGTCTAAGCTGTGAAAAGAAAAGATCAAAATAGAAATTGTTTTTATACTAGGAGGATAAAATTATATGAAACGAAGGATATCGGTAACTTTATGTGCAGTTCTGAGTGCAGTAGTTCTTGCTGCCTGTGGAACCAAGGGTGCAGAAGAACCCGCATCAGAGCAGGAAGCAGTATCTGAGCAGATCTCAGAAGAATCAGATAATGCTGCTGAAGAAGAGCCTACTCCCACTGAAAGCATTGAAGAGGTAGACAGAGAGGTTACTCCGGCAGCAGATTTTTCGACAAATGATATCAGTGATGAAGAGCAGGAGGATTTAGAGGATACTTTCACAGCCGGGACCAGCCAGAATGATGCCGCCACGATTTCGCTGGGAACGAAGGTATCCGGAACCATTGAGAGTGGGGCCTATGCCTGGTTTGCGTTTACTACAGGGGATACAGAGAGTGCAACTTATAATATCACGTTTGTGAATACGACTGTTGGCACCGATGATTTGCAAGGATATCTGTTTGATGAATATGGAACACAGCTGGGTATGGGAAATGCCGGCAGTGACGGTACTCCTGAAACGATAGCCGCTGATGAGCTGGCCGCTGATACGACATACTATGTTCGGCTGAATCCCTGGGGCGATGAGACCCTAAATTATACTCTGATTATACAGGATCCCAATAAAACTGCCTCTGCGGAGTCAACTGCCAATGAAACATCGGATACCCAGAATTCTATGTTAGATCCGCAGGAGAATTTGTCAGCAGATGAGATTATTCCAGGAAGTAGCCAGAAGGATGCGGTACTAATTCCTTTGGGAACAAAAGTTTTCGGAACCGTTGAAAGTGACACATATGTTTGGTTTGCGTTTGCAACGGGGAAAAATGCTAAGACTACATATAATATTACATTCGTTAATGCATCAACGGAAACGAATGATTTACAGGGATATCTGTTCGATGAATACGGAACAGAGATCGGAAGAAAGAACGCGGGAAATGACGGAACCCCTGCTACGATTAGTACCGATCAGTTAACCCCCAATACGACATACTATGTCCGCTTGAACCCGTGGGGATCCGAAACATTGGATTATTCCGTAGTTGTAAAGGACCCGAATGCTGAGAATACGGCATATAAAACAGTAGGGAGTTTTTCGGAAGCCAGGGGAGAGACAGTTTCCGAGTCGGATGGAAGTATTGTAGCCGGTACGAACCAAAATGATGCGGTACTACTTCCCATGGAGACAAATGTATCAGGCCAAGTTAAAAGCAAAACCAGCGCCTGGTTTGGATTTACTACAGGCGAGAATACAGATATTACATACAAAATTACTTTTGTAAATGCCACAGAGGGTACTTATGATCTTCAGGGATACCTGTTTGACGAATATGGGAATGAACTGGGGCGTAGCAATGCAGGAAATGATGGAACACCGGCGACCATTAATGCGGAGGAGCTTTCATCAAACACAACTTATTATATCCGTCTAAACCCATGGGGCAATGAAGACTTGGATTACACTCTAATTATAAAAGCCCCTGTAGAGGAAGAAGAGGAAAATCCTCTTGTATTTGAAACTCCCTTCGAGATCAATGAAACTCAGGTACAGTTCGTAATTAATGAAGCTACTTTCATTGATGAAGGAAAAGCAAAAGAAGTATTAAAGCCTGTTGCGGAAGCAATCCTTGCCTATCCGGATCATTCCATTCTGATTGCGGGAACCACCGCCACCGATGGAACTCAGGAATCCTGTGTGGATCTTTCTATCCGTCGGGCGGAGGCTGTGAAAAAGCTTCTGGTGGATACCTACGGAGTGCCGGAATCCCAGCTGCAGCTTGTGGGGTTGGGCTATGAATTGGATCCTTTTGAAAGAGGTGCGGACAGAGATGCAAATGGAAAATTCGTAGAATCCGAGGGGAAGAAAAACAGACGTGTGGTTATCCTGGATATTGATGATCCCATTGCACAGGAGCTGCTGAAGATTAATAAGTAACAGGAAAGCGTCCTTTCTTTACAGAAAAACTATCGGTCAGGTAAGAAAGGGCGCTTTTTGATTGGAAAACAAAAGTTTACAATAAATAACAAAACGGAGGAAAATATGAACTACACGGAAGCCGTTAATCTTGCTCTGGCAGGAGAAGAAAGAGGATACGGATTTTTATATGCAAATACATATAAGAGTAAATATTATCTGGCACTTCAATATATGAAAAATGAAGAAGCTGCCCAGGATGTGCTTCAGGATGCCTATATAAAAGCATTTTCAAAATTGAATACCCTTCAGGACGCAGAAAAATTTCCATCATGGTTTGGCATGATCGTGGCAAATACGGCAAAAAATGCGCTGGCAAAAAATAATCCTATGCTGTTTTCTGATATTACCGTAAATGGAGAAGAGGTGAGTTTTGAATACCAGATTGAGGATGACAGTCTGGAAACACAGCCGGAGACTGCGTATACCCGCAAGGAGACCCAGGAGCTGGTTCATCATCTGATAGAATCCCTTTCTGATGAGCAGAGGGTATGTATTCTGATGTTTCATATAGAAGGAGCTTCGATACATGAGATTGCAGAGACGTTGAATTGTTCGGAAAATACAGTAAAATCCAGACTGAATTATGGGAGAAAAAATTTGAAGGTAAAGGCAGAAGAGCTGCAGAAGAAGGGATACAAACTTTATGGGCTTGCTCCGCTGCCTCTGCTGCTGTATCTGCTTCGTACAGAAGAGTCCTATTTGTCTGCCGATGGAACACTGGCCCGGGGAGGCTCTGTTGTGGCAGATCGGGTATTCTCTCCTTCCGTACAGACAGGCGACGGTGGAGGGGATGTAACCGGCTGTGGCAGTGCGGGGGAAGGCGAAAACGTAGCCGATAGTGCCCGGACAGGGGCAGAGAAAGCGCACAGTGCGGCCACAGCCGGTACAAAGACAGCGATCAAAGCGTCAAAAGCAGGCCTGCTTCATACCGCTGTGGGGAAAGCGGTGTTGATTGTTGTGGGACTCTGTATCGTGGAAAGTGGTGTGGTGGTTGGTCTTGTTCGGCAGAGCGCCCAGCGCAAAGAAGCGGAGGCAGTGCGGGCGCAGCAGGAACAGATGGCGAATCCTGAGGAAGGACAGGAGAAGCAGACAGTGGGGGACGAAGAAAATCAGAAACAGCAGGAGAATCTGCCGGTTCCAGAGGACACGAAGGAACCGGAACCTACGGTGACGGAGTTAGGTGACGAGGAGTATCATTCTCTGATTGTGGGGAATCTTACCAGACAGGAATTGGAAATGGTTCTGGCCTATGGCCCCCAGGAAATTCCTTCGGAAGGATTTCAGGATATGGATTATATCAATATTCTGAATGCTCTGTGCCAGGTTTCGGAACGAAGCGGAGCACCAATTCAGTTTTATGGCCCTGACGAAAACTGGGAATCTTGGTATTCTCTGGAGGATGTTAATCGGTTGTTTTCTTCCTTTACTTCTTTTCAGTTTACTGAAGATACGGATATGGATGCTATGAACATTCATGTGGATGGAGACCGGATCGGTTTTTTCCCTGCAACACTCAGCGCCGAGGACACTGCGGACATCACCTCTGCCCAGTATACGGGGAATCAGATCGATGTGTATTATACCTATGAACATAACAGTTATGAGCAGGGACTGACGGTACAGAATAAGAAGGCCGTACTGACACCGGCGGAGGATCAGGAAGGACGGTACCGCATTTCAGATATTGAGGTTGTGGAAACGGATATAGAAGAAAGCCAGTCTGCGCAGGAAACTCTGGAGCCGAAAATGGCACAGGATACCGGTGGGAAGACAGTGGAAGAGATTTATGCAGGTGTGCTGCAGTCTGTCCGGAATCAGGAAGCAGGTTACGAATTTCCTAATGCAAATTCCAATGCAGGGGACTATGAATATTTTGTTTGTGATATGAACGGAGATGGAATAGAAGAATTGATTGTTGGGGCCATGTGTATAGTAGACGATGTTTTTATGGCACATGACTGCAGGGTATTCAGCTGTCAGAAAACGGATACAGGCTATGAACTGAAAATTATCGCCGGTGATGAGGTGGCGCCTGGGATTCATATCGCTGCGGACGGAGACGGTCTGTATATGACATATCTTTCCCGCGGAACTGGATGGTATTCCGTTTACCGTCTTACGATTCAGGATGATACTCTCATAAGCACCTGGGAGGAAAATATAAAATTCATGATGGAGAGTTCTGAGGAACAGCAGTTTTCTGAGGAGAACAAAGTACCTCAATGGAAGGATATTTCGGATACGGACATTTTGGGATAATAAACTGGCGATTCACGCGGTATTTGCCGGCGTGAGGCAGGTTTTGCGGATCGTTAAACTTGAAATGGTATCTATGTTCGTGTTACCATAATGTAAACGAGGTGAGGCTGATGCAGATAAATTTAAGCTCAGGCGGCTGTGATATTATTTCCAGCGGTCAGACATTTCTGTTTGGACGCCAGGAAGATCTTCGGATCCGGGTGGAGATGGAGCAGGGATTTTCCATGGAGATCCGGCTGAATTTTATGGAAAACGAATCGGGAGAAGTCAGGATACAGAGCAGGTTGGAGGGGGATATCCTGACAATTTCCTGCCTGAATTTTGAAAATGCGGGATCTGGTGTAAGTGCTCCGCAGGAGATTGCGGAAATTGACGGAAGAAAGCTGTATTTCACCTTTTGGTCGTATGTGGACGGGAAAGAATCCAGAAGTGTCAGATATACTTTCTTTTATGAAAAAAAGCCCCCCTTTTCGGGGATGCCTTAATGGCCATACGGCCAGAAAGAGTGGAAATGACAGATGAGTGATCTGATTTTTGAACCCTCATTTGAGGCGGATGTCAACAGAAAAAAAGACGGCGGGCGTAAACCTGAAATTTATGAAATCATGCATATGGAGCGGGCGGCGGCCAGAATTTCCCGGACGGGACAGGCATGGATTCTGGAAGAAACATTTTTGCCCTACGATTTGTATCTGGAGGAAGAAGGATCAGATTGGGATGTGGATGTCCGGCAGAATAATCTGGATAATTTTTATTACTGGTGTGCTTCCCGGGTGCTGTCTCTGGACAGGAAATATGCAAAGGAAATTCTGAACAGTATAGGTGCTGCCCAGGCGGTAACAGACAGGGATCGGGCAGAAATTTCCCTGTCTTATCACTGTGTGTCTCTGACAGATGTGTTTTGGGTAAGAAAAATGGGGGAGAATACCACGTTTGCCCAAATCAATCTGTATGATCATACACTGAACGAAGCGCTGGTGGAGATTTCCCTGCGGGGACGGCAGATGACAGTGACAAATCAGGAACTGGCGCAGGATCTGTCTACCCGCGGGTGCTTCCCCAAAGCGTGGATTCGGAGAAAAGACGGATTTTATCTTCTCAAAGACGGAGATGAGGATGCGGTGTGGAGGGAACTGCTGGCCAGCAGGATCTGTCAGTGCTTTGCGATTCCGCAGGTGGTCTATCGTCAGTCCTTCTTCCAGGGACAGCCGGTTACAAAGAGCCGCCTGGTAACATCAAAAAAGTATTCTATGGTATCCAAAATGTCCTTTGATATCTTTGCTGCCAACCATGACCTGGATACGCTTGCCATCTGCCGGCGAATGGATCCTGTGACTTATTATGGAATGAATCTCCTGGATTATCTGACAGGAAATACAGACCGTCATCCGGAAAACTGGGGATTTCTGGTGGATAATGAGACGAATCAATACATTTCCCTGTACCCGGTGATGGATTTTAACCGAAGCTTTCTGGCCTATGACACACTGGAAGGTGCAAACTGTCAGACGGTGTTTCCGGAAAAGATGTCTCAGCGGGAAGCGGCGGTGGAGGCGGTGAAACGCATTGGTCTGCCCCAGACCGGGGAAGTGGATATGGGATGGTTTGGAACAAAGACGGCGGAAGCGGAAATGTTCCGGGAGCGACTGGCATTGCTGAGACGCTACCTGAAATGAGTCACAGCCTGCGAAGCATTTCATACCATTCTTCCGTCTCCCCGTCCGCGTCACTGTTGAAAAATACCGTCTCCTCCGGAAGTTTCACACAGATCAGAGGCTTCTCTTTGCGGAACAGGAACATCTGTGTCCTGCCCGATGTATCCCCTTCAAAATGGCCCACCAGCAGCCGGTCCGTGGCTGCCCCGTTGGTTCGGGAAAAATCTTCATCAGGAAGCTCCTCCAGCAGCTGGATTTCCTGTATGTCATCAGCGGAAAAGCTGCAGTCATAAAACATATTGGAAATGGTGATCGTGTCCCCTTCCATATCCAGCTTTGTGGACGCATGCTCCAGCTGGCCGAAAAGAACCGCGATAAACAGACATACCCCGATGGCAGCCACACAGATGATGGCGGTGACGGCCACCCACCATCTGGCGGCGGGCCGGGCCATGTTCATGGAATAGCTGGTGCTGTTCATCCGGCTCTGCACGAACAGATGCCGGTCATTGGGATTGGAATACCACCCGTTTTTCCAGTATTCGTCGTCATCTACTGTCACAGGCGTCCGGTCCGCTTCCAGTATTTCCCGGCGGCGCTGCCGGATCCGGATCACTGCGGCCACAATGCACAGGGCGCCCAGAAAATCCGTGGCACAGAAAACCAGATCGTCCGCGAAAGTCAGTTGCCCTCCCCACAAAAACCGCAGACAGAGGTAAAGAATTCCCGTAAAAGAGGCATAGTCCGCCCCGATCATGCTTCCGGTCCAGGCGCGCTTCTGAAGCCGGTTCAGCGTTTCGTTTATTGTGCTGTTCTGGCTGAACACTTCATTTTTCCGCCTGGCCAGGCAGATATGGAGAGCGATGAAAAATACGGGAAGCAGCACAGCCATCAGCGGAAACAGCCATCCGCCCGACTCCGCGAGAAATCTTCCGCGGATACCGGGAAATGCCCAGAGGCACAGCCCTGCCGCCAGCACCGGAAGATGCCACTGCCAGGCAAAAGGAAACCGGTCGGCCATGGCGCTGACCCGGGTATCCACCGCGACGGCGGTGTGACATTCCCCCACATACCACCGACGTTCCTGTTTGATAGCATACATCTGACGCTGATGCGCCATCCCCAGCAGCAGAATACCGAAGATATATTCCATGCACCAGATGCTCCACAGAAAAATCCCGATGCCAATGGAGACGAAACACATGGCAGAAAATACCAGCGCCGTCAGCAGATTCACCCACTGGAAACGACGAAACATCTTTCGGTGCCTGGAGGCAAGCGCCTGTACCTGAGGATCTTCCCGGGCTTCGCGGGGAACGTGGATCCCCAGAATCATCCCTTCCTGCCATTTCTCCTTCCCGGAATAGCAATAGGCACACAGGCCGACCATACTCATATCCAGAAAGAGAAAAAAGATAAAAGAAATCATCGCTGTCATAGTTATCCCTCCTCTGATGCAGGCTGCATCTGGCTGAAGATATCGCCGCACAGTTCTAAGAATTCATCTCTGCCGATACCTTTCAGGCTGGCCTCCGCGGAAAGAAGTTCCAGTTCTTTTTCCAGTTTTTCCCTATAGACTTCTGTATTCTGGCCTGCAGGGCATACGGTGGCGCCCTTCCTCCGGTCGATTTCTATAAAGCCTTCTGCTTTCAGCAGCTGATACGTCTTGTTCACTGTCATGGTATTCACCCCGGCGTCTGCTGCCAGCTGCCGCACTGTGGGAAGATGCTCCCCGGCCTTCAGTTCTCCTCTGCCGATACCGGTGACAATCTGGTTTCTCAGCTGTACATAAATGGGAATGCTGCTGGTAGTGTCCAGTGAGATCAGCATGGTTACCGCCTCCTTTTTATGAAAAGTATTATTTGTATTATAAATACTAATACAAATAATGCATTAAGTCAACAGAAGAATGAAAAGTTTTTTTCTCTTCCGTTTGAAAAATCAGAAGAATCCTGTCGGTTGGTTATTGGCAAGCCGGATAAAATGATTTATCATGAAAGAAAATAACAGTGATGGGGGTAATGCGCCATGAATGACGTATTGAAAAAAATTGAAAAGTATAAGGTGGTGCCTGTGACCGTGCTGGAAAATGTCGATCATGCGGCGCCTCTTGCCAGAGCGCTGACAGAAGGCGGCCTTCCCTGTGCTGAGGTGACTTTCCGGACAGCGGCGGCGGAAGCTTCCATCCGCCTGATGAAACAGACCTGCCCGGATATGCTGGTGGGAGCGGGAACGGTCATCAGCATGGAGCAGGTGGAGAGGGCGCTGAACGCGGGAGCGGAGTTTATCGTAAGTCCGGGGTTTGATTCAGAGATTGTGGATTATTGTCTGGCGAATCATATTCCCGTTCTGCCGGGCTGCGTGACGCCCACGGAGGTGATCCGCGCGGTGAAGCGGGGGATGGATGTGGTGAAATTTTTCCCTGCGGAGCAGTACGGCGGCGTGGACACAATCCGGGCGCTGGCATCGGTATTTCCGGGACTTCGCTTTATGCCCACCGGGGGGATCGGACCGTCCAATCTGAAGGAATATCTGCGGTGCGACAAGGTATTTGCCTGCGGGGGCAGCTGGATGGTGAAAAAGGAACTGATTATGGCAGGAAATTTTGATAAGATCCGGGAACTGACCCGGGCGGCGGTGCGGACCGCTTCGCATATCAGGGGGTAAGAAAATGGAGAAAAGGTATGATCTTTTGACGCTGGGGGAGGTGCTTCTGCGCCTGTCTCCGCCGGCAGGGGAGCGGCTTTCCAGAACCGGGGAGCTTAAACTGCATGTGGGAGGCGCGGAGCTGAATGTGGCGGCCGGCGCCGGTCAGCTGGGACTGAAGACAGGGATTATCACGCGGCTTCCGGACAGTGAACTGGGAGATCTGGTCTGTAATCAGATCCGGTATCAGGGCGCCGGTGATGAATTTGCGGTAAGAGAAAAGGGGAAGGACGCACGGTTGGGACTGTACTATTATGAGACTGCTTCCGCTCCCAGAAAACCGGCAGTGGTTTATGACCGGAAAAACAGTTCTTTCTGCAGGATTTCCCCGGAAGAGTTTCCGGAAGAAATGTATGCTTCCGCCAGATGTTTTCACACTTCGGGAATTACGCTGGCGCTGGGAGAGAAGGCCCGCAGCACGGCTGTTTTTATGATGAAGCGGTTTAAAGAACAGGGGGCCAGAATTTCTTTTGATGTGAATTTCCGTGGAAATCTCTGGACCGGCGAGGAGGCACGGGTATGCATCGAGGAAATCCTTCCCCTTGTGGACATTTTTTTCTGCTCTGAGGATACGGCGCGGCTGACCTTCCATAAAGAAGGGAAGCTTCCGGATATTATGAAAAGTTTTGCCAGAGAGTACCCGATTTCGGTGGTGGCGTCCACCCGTCGGGTGGTACACAGCCCCAGGTCTCATTCTTTCGGCTCGCTGATCTACAGCAGCAGTACCGATACTTATTATCAGGAAGAACCTTATGAAAACATCGAAGTGATGGACCGGATCGGCAGCGGAGACGCCTATGTGGCCGGAGCGTTGGCCGGCCTTTTAACAGACTGGGAGAATCCCCTCCGGGCAGTCTCCCTGGGAAATGCGGCCTCCGCGGCAAAAAATACGGTGGCGGGAGATCTGCCCTGTATGACGCTGCCTGAAATAGAAGTCATGATCCGGGAACATCACAGCAGCGGTCCGACAGCGGAGATGCGCCGCTGATTGCCTGTTCCGTGATGCCGAAAATACGTCCGATCCGGCTTTTCTTCCTCAAAGATCTGCCGGCGCCCTCTTGACAGATGCGCGGATGCTCTATATAATCAACTGGTACTACCAGTGAGGATGAAAAAGATGAAATTTTTAAAACAGTTTTTATGGATTCTGCTGATCTCATTTCTGGGAGAGGTGCTTCGGGCATTGATTCCGCTCCCCATACCGGCCAGTGTGTATGGGCTGGTGCTGATGCTGGCGGCTCTGAAAACCGGGCTTCTGAAGGTGGAGCAGGTACGGGGCGCGGCGGAATTTCTCATTGAGATCATGCCGGTGATGTTTATACCGGCGGCGGTGGGACTTTTGACCGCCTGGGACGCGCTGCGGCCCATCTGTGTGCCGGTACTGGTGATTACGGTGATGACCACGGTGATTGTGATGGCGGTGACCGGACGGGTGACGCAGACCATCATACGGAGGGAGAAAAAGTGAAGGAATTTCTGACAGGTTCGGTATTTTTCGGGGCTGTGATCAGTCTTGTGGGCTATGAGGCCGGACTGCTTCTGAAAAAGAAGTTTCGGCTGGCGGTGTTCAATCCGCTGCTGATCGCGGTGATCTGCGTGATGGCGGTGCTGCTGATTTTTGATGTGGATTACGACAGCTACAATGAAGGAGGGAAGTACCTCAGTTATCTGCTGACACCGGCTACGGTCTGTCTGGCAGTGCCTCTTTACGAGCAGCTGTCTTTACTGAGGAAAAATTTTAAGGCTGTGGCTGTGGGGATTGTATCCGGAACGCTGGCCAGTATGTTCAGCGTATTCCTGTTATCCCTGGCATTCGGACTGAATCACGAGCAGTATGTGACGCTTCTTCCCAAATCCATCACCACGGCTATCGGCATGGGGGTGTCGGAGGAACTGGGAGGAATTGTGACGATCACGGTGGCGGTGATTGTAATTACCGGTGTTTTGGGGGCGATTCTGGCGGAGCTGGTGTTTAAGGTTTTCCGGATAGAGGAACCGGTGGCCAGAGGGCTGGCCCTGGGAACTTCCGCACATGCGATCGGTACCTCAAAGGCTATGGAATTTGGTATGGTGGAAGGCGCCATGAGCAGTCTTGCCATTGCGGTGGCAGGCCTCCTTACGGTGATCGGCGCATCTGTGTTTGCACAGCTGCTGTAAGCTTCCATGAAATATTTTACGGACAGCGGGAAAGGTGACGGAAAATGGAAAATCTGATTCTTACAGTGGGCCGCCAGTGTGCCAGCGGCGGTCATGAGATAGGAGAAAAGATTGCCCGGCGTCTGGGAATCGCCTTTTATGATAAAAAGGTTCTCATGGAGATGGCCCAGGGAAAAGAGTATGATGAGGTGCGGGCATTTTATGAGGAGCAGCCGGTGAACAGCCTTCTGTATGCGCTGGCCATGGAGATGGATCAGGAGAAACTGGGGGAGGCGCCCTTCGCGCGGATCCGCCGGCTGGCCCAGGAGGGTCCCTGCGTGATTATCGGAAGATGCTCCGGCTATATTTTTCGAAAGGATCCGGCGGCGGTGAGCCTTTTTATTCATGCGGACCGCGGACTGCGAGTGGAACGGGTGATGAATTATGAGGGAATTTCCCGGAAAAAGGCAGAAAAGCTGGTAGATAAAACGGATGAGGACCGGGCGGCTTTTCATCAGTATTACACCCGTCAGCAGTGGAATTGCGCCGATCATTATGAGCTTTGTCTGGACAGCGGGAAACTGGGGATTGACGGAACGGTGGATACCGTGCTGGATTATCTGAAGCGGAGGAAGCTTCTATGAATGACGGGCGAAAAGTTTATTTCCAGGTGATCGAGTATATCAAGGAACTGGTTCGAACCAAACAGGTGGAACATGGAGGCAGACTTCCTTCGGAAAGAGAACTGATGGAAACGCTGGGGCTTAGCAGGAATTCCATCCGGGAGGCACTGAGAACTCTGGAAAATATGGGGATTATTGAGAGCCGGCAGGGGAAGGGAAACTTCCTGGTAAACAATATGGGACAGAGCCTGAGCAGCGTGTTTTCCGCGCTGCTTTTAATGAAGGAGAGCAGTTATCTGGAGGTCAGCCAGATGCGTCATGCCATGGAACTGCAGGCCTTTTTTATGGCCGCGGACAGGATTGGCTTACAGGAACAACAGGAATTTGAACGGATCATCCATCAGATGCGTCATCCGGATCCGGCAAAGAAGAATCAGGCGGATCATCAGTTCCACCAGATGCTGATCCGGTGTTCCGGGAACCGTCTGCTGCAGATTGTCATGGACGCGCTGGCGGAGGTCTGCCGGGAGGAGATCGCCATGGTCCGGGCGGATTCTGCCAGAGATGATGAGGAAAGATGGCTGAGTCTTCATGAAAAAATTTATCGTTGCCTGATTGCCGGGGATCTGAAAAATGGCATGAGAGCCATTATGGAGCATTATGCATGGATCGACCGGGGACTTCAGGAGATAGAGGATGGCGGCCGGTAGTTGAAAACCGGGCGAAAATATGATAGGATGATACTGTTTTAGAGATTCTTCGCGGCAGCCCGCCGGATGGCATTGCGGGTACGGACAATGCGCGCCGGAGGCACTGTTGCGACTCTTCAGGAGGTAATCGTTCAATGAAAAAAATCAGAATCGGAATTGCAGGATACGGAAATCTGGGAAAGGGCGTGGAGCTGGCCATCCGTCAGAATGAGGATATGGAGCTGGCAGGAATTTTTACCCGCCGTGATCCCGCAAGTGTAAAGCCCGCCACAGAAGGTGTGCCGGTATATCGGATGGACCAGGTAAAGGATATGGCGGATCAGATCGATGTGATGATTCTCTGCGGAGGAAGCGCCACGGATCTTCCGGAGCAGACCCCGGAGATGGCAAAGTATTTTCATGTCATCGACAGTTTTGACACCCATGCGCATATTCCGCAGCATTTTGACGCAGTGGATGCCGCCTGCCGTGAAAACGGTCATGTGGGACTGATTTCCGTGGGCTGGGATCCGGGCCTGTTTTCTTTAAACCGGCTGTATGCGGAGTCTATTCTTCCCAACGGGAAAACCTACACATTCTGGGGAAAAGGTGTAAGCCAGGGACATTCTGACGCCATCCGCCGGGTTGCGGGCGTAAAGAGAGGTATTCAGTACACGATTCCGGTGGAAGCAGCCATGGAGCAGGTGCGCCAGGGCAAACAGCCGGAGCTGACCACCCGCCAGAAGCATCTGAGAGAATGTTGGGTAGTTGCCGAGGAAGGCGCTGACAAAGCACAGATCGAGCATGATATCAAGACTATGCCCAACTATTTTGATGAATATGATACTACGGTAAACTTTATTACAGAAGAGGAATTTGAGGCAAACCATAACAAGATGCCCCACGGCGGATTTGTTATGAGAAGCGGCATGACGGGAGACGGAGAGAAAACCCATCAGATGATCGAATATTCTCTGAAACTGGAGTCCAATCCGGAGTTTACCTCCAGTGTGCTGGTGGCTTACGCCAGAGCTTTGAATCGTCTGGCAGCAGAGGGCGCCACCGGATGTAAGACCGTATTTGATATTGCTCCCGCTTACCTGTCCCCGCTGGACGGCAAAGAGCTGAGAGCGCATATGCTGTAAGAACTCTGCGAAATTGTGAAGAAAACAGAAAAAGAGTCCCGGAAAGCCGATCCATAATGGCTTTCCGGGACTCTTTTTCTGTGCTGACTATGCGGCGTTTCCTGATTCTGACTGACGGAAATTAACTGTGATTTCACAAACCTCACTGACGGTTCCCACCCGCATGGCCGGTCCCCATACCCCCACGCCGGAGGTGACGATGCTGTACATCTGGTCTTTTACAAGAAGACCGCAGGGATTTTCCCAGAAAAAGGGGATTACCAGATTGCCTGGAAAGATTTGTCCGTCATGGGTGTGGCCGCAAAGCTGCATGTCCGCCCCCGCGTCCGCCAGTTCCTGAAGCTGCCGGGGCTGATGTTCCATCACGATAACCGGAAGACGGGTATCTGTCTTGGAGAGGATCCCTTCAGGAGAAAGGCGGCCTTCCCCATCGCCGGATTTCTGTGCGTCCTTTCTTCCCACCAGATAGAACGCGTCTTCTATGCAGACCGCCTCATCGTCCAGAATCTGAATCCCGGCTTTTTCGGCAAATTCCTCAAAGCGGGGATCCCGGACTTCCTCTTTGGAAGAAGAAACAGAAAAACCGCCCAGCAGCCGCTCCGTAACGTCATGGTTACCGAAAACGCCGTACACGCCGTATCTGCTCTTCATCTGCGATAAAGTGGAGGCGATTTTATCAGGATTCTGCACCGCTTCGTATTCATTATCGAAAATATCTCCGGCCACCAGGATCAGATCCGGCTCCATCGCATTGACTTTTTTCACCATCCGGCGCATCTGGGCGTCTCCCACACTGTAGCCCAGATGGAGATCGGCAATCAGCGCGATTTTCAGATGGTCAATGCCGGGACACTCTTTGTCAATGGTCACCTGATAGGGAGTCACCCGGACGTGTTTGGCATTGACCGAGCCATAGACGCTGAATGCCAAAGTCAGAACGGTCAGAAAAATGCCCGTAAATACATACCCTTTTTTGGAAAAAAAGAAATGATGTATTTTTCCGGGAATCCGTTTTAAAATCAGCCGACAGAGATCGGCGATGGCTACGAACATCAGAATATAAAGAAACGTTCCCAGCCAGTAATTGCTCAGCCTTTTTACAGCCACCTGCAGGCCGGAGGAGGGAAGCACAAAGGCAAACAGCAGCGAAAGTGCCAGCAGTGTATATACCGTGATATACGGAATCACAAATTTTCTGGAGTGAAAAATGCCGGAGCAGGCGGTAAGCCATTTATGTATGCGGTGCAGCAGATAGCAGTTGATCAAAAGGTATACGGGTATAATAAGAAATAAAATCATGTTCAGGTTCTCCTTATATCGTCGATTCTCCGGTATTTTATCACAGAAATTTCCCCAAAAGGGGAAATTCTGAGAAGCTTAAGAAAGTTTAAGGAAATCCTAAAGGATCCCTCCATGGCCGGGGCGGGAGATTTGATGGGTGTTCCTGAAAATATAGGGCAATTCGATTTGCCCTCAACTACAGATCCAGCTTCATATCGCCGTCTTTAATCCAGCGGTGGCGGCGCATGAAAGAGCAGATGCCAAGACTGAGAAGTCCGGGAAGAAGAAAATGCAGCACCAGGATTTTCAGCATGACAATTACCGGATCTTCTGTCTGTGTCATTACCTGCCAGGTCATGATCTGTCCCACAAAACCTGCCGTTCCCATACCGGAGCCGGTGGCGTTGCTGGTCATGTGGAAGAGCATGGTGGATACCGGTCCCAGAATGGCGCTGGAGAGAATGGCGGGCAGCCAGATGATGGGCTTTCGGACAATGTTGGGCACCTGGAGCATGGAGGTGCCGATGCCCTGTGCCAGCAGACCGCCCAGCTTATTTTCCCGGTAGCTGATCACTGCGAATCCGATCATGTTGCAGCAGCATCCCACAGTGGCGGCTCCTGCGGCGAGTCCCGACAGATTCAGAATTACGCCCAGGGCGGCCGAGCTGATAGGAAGCGTCAGGATCATTCCCATCAGAACCGAGACCACGATTCCCATGAGAAATGGCTGCTGTTCGGTTCCCCAGTTGATGAGGCTTCCCAGCCAGTTCATGAAGGAAGAGATGGGAGGGCCCGCCAGCACCCCGACTGCGGAGCCGGCCCCGATGGTTACGAGGGGCGTCAGAATGATATCAAGCTTTGTTTTACCGGAGATCAGATGCCCCAGTTCAATACCCACATAGGCGGCCAGAAAAGCCCCCAGCGGTTCCCCGGGACCGGAAAGCGTCAGCGCGCCGCTGTCGCTGAGAACGGTTCCCGCCAGCAGCTGAGAAGCATACCCGCCCACAAGACCGGCGGTGGCGGCGGAAAGCACCACCATGGCGCTCTCTTTGAATTTGTAAGCTACGCCCACACCGATACCCGCGCAGGTGGCCGCAGCCGCCATTTTCCCTACCAGAAAAATCAGGTTTCCGACAGCTCCTCCGGCAAAAGTTCCGATCTGCTGGATGATGGTACCGATAATCAGCGTGGAAAACAGGCCCAGCGCCATACCGGACAGACCATCGATGAAAACACGGTGGAGATAGGATTTGATCAGTTTCATTTGGAAATTCCTCCTCATTTAATATGGTGATTGGTTTAAGGATGACGATTCATAGTTATGGAAGCGGAAATATTTCCCTCTTTCTACGGGAAGTATGTCGGTGAGCAGGATTTTTTTATCGCTTCCTCCTTGAAAATACAGTATTCTTCCGTCAGTATACCATCTGGACAGGCGAATGTCATTTCCTAAATCTGTAATAAATTGGAAAATCTGTACATAAAATGCCAGTGGATAGGAAATCCGTCCTTTGCTCCAGTTTAGGCGGCCGTCGTTTGCCATTTCCAAAACAGACAGAGAAGATTCGCAGCGAGATGCCATAATGCCGCATTATTACAGGAAAGTGGCAGCGCGTGGGAAAAAATTTGACAAAAGCAGAGAAGAGGACTATAATAAATATATCGACGCGGGATGGAGCAGTCTGGAAGCTCGTCGGGCTCATAACCCGAAGGTCGCAGGTTCAAATCCTGCTCCCGCAATTTTTTATGGAAACCGGTTCTGTAACAGGAACCGGTTTTTCTCTTTCATTGAGATTGGGAGCGGGACGTGATATAATAGCCGCAAAGCGATAGAAAGGAACCACACCATGGCAAAAAGGAAGAATAAAAACAAAAGCGGAGGGTTTTTCTGGAAAATTCTGTTTGTGGCTGCTCTGGCAGTTTTCTGCTTTTCGGGATATCAGCTGTTTGCCATCTACCGGGGATATAAAGCCGGGGTGGACGAATATAAGGAAGTGGAGCATCAGGTGACCAGAACCAGCCGGGAACCGCTGGTTCTGAAGGATCAGCCGGATACGGGCCAGACACTGACGGCGCAGGAAAATATACAGGAGCCGGATTATCAGCCTCCGGAGGTGGATTTTGAGGAATTGAAAAGTATGAATCCTGATGTGATCGGCTGGCTGGATGTGGAGGCGCTGGATATCAGCTACCCCATTGTTCAGGGAAAAGATAATGACTATTATCTTCACCGTACCTTTAAAGGACAGGAGAATTTTGCCGGATCTATTTTTGCGGATGCGGCCAACGCGCCGGATTTTTCTGATCCCAACACGATTATTTACGGACATAATATGAAAAACGGCTCCATGTTCGGAACGCTGCGCCGTCTGTATGACCAGGAAAAATATAAGGACAGTAAATATCTCTGGATCTGTACGCCGGAGGGGAAATACCGGTATGAAATTTTTTCCCTTCAGTACGCGGAAGTTACCAGCGATACTTATACGCTGTTTTCTGACCATGGGGATGCCTTTGCTTCCTATCTGGAGAATATGCGTCAGCGGTCTCAGGTGGAGCTGGGAACGGAAGACCTTTCGGAAAATGATTACATTGTCACACTGTCCACCTGTACATCGGATGATCAGGTACGTTTTGTGGTGCAGGCGCGATGGGTCGGCACCTATTAAGTCTAGGAGGGATTTGGATGAGCAGGGAAATCGAAAAATTACAGGAAATTCTGGACCGGCATAAAAAAGTGGTGTTTTTTGGAGGCGCAGGCGTGTCCACGGAAAGCGGAATTCCGGATTTTCGGAGTGTGGACGGGCTTTATCATCAGAAATATGATTATCCGCCGGAAACCATTTTAAGCCATACGTTTTTCATGAGTCATCCGGAAGAATTTTTCCGGTTCTACAGAGATAAGATGCTGGTCCTGGACGCCCAACCCAATGCAGCGCACAGAAAACTGGCGGAACTGGAAAAAGCCGGAAAGCTCACCGGTGTGGTGACTCAGAATATTGACGGACTTCATCAGAAAGCGGGAAGCGTGCATGTGATGGAACTGCATGGTTCCGTGCACAGAAATTACTGTATGCGCTGCGGAAAGTTTTATGATGCCGGATTTATGCTGAACAGCAGAGGAATTCCCACCTGTACCTGCGGCGGCATAATCAAACCGGATGTGGTGCTGTATGAGGAAGGACTGGATCAGGGGGTACTGCGGGACGCGGTAAAAACCATTTCCGAAGCGGATGTGATGATTGTGGGAGGAACCTCCCTGGCAGTTTATCCGGCCGCCGGTCTGCTGGACTATTTCCGGGGAGACGCGCTGGTGCTGATCAACAAGGGGGCAACACCCAGGGACAACAGCGCGGATCTGCTGATCCAGGAGCCTATCGGGCAGGTGTTTTCGCAGATTATCGTCAGATGACGGACAGCAGACAGGGGAAAGGAGAAAAAATGGCATATCAGTATGAAGTAGGAGATTTTGTGACGCTGAAGAAGCAGCATCCCTGCGGCAGCCGGGAATGGGAGATTCTGCGGGTTGGCGCGGATTTTCGCCTCAGGTGCGCCGGATGCGGCCATCAGATCATGATTTCCAGGAAACTGGTGGAAAAAAACACGAGAAATCTTCGGAAAAAACAGGAAGAAAACACTTGAAATAAGGGAAAAACTGTGATAAAATAACACCTCGTGATATATTATTATCCTTGTTCCCGTCTCTGTGCGGGAGCCAAAAGTCCAAAAGGAGGAAAAACAGCATGAGCAAATATGAGTTAGCATTGGTTGTGAATGCCAAGATCGAAGACGAAGCTCGTGAAGCCGTTGTGGAGAAAGCGAAAGGCTACATTGCCCGTTACGGCGGAACAGTGACCGAGGTGGAGGAGTGGGGCAAGAAGAGACTTGCTTACGAGATCCAGAAGATGAGAGAGGGATTCTACTACTTCATCCAGTTTGAGGCAGAGGCAACCTGTCCGGCCGAGGTCGAGAGACATGTGCGCATCATGGACAATGTGTTGAGATATTTAGTTGTTAAGAAGGAAGCTTAATTTCCAACTGCCAAAAGCCCATTAAAGGTTTTCGAATCAGAGAGGTAAGAATATGAACAAAGTTATTTTAATGGGTCGTTTAACGAGAGATCCTGAGGTGAGATATTCCGCAGGAGAAAATTCACTGGCGATTGCCCGGTATACACTGGCAGTAGACCGTAGATTCAAGAGGGACGGAGAGGCCACCGCGGATTTTATCAGCTGTGTGGCGTTCGGAAGAACCGCGGAGTTCGCGGAGAAGTATTTTCGCCAGGGACTGAAGATTGTCATCAGCGGCCGGATTCAGACAGGAAGCTATGTCAATCGTGAAGGACAGAAGGTTTATACCACAGAGGTTGTGGTAGAGGATCAGGAGTTTGCGGAGAGCAAGGCCGCAAGCGAGAGTCATCAGTCCGGATTTGGCGGCGGTTACGGCGGACAGGCAGGCAGCGCGCCCGCAGCACCGGCTGCAGGAACAGGAAGCGCATCTGCCGATGGATTTATGAATATTCCTGATGGAATTGACGAGGAACTGCCATTCAACTAAAGTGCGCACAAAGCGTATCATTTCGGTAAAGGAGGTAACAATCATGGCTTACAATAAAGGTGAGAGACCGGATTCTCCCATGAAGAGAAGAGGCGGACGCAGAAGAAAAAAAGTCTGCGTATTCTGTGGAAAAGAGAACAACGAGATCAGCTACAAAGATGTGAATAAATTAAAGAGATACGTATCTGAGAGAGGAAAAATCCTTCCCAGAAGAATCACAGGAAACTGTGCAAAACATCAGAGAGCTCTGACCGTTGAGATCAAGAGAGCAAGACATATCGCAATTATGCCGTATGTGACAGACTGAGATCAGATCTGAATAGAATTAAAATGAGGCCCGCCGGATGGCGGGCCTTTTTGTACAGGTTTCAGGAAAAGGCGCTATTTCTTTTCCTGCTGAGAAGCGGAAGCCCCGGATTTTTCCGGCAGCTGGGACAGCTTCAGCTTTTCCATTATCAGAAGTATCAGTTCCTGATTTTCGGGCGTGAGCTCCTGAAATTTCAGATAATAGGGATAAACCCTGGCGATTTGGAGATTGGCAGACGGGAGAACATCCGGAGGCAGACTGATTTCGGAATGATACAGAAGATAATCCACAGAGACATGGAAATAGTCGGCCATCTGCAGAAGAACGCTTGCTTTGGGATCCGCAGATCCGGATTCCATGCGGCTGATCAGATTCTGAGAACATTCCAGAGCTGTGGCGAGTCCGGCCTGTGTCAGATGCTTTTTTAATCGGAAATCCTTGATTCGTATTTTCATCCGTGTCCTCCTGATAAATCGCAGTGTTTCTTCCCACTGGTATTATAATGATATTGTATCCGTAAAACGATAAAACAATATCTGAAATACGATTGAAGATATCTTAATTTAACTAAATAGCAATTCGGTTTCAGAGGGAAAAATACAGAAAAAATATACCAGGACAGCGAAAGACATGATACAATAGCTGCATAGTATCCGTTGCAAAGGGAAAAGAAATATAAAACAGGACAGGGAATGCCGTACACAGCGAACGGCAGATACTGTCACAAGAGAGGAGGCGATTGCGATCGGAAAAAAGATTGGGATTTTTCTATATGGGCTGACTCCGACGCTGGCATGGCTGGCGGTGCAGATGATTTTGGGCGTCGGATACGGGATTGCCTGGATACTTCTTGCGGGGCCTGCCGACATGTTTCCCGCGGCCGCTGAGATACGGAATCTGCTGGAAAGTCAGGGAGTGTATTTGCTGAGTATTCTGGCAAATGTGATTTTCCTTTCCTTCGGTGTTTTCTGGTATCAGGCGGTACGGAAACAGAAAATGACCGGATACAGGAAAAAATTTTCTCCGGCCGGCTGGGGATACGGAATCTGTATGGGCGTAGCTCTTCAGGCGGTCAGCGGCTATTTCCTGATGCTGGCGGCGCTTCTGCTTCCAAAAGCTATGGAGGAATATGGACAGCTGATGGAATCCATGGGGATCGGTGCGCCTACCGTGCTGTCTCTGCTGTACAGTGTTCTGGCGGCGCCTGTGGCGGAGGAACTGATTTACCGGGGGCTGACGACAAAAATATTTGAAAAGGCATTTTCTTTTTGGACGGCGAACGTGATGCAGGCCGCATTGTTCGGTCTTATGCATATGAATCTGATACAGAGCTCCTATGCTTTTCTGCTGGGAATTCTGCTGGGATGGGTTGCAAGAAAATACGGCACATGGAAAGGCAGCATCCTTTGTCATCTGGTCATCAACCTGTCGGGTAATCTGATGGGATTTCTGCCGTATCCGTTTCTGTCCCGCCTGCTGCTTTTGGCAGTCTCTGCGGCCCTCCTTATCCCCCTTCGCAAAAAAACACTTTTTAAATAACGGGGAAAATGGTATAATAGTAGCCGCAGAGCAACTGCGGCAGGCCGGTACAGGCCTGTGGCGGACAGATTGTGAGAAACAGGGTAAAAAAATATGAAAGAAAGAATCAAGTTGAAAGGGCAGCTGAAAATTTATCTGCGCTGGCCTCTGATCCTTACCATACTGCTGTTGATTATGAATCCGGTGGTGTATATGGTTGATGTGAAGGCGGGCGCTGTTGCGACAATTTTTACGGCTGTCTATGCGGCGGTGGCTGTGCTTTTGTATTTCCATGCCAGATCCACCATGCCAAATGAACTGATTTCCTTCGCCACGCAGTACGGACAGGTGCAGAAAAATCTGATGCGTGATTTCGCGCTTCCCTATGCATTGCTGGATCCGGATGGAAAACTGCTGTGGATGAATGATGAATTTCAGATGCTGACCGGGAAGGACAGGCGTTACCGGAAGTTTGTGGGAAATATTTTTCCGGAGATCACAACGGAGAAACTTCCCATGCAGGACGAGATCCGGGATGTGGACGTATCCTACAAGGAGCATGATTTCCGGGTGAATCTGCGCAGGGTGGAGATCCGGGAACTTCTGGAGGCATCGGACATGGTGCAGACAGAGGAGAACAGAAGCTATCTGATCAGCCTTTATATGTTTGACGAGACGGAGCTGAATACCTATATCCGGCGTAACGAGGAAGAGAAGCTGGTGACCGGGCTTCTGTATCTGGATAATTATGAAGAAGCGCTGGAGAGTATCGAGGAGGTCCGCAGCTCTCTGCTGGTGGCACTGATTGACCGGAAGATCAACAAGTATTTTGCCAATATTGACGGCGTGGTCAAACGACTGGAAAAAGATAAGTATTTTCTTGTTATGCGGAAAAAATCCCTGGATTTGCTGAAAGAGAAGAAGTTCAACATCCTGGAGGAAGTAAAAACCGTCAATATCGGAAATGAGATGGCGGTGACCATCAGTATCGGTATCGGAATGAATGCAGATACTTATGCGCACACCTCCGAATATGCCAGAATCGCCATTGAGCTGGCTCTGGGAAGAGGCGGAGATCAGGTGGTGATCAAGGATGGGAATAATATCACCTATTTTGGCGGAAAATCGCAGATGATGGAGAAAACCACCCGGGTAAAAGCCCGCGTCAAGGCACATGCGCTGAAGGAATTCATGAGCAGCAAGGACAAGGTGGTGGTGATGGGACATAAGATCACCGATGTGGACAGCTTCGGCGCGGCCATTGGCATTTACCGGGCGGCCAAGACGCTGGATAAACGGGCATACATTGTCATCAATACCCCCACGCCGTCCATACGGCTTCTGATGGACGGATTCCTTCACAGCCAGGAATACGATTCCCGTATGTTTGTCAACAGCCACGAGGCGAAAGAGCTGGTGGATGATAACACGGTGGTGGTGGTGGTGGATGTGAACCGCCCCAGCTATACGGAGTGCGAGGAGCTTCTGACCATGACCCGCACCATCGTAGTGCTGGATCATCACCGGCAGGGCCGCGATGTGATTCAGAACGCGGTGTTATCCTATATTGAACCGTACGCTTCTTCCGCCTGTGAGATGGTGGCAGAGATCCTGCAGTATTTTTCCGACGGCATCCGGATCCGGAATATTGAGGCGGACAGTATCTATGCCGGTATCATGATTGATACCAACAACTTTATGACCAAGACAGGTGTGCGTACTTTTGAGGCGGCTGCGTTTCTGCGCCGCTGCGGCGCGGATGTGACCAGGGTGCGGAAAATGTTCCGGGAAAATGTAGAGGATTACCGGGCAAAAGGCGAGGCTATCCGGAATGCGGAGCTGTTCCGAAATCACTATGCCATTTCCGTATGCCCCAGCGAGGGGCTGGAAAGTCCTACGGTGGTGGGCGCGCAGGCGGCAAATGAGCTGCTGAACGTGGTGGGCGTGAAAGCGTCCTTTGTGCTGACGGATTATCGGAATACCATCTATATCAGCGCCAGATCCATCGATGAGGTCAATGTACAGATTATCATGGAGCGTCTGGGCGGCGGCGGCCATCTGAATATTGCCGGCGCGCAGCTGGAGCATTACAGTATTGAGGAAGCAAAAGATACGCTGAAGCAGACGCTGCAGAAAATGTTGGATGAAGGAGATATATAGACATGAAAGTTATTTTGCTGGAAGATGTAAAATCATTGGGGAAGAAGGGCCAGGTAGTCAATGTAAGCGACGGCTATGCCCGCAATATGCTTCTGCCTAAAAAACTGGGCGTGGAGGCAACCCCGAAAAATATGAATGATCTGAAACTGAAAAAAGCCCATGAGGACAAGGTGGCTCAGGAGAATCTGGAAGCGGCCCGCGCCTTTGCCGAAGAACTCAAGGATAAACAGGTGACGGTGACGATCCGGGTGGGAGAAGGCGGAAGAACCTTTGGTTCCATTTCCACCAAGGAAATTGCCGAGGCGGCCAAGAGCCAGCTGGGCTATGATATCGACAAGAAAAAGATGAATCTGTCCAGCCCCATCAAGGAACTGGGAACCACTATGGTACCCATTCGTCTGCATCCCAAGGTGACAGGCGAGCTGAAGGTGGTTGTGAAGGAAGCTTAGGAGGAAGGTTGCCGTGGAAGAAGCGCTGATAAAGAGGATTCTGCCTCACAGTGAGGAGGCGGAGCGGTCTGTGATCGGCTGTATGATCATGAGCCGGGACGCCATCATGGCGGCGTCGGAGCTGCTTTCCGGTGAGGATTTCTATCAGCAGCAGCTGGGCGTGATCTTTGATGCCATGGTGGAACTGTTCAATGAGGGCAAACCGGTGGATCTGGTAACGCTGCCGGACCGGCTGAAGGAAAAAGATGTGCCGCCGGAGGTGTACAGTGTGGAATTTATCCGTGATCTTCTGGACGCGGTGCCCACCTCCGCCAATATCCGTTATTACGCCAACATCGTCAGCGAGAAAGCCATGCTGAGAAAGCTGATCAAGCTGAACGAGGACATCGCCAATACCTGCTATCTCAGCAAGGAGCGGGTGGAGGATATTCTGGAGGATACGGAAAAGCGGATGTTTCAGCTGCTGCAGAAGCGGAATTCCGGCGATACGGTTCCTATCCGTCAGGTGGTCCTGAACGCCCTGAATACCATTGAGAAGGCTTCCCAGACAAAGGGTACGGTGACGGGGATTCCTACAGGTTTTGTGGATCTGGATTACAAAACTTCCGGCCTGCAGCCTTCTGATCTGATTCTGGTAGCAGCCAGACCTTCCATGGGAAAAACGGCGTTTGTGCTGAATATGGCACAGTACATGGCATTCCGGAAGAACCGTTCGGTGGCTATTTTCAGTCTGGAGATGAGCAAGGAACAGCTGGTGAACCGTCTGTTTGCCCTGGAATCCAAGGTGGACTCCCAGAGTATCCGTACGGGAAATCTGCAGGACGAGGACTGGGCTAAGCTGATTGAGGGGGCGGGAATTATTGGAAATTCCCGGCTGATCATCGACGATACTCCCGGTATTTCCATTTCCGAACTGCGCTCCAAGTGCAGAAAGTTCAAGCTGGAGCAGGGTCTGGATGTGGTGATCATCGATTACCTGCAGCTGATGACGGGAAGCGGCAGAGGAAGCGATTCCCGGCAGCAGGAGATTTCCGATATTTCCAGAGCCTTAAAGGGAGTGGCTAGGGAGCTGAACGTGCCGGTGGTGGCGCTTTCACAGCTGAGCCGCGCGGTGGAAAAGAGGGACGATAAACGTCCCATGCTTTCCGACCTGCGTGAATCCGGAGCCATTGAGCAGGACGCCGATGTGGTGATGTTTATTTACCGGGATGATTACTATCACAAAGATACAGAAAATAAAAATATGGCAGAGATTATCATTGCCAAACAGAGAAACGGCCCCATCGGAACGGTGAATCTGGTGTGGATGCCGGAATATACAAGATTTGTCAATGCCAGAAAGGACTGACCGGACAGGGCGTGTCCGCTGGCACGAAAAGCCGGGTGTTTTGCCAGACACCCGGCTTTTTCGCGGAATTCTGTCCGAAAAGTGCGATGAGAAATTCTTGTAATTGCTATCTCTGATGATATAATAATTTTATGGAGGGCAGGTATATGAGTGAGACCAGATATCTGATTTCCGAGGCGGCCCGGATCACCCAGGTGGAGGCGCATGTGCTTCGCTACTGGGAGGAGGAACTGGGGCTTTCCATCGGAAGAAATAAGATGGGACATCGATACTATACCGACAAAGATATTCGAACCTTCATGAATATTAAAGAACTGAAGAAAAAAGGGCTGCAGCTGCGGGCAATCCGGGAGATTATTTCCGGTCAGCAGGAGCAGGAGAACAGGGACGACAGCACCCTTCCACGGGTAATTGTGATGCGGCCTCAGGCATTTCGGCCGCAGGAGACTCCCGGTGAAGCCTCCGGCGTGTCGGAAGCGGATGGCAATCAGGAAAATAAAAAAACAGCTTCTGTCGGGGAAGGGGAGAAAAAAGTTCCTCTGTCCGTGGGGAAAAGGCAGGAAGGAGCATCTGCCGGTACGGAAGCGCCTGTGGACAAGCCGGAACAGAAGGAAAAGCGCAGGGAAAGGCGCAAAGCAGTGGCGGACAAGCCGGAAGTTGCCGAAGAAACTGGCATGACGGAGAGTGAAGAAGCCGGCCGGGAACGCATGGAAAAGGAAAAGCAGTTTGGTCAGATTATGGAACGGCTGATTGATCAGCTGGAAAACGGGGAAAAGAAGGAAGCGCGTTACCGTCGGCTGGACGCGGCAATCCGGAGGCATCAGCAGTCCCGTAGGATGGCGGCGGCCACGGAAGAAAGCGGAAAAAAAAGAAAGCAGCGGAAAAAAAAGAAGAGCTGAAATCCATCAGCTCTTCTTTCTTAAGCCAAATTCCCAAAATGGAAAGGGGCTTATGCCTCCTCGATTGCCTCAGTGGGACATACACCGGCGCAGGTTCCGCAGTCGATGCAGGTATCAGCATCGATTACATACTTGCCATCTCCCTCGCTGATTGCTTCTACCGGACACTCTCCTGCACAGGTTCCGCAGGATACGCACTCATCTGTAATTACATATGCCATGACTGATTCCTCCTTAAATAGTATATTGACCGATCCATAAGTTCTGTTTGGTCTAGATTCATTCTAATATAAGAACCCAAAGATTACAAGTACAAAATTGGGAACAATCATTGATTCCGCGGGCAAAAGGTATTATAATGAGAAATCATAGAAAAGGAGGGAATGGAACCATGGCACAGGTGACGAAACAGACTACCATCGGTGAGATGCTGAGAATTGATCCGAATATTGCCGCGATTCTCATGAGAGCAGGCATGCACTGCATCGGCTGTCCGTCCGCACAGGGTGAGTCCCTGGAAGAGGCTTGCTTTGTACACGGCATTGACGCTGATATCCTGGAAGACCAGATCAATGACTACCTGGCTCAGTAAAAAATAGAGAAACGGCCGTCGGGAAGCTTTTTAAGAAGCTTTCCGGCGGCCTTTTTTAAATCCTTCCTGACAACGGAAGATGGCAGGATAAGTTTTGGATGCTTATGCCAACTGAAAGAGATCCTGTAAGGCACGGCTTCCGGCAATGATTTCTCCGTGTTCCATCAGGAAAGCTTCCCTGGCCGGTGTGCAGGCTTTGCCCTGTCCGTATTCGGACAGAATGTTGCATACCTTGTTGAAATCCTCCGGTGTGCATCCGGACTGATGCAGTACCAGCAGATAGCGGCCGGTGCCATCGCGATAGAGCGTGTTTGAGCCGTCATAGCAGTTATTCAGTCCCTGAGAGGCATCGATGACCGCATCCAGATCGGAAAAATGAAAAATTCGGATGATCTCCGGCTTTTCACTTTCTTCGGCTGCTTCTGTTTTTGGCTGAGGAGTAGAAGCCTTTTTGGTTTTTGAGGCGCCGGCGCCTTTTTTTATCTTTCCTTCGCACAGTTTCTGGAAAATGTCCAGAATATCATCCGCACCGGTGATGGCGGGGATATCCGCGGTATGCGATGCATCTTCCTCCAGAGAGGGCGCAAATTTGGAAAAGCGGGTGTCCAGCTCTTCGGGGTCTTCCACTTTTGTGATGATGAGAACGATACTGTCCGCAGTGATGGGAATCGCCTCAATCATCAGCGGAATGTTGTCTGCCTCGAAACCAAATTCATCCTGTGCCTGCAGCATCATGTCCCGGAACAGACTTTTTGCTTTCTCTGATCCGTAGGCCAGTTCGCTGAGCTTGATCTGCCGGGTGGCCAGATCGTCGCTGTTCAGCGTGCAGCGTATCTGGTTGTCGTTGATTTTTTCTATTTTCACAGATCTCACATCCTTTTTGGTTAAAGTCATAATGAAGATACTACTTCCAGTCTATTATATACTACCGGCAGGGAGGATGTAAAGCGGTTCACTTTTTTTTAATATTTTTCTTGCAAACTGGAAGATTCCGGGTATAATAAAAGAAGAAGAGATGGCAGCGTCCGCAGAAGGGATGTGATGCCAGGCAAATCATAAAATCATAGTTGAGTCTATTCTATTCATTTTCAGTTGAGTTATCATTTCATCAGCGGTCAGTCACCGTATTATATTTCCACAGAAAAAGAGATATGAACAGAAAGTAAAGATCATTTTATGGGACCCTGTCATTTTTTCGGCAGCAGTTTTTTGCTTTTGGCAAAGTTTGGAAAGGAAGCGGAAATAATATATCACGAAAAATTCTGCAGGTTAAATAAGTAATTATGAAGAAAAAAAGCAAAAAAGGAAAAAGTGATTTCCGGAGGGAACTGGAGGCTTATGCCAGGGACGGGGTAGGACTGTACCTGGATGGGATTCCCAGCACCCCCAGGGAGATCGAGAAGGCTCACCGGATTGCGGAGGATGTCTCTTATATGCGGGATTATGTAACCGGGCCGGACGGAAAACTGCGCCGGCTGGAATTTGATTCCGTAAAGCAGTCATAAGGCGGGCCGCTGAAATTCCGGCGCATGGTAAATATGGCTCCCTCCAGTACATACACTGCGCCGGAATTTTTAAAAATTTAATAAAATGTCGAAGAAAAGCGTGACGGAATTTGAATATGTTGCTATAATGGGATGCAGTAGGAGGGTATAAAAATGAAACGAAGGATTTCACCGGTGCTTCTGGTCCTGATACTGATCGTCCTGGTGGCGGCAGCCGGCATCGGCACGGCGCTGATCAGGCGGTATATGCCGTCCAGTGAGAAGATGGACGGCAGCGAGTATTTTTCTCTCAATGACAGCAGTGAGGCTGCTCTGGTGGTGAACGGAGAACTGAAAGAGGAAAAAGCCAGAATTATTGACGGCCGGTATTATATTGCAGATACAGTGGTGGGGCAGTATATCAACGGCAGATTTTACTGGGATGCAAAGAATCAGGTGATGCTGTATACGCTTCCCACAGAGATGTTTCAGATTTCTACGGATACCACGGAATATCAGACATCCCAGGGGGTTCAGAGTACGGATTATGTGATCCTCCGGTCCGAGGGGGATACTTTTTATCTGGATTTGGAGTTTATTCAGCAGTATACAGATATGGACTGCCAGACTTATGATGATCCCGCCCGGGTGGTGATCCGCACGGAATGGAAGGAAGAAACCATGGTTACGGCGAAGAAGGATACCCAGATCCGGCAGAAGGGCGGAATTAAGAGTATTATCGTGGACGAAGTGGCCAAAGGGGATCAGCTGTACCTTCTGGATCAGATGGATAACTGGAGTCAGGTGGCTACGGAGGATGGCTATACCGGTTATATCCGTAACGAGGATATTTCCGAGGCTTCGCAGGTGGCGTTTTCCCATGAGTCTTCCCAGCCGGAATATACCAGTATTCATAAGGACTACAAGATTTGTCTGGGCTGGCATCAGATGACAACCGCGGACGGGAACGCGGCTCTGGCAGAGCTGGTGGCCGGCGCCCAGGGGCTTAACACCATATCCCCCACCTGGTTTTCCATTGCGGATAATTCCGGGAATATCACATCTCTGGCCAGCGCAGATTATGTAAATCAGGCCCATGGTATGGGACTGGAGGTCTGGGGGCTGATTGACAATTTCAGCGCGGATGCGGACACTTTGACGGTGCTGTCAGATACGCAGGCCAGGACGAATATCATTAATCAGCTGATGGCCCAGGCAGACGCCGTGGGACTTGACGGAATCAATGTGGATTTTGAATCCATCACGGAGGAGCAGGGACCGCATTATATACAGTTTATCCGGGAACTTTCCATTGCCTGCAGAAACAGAGGACTGGTGCTTTCCATTGACGATCCGGTTCCCATGCCGTATTCTGCGCACTATGACCGTCGGGAGCAGGGGATTGTGGCGGACTATGTGATTAATATGGGTTATGATGAACACCATTCCGGAGATACGGAGGCGGGTTCTGTGGCATCGCTGGGATTTGTGAGACAGTCCATCGAGGATTCGCTCCAGGAAGTTCCGGCGGAGAAGCTGATCAATGCCATTCCATTCTATACACGGCTCTGGAAAGAGCCTTACGGGGGAGGAAATCTCAGCAGCGAAGTAATGGGGATGGATGGCGCTTCCAGTTTCATTTCAGAGAATGGCATGGATGTTTACTGGGATTCGGAAGCGGGTCAGAATGTGGCGATGTTGGACGGGGAGGACGGACTCTACAGTATGTGGGTGGAGGACGAGCAGTCCATTGAGGAAAAGATGAAACTGGTACAGGAGTATCAGCTGGCCGGCGTGGCCGCGTGGCGGCTGGGCTTTGAGAGAGATACCGTGTGGCCGGTGATTGCACAGTACCTTCAGTGAGGCGGAAGTACAGCAGAAGAAAGGGGTAGATACAATGGCAGATGAAATGTTCAAGACCACGCTGATGGGTGGATTTGACAAGGATGACGTACTGGCGAAGGTGCAGACGATGAAGGACGACGCCTATGCCGAGAGAAGCAAACTGCTTAAAGAATGCAGGGTGAAGGATAAGAAGATTGCGGAGCTGGAGAGGAAGGTTGCCGCAAAGGAGAGTGAAAAGAGAAAAGCCGCGGAGGAAGCGGACCGCAGGCTGAAGGCAGAACAGGAAAAGATGCGGCAGCAGCTGGCGGGAAAGGATGAGGAGGTACTTCGCAGACGGCAGGAGATGGATCAGGAACTCATGGAACGGGATCGGGAAAATGAGCAGAAGATTCAGGAACTGAAGCGGCAGCATGAGGCGGAAAAGGAAGAAATCTATGCGCGCCTGAGGGAGAAAACCGAGCAGAAGGATCGGCTGGAGCGGGAGATTTCACAGAAGTATCAGAAGTATATCGACCGTTACGAGCAGATCGGCGGTCTGGTTTTTGAGGCGCAGGAGAAGGCGGATCAGATGATTGCCGAGGCGCAGCAGCAGAGAGATCAGATCCTGTCTGACGCGGAGGTGGCAGCGCAGAAATGTCTGGACGCGGTGCAGGAGGAGGTCAACGACAAGCTGGCCGAGGGGAAGAGAAAGTACATCGCTGTTCAGGAAGAGATGAATGAGATTGTAGAACTGATCAACCAGGCGCAGCGGAGATTTATGGCTTCTTATAAAGAGGTGCATCGAATCATCAGCACCATGCCGGAAACGCTGCGGGAGCTGGAGGATGAAAATGAAGATGGCACGGGAAATGCAGGTGCTGAGGACACAACGTCCTGTCAGGAAAACGTACAGCCGGAAGATGACAGTTTCGACGAGGAGGATGACGATCTGTCCGAGGCTGAGATGAAGAAGATTTTCAGACGCCGTGACATGGATGAGGAATGAAAAACGGATCCGGCGGCCTGTCGGACAGTGCAGGGCTACTGCCTGCCAAACGTGTTTCGGTTCGTTTGAGTTTTGAAAAATCTTCCGAAGCATATACTTTAGTAAGTATGTTTCGGGGGATTTTTTTTGAAGGAATTGAAGAAACGGCTGCTGGAACTGGGAATGACGTGTCTTCTTCTTGCCGGAATTTTCTGCCTGTCCCGGGAGGGCGCCAGGGTGACTGCCGGACTGTCCGGATTGGAACCGGTAGTGGTGGTGGATGCCGGGCATGGCGGAAGAGATCCCGGGAAAGTGGGAGTTAACCAGGTATATGAAAAGGATATCAATCTGGCAATCGCCCAAAAATTGAAGGAGCACCTGGAGGAGAAGAAGATCCAGGTGGTTATGACCCGGGAGAAAGATACCGGCCTGTATCAGGAGAATTCCTCCAACAAAAAAGTGGAGGATATGAAAAACCGTGTACTGCTGATTCATGAGGCAAAACCGGACTGTGCAGTCAGTATTCATCAGAACAGCTATACAGAACCGGAGGTCAGCGGCCCGCAGGTGTTTTATTATGAGGATTCTCCGGAAGGGAAGAAGCTGGCGGAGGTTCTGCAGGAAGAGTTGAATGTGGGGCTGGAAGACGGAGGGAGAGATGCCAAGGGAAATACCGGATATTATCTGCTGAAAAAGACGGATTGTCCATTGACAATTGTGGAACATGATGTGATAATAGGAACAAATCAAAAAGCTTGCTAATGCAAACTGTTTGTTTGATTTAGTCCTTTGCAAATTAACAAAAAATCTGAGCTTTACAAATTTGGTTCAGAAATTGGTAAAAAGGAGTAGCGATTGGCGTAGATAATGGAAGTCAATATGGCGTACACACTGCAAATTGGACTTTCTCGAAGCCAACATCGAAGAAAAAATTGGGTTATATGGGATATGCGAGCCAAGATTATGTTTACT
>DVIN01000057.1 GCA_018711275.1 Candidatus Pullilachnospira intestinigallinarum
TGGTCGGCGGTGCTGTACTTCTTCTTCCAGCTGGCTTCGGTCTCCGTGATGTATCAGCATATGGAGCCGGTGACGGATGTGAAGCAGATCAACCGGGCGGCCATCGGAATGTTCGTGTGCAATTTCTTTGCCATGGAGCTGTCCATCGTAGGCCTGCTGGCGGTTGCCTATGTGGCGGAGCTGGCCACCGCTTCCGTTCCCATGCTGGTGCTGGTACAGAACGGCGTGGGCTCCACCGTTCTGACCCCCGTTATTTCGCTGCTGATTATTCTGGGGGCAATCTCCACTGCGGTAAATATGATTTCCGGCATTGTGACCCGCTGCGTCAATGCGGTGGAGCGCCGGATGGATTCTCCGGAAAAACGAAAGAAAGGCCATCTGGCCCGCAATGCGGTATTCACTCTGATTTTCACCTTCCTGGCCTTTGGTATCGCTCAGTTCGGTCTGATGGCCGTGGTGAGCAAGGGATATGCATATCTGGGATATGCGGCGTTTATCACGCTGTTTGTTCCCTTTGTGATCCACGCCATTGCCACGAAGGGAAAAGAAATCTGATAAGAAACGTTCCGGAGGAATCGTGGGATTCTTTCCTGACATCTTATCGGATGGAAGAGTACAGAAGCAGTACAATTTCCCCGTCTCTGCATCAGCCGGGAGGCTGCTGGACGGGGAAGTTGTTCCTGTATTTTGACGTCTGGAAGGGCTGCGAAAAATAATTTGAAAAAAAATAAAAAAAATGCTTGCATTTTCCAGAAGGTTGCTATATAATACATTTTGTCGCGAGATGCGGCGGACAAAAAAGTATAGGGCTATCGCCAAATGGTAAGGCAACGGACTCTGACTCCGTCATTTCAAGGTTCGAATCCTTGTAGCCCTGTTCGAAGCCCTGGAAAGATTCCAGGGCTTTTTTCGACAGAAAGTATTGTGTGTATTGCGTCGGGAAGTGGAGGAAAGAAAATGGGATATTCCTTTGAGAGCCGGGTACGTTACAGCGAGATTGGAGAAGACAAACGGCTGACAATGACCGGCCTGCTGAATTATTTTCAGGATTGTACCACCTTTCATTCGGAAGAGGTGGGCAGAGGGATGGAGGTCCTGGAGGCCATCCGTCATGTATGGGTGTTGTCTGCCTGGCAGGTTTGTGTCAACCGTTATCCGAAGCTGGGGGAGCACATTGTGGTGAGTACCTGGCCGTATGATTTTAAGAGCTTTTACGGCAGCAGGAATTTTGAACTGAAAACGGCGGACGGGGAACAGCTGGCCTATGCCAACTCTCTGTGGACTTTTCTGGATCTGGAAAGCGGCAGGCCTGCCAGGGTTCTTCCGGAGGAACTGGCGGCCTACCCGACGGAGGAGAAGCTGGACATGGACTACGCGCCAAGAAAGATCCGCGTACCGGAGCATACGGTTCAGGGGGAGGCTTTTCAGGTAAAACCCCATCATCTGGACACGAATCACCATGTAAATAACGGACAGTATGTGAGTATGGCCAGGGACTGCTTCCGGGAAGATTTTTCCATTCGCCAGCTTCGCGTGGAGTACAAACGTCAGGCGCTTCTGGGGGATCAGATCCTGCCGTGCCTGGCAGCCGAAGGAGACCGTTACGTGGTTTCCCTGAACAGCCCGTCCGGTCAGCCCTATGCTATTGTGGAGTTTGCGGTGGAAGCGCCGGCGACAGGCGGATGTTGAAGAAAGTAAAAATCACAGACAGGAGAACGTATGATTGAATTAGGAAAGACACAGGCGCTCAAAGTGGTCAGGAAAGTGAATTTTGGCGTATATCTGGCGAAGGCAGATGAGACGGGGGAGCAGGAGCGCGTGCTTCTTCCCGGAAAACAGGTGCCGGAAGGAACGGAAATCGGAGATACTTTAGAGGTATTCATATACCGGGATTCCTCGGACCGTATGATTGCCACCACCAGAAAACCTGCGCTTGAGCTGCACCAGACGGCATTGCTTACCGTGGCCGATGTGGGAAAGATCGGCGCGTTTCTCAGCTGGGGTCTGGAGAAGGATCTTCTTCTGCCCTTCCGGGAGCAGACGGCCCGGGTGGCAAAGGGACAGCAGGTACTTGCAGCTCTGTACCTGGACAAAAGTTCCAGGCTGTGCGCCACCATGAAGGTATATCCGTATCTGCGGACGGATTCTCCTTATGAGAAGGGAGATGAAGTGGAGGGACGTATTTACGACGTCAGCGATAATTTCGGCGTGTTTGTGGCCGTGGACGATCAGTATTCCGCCATGGTTCCCCGTCAGGAAGCCCAGGGGAAATTTCAGCCCGGTCAGGTGATGAAATTCCGGGTGACGGCGGTGCGGGAGGACGGAAAAATCAATCTGTCTCCCCGTCAGAAGGCTTATCTGCAGATCCAGGAGGACGCGCGCCTGGTGATGAAAGCGGTGGACGAATATGCCGGGGTACTGCCCTTCGATGACCGGGTATCCCCTGAGATTATCAGCTGCAATCTGGGACTGAGCAAGGCGGCTTTTAAACGCGCGGTGGGTCATCTTCTGAAGGAAAACCGGATTGAACTGAAAAACGGTAAAATTTTCCGCCGGTGACGGTCCGGATGTTGGCTGTTTGCGCGCGGATATCTGCGGCAGAGCAGCCGGAAGGCTGAACCGTTACGATTTTCTGTATGGAGTATGTGCGTACCGCTTGATTTTACGGAACATCCTTGTTATACTTTAAGATGATGTTTTTCGTGAGACACTATAAAAGGAGGATTTTTGTTGGACTCGATAGACTATTATAACCGATATGCGGTGCCTTATTATGAAAAGACAGTAGACGCCGATATGGGAGAGGTTATGAAGCCTTTTGTGGAGCTTCTGCCGGAGAATGCGGAGGTTCTTGATCTGGGATGCGGTTCCGGAAGGGATACGCTGGCCCTGGAGGAATATGGATTTTATGTGACTCCTCTGGATGGAGCGGAGAAGATGTGCAGGCTGGCGGAGGTGAACATTGACCGGGATGTACTCTGCATGACTTATGAAGAGATGGATTTCGACGATGTGTTTGACGGAATCTGGGCCTGCGCTTCCCTGGTTCATCTGCGGGATGATCAGATGCGCAGCGTGCTGAAGAAACTTATTCAGGCGCTCCATGAGGATGGAATCCTCTATTTCTCCGTTCGGAAAGGGGACAGAGACGGCATTTACGGTGAGCGGTATTTCAGAGATTATACGAAGCGGGAACTGTATGATCTTCTGGATGAATTCCCTCAGCTGAAGCTCATTGACCTGTGGACAACCCAGGATGTACTTCCGGGCCGGCAGGACAGAGCCTGGCTGAATGTGCTGGTTAAAAAGGTGGAGCCGGAGATTTAAACGCTGCAGATTTTGAAACGGGACGGATGCGGCGGCAGCGATAGCGAAGCCGCGCGTTCCTGGCTGTTGGCGTGAATAATAAGAGTTCCTTGCGGGGGCTGCTGCGCGGTGCGGCAGCTCTTTTTATTCATCCGCACAGAGGAGGCGGACAGAATTTACCGGAAACAGGGCGCAGAGGCGCCGCGGACAAATACAAATCATACGGAGAGGAGGCAGAACGGTGAATTTTACACACCTGCATGTGCATACAGAGTACAGTCTTCTGGACGGATCCAATAAAATCAAAGAATATGTGGCCCGGGTGAAAGAGCTGGGAATGAACAGTGCGGCCATCACCGACCATGGCGTAATGTTCGGCTGTATAGATTTTTACAAGGCGGCCCGGGAGGCAGGCATCAATCCCATCATGGGCTGCGAGGTTTATGTGGCTCCCGGTTCCCGGTTTGACAGGGAGGCGCAGGCCGGCGAGGGCCGGTATTATCATCTGGTGCTGCTGGCGGAGAATAATAAGGGATACAGCAATCTGATGAAAATTGTTTCGGCTGGGTTTGTGGAAGGTTATTATTACAAGCCCAGGGTGGATCTGGAACTTTTGGAAAAATACCATGAGGGAATCATTGCCCTCAGCGCCTGCCTGGCGGGCGAGGTGGCCAAAAATCTGTCCAGAGGAATGTATGAGGAAGGAAAGAAAGCGGCTCTCCGCTACGAGAAAATTTTTGGAAAAGGCAATTTCTTTCTGGAACTGCAGGACCATGGAATTCCGGATCAGCAGCTGGTAAATCAGCAGCTTCTGAGAATGAGTCAGGAGACGGGAATAGAGCTGGTGTGCACCAATGATGTGCATTATACCTGCGCGGAGGACGCCGCGGCTCATGATATTCTGCTGTGCATTCAGACAGGGAAAAAGGTGCAGGATGAGGATCGGATGCGCTATGAGGGCGGACAGTATTATGTCAAGTCCCCCCGGGAGATGGCGGATCTGTTTCCCTACGCGCCCGAGGCCCTGGAAAATACCCAGAAGATTGCCGACCGCTGCCATGTGGAGATCGAGTTTGGCGTCACAAAACTGCCCCGCTATGATGTTCCGGACGGCTATACCTCCTGGGAATATCTCAACAAACTGTGTCGGGAAGGACTTGAGAGACGGTATCATCCGGTGACGCAGGAACTTCGGGACCGTCTGGAGTATGAGCTGGACACGATCCGTACCATGGGCTATGTGGATTACTTCCTGATTGTGTGGGACTTCATCAAATACGCCCGGGACCATGATATCATGGTGGGGCCGGGCCGGGGCTCCGCGGCCGGAAGCCTGGTGGCATATACGCTGGGGATCACTCAGCTGGATCCCATCCGCTACCAGCTGCTGTTTGAGCGCTTCCTGAATCCGGAGCGGGTGTCCATGCCGGATATCGACGTGGATTTTTGCTTTGAACGGCGTCAGGAGGTTATTGATTATGTGGTGAGAAAGTACGGCAAGGACCGGGTGGTGCAGATCGTCACCTTCGGTACCATGGCCGCCCGCAACGCCATCCGGGATGTGGGACGGGTGCTGGATATGCCTTATGCCCAGGTGGATATGATTGCCAAGATGATTCCCACCGAGCTGAATATCACCATCGACAAGGCGCTGACCATGAATCCGGAGCTGCGGAAACAGTATGAGGAGGATCCCCAGATCCATTATCTCATCGATATGTCCAGGCGTCTGGAGGGACTTCCCCGTCATACCTCCATGCATGCGGCAGGCGTGGTGATCAGCCAGAAGGATGTGGTGGAGTATGTGCCCCTTTCCCGGGCCTCTGACGGATCCATCACCACCCAGTTTACCATGACCACCCTGGAGGAACTGGGACTTCTGAAAATGGATTTCCTGGGCCTGCGTACGCTGACGGTGATTCAGGACGCGGTGCGGCTGGCGGAGAAAAGTTCGGGATCATCCATCGATCTGGATAAAATTGATTATAATGATTCCAAAGTACTGGACATGATCGGAAGCGGAAAATGCGAGGGCGTATTCCAGCTGGAAAGCGCCGGCATGAAGAATTTCATGAAGGAACTGAAACCGAAAAATCTGGAGGATATTATAGCGGGAATTTCCCTGTACCGTCCCGGCCCCATGGATTTTATTCCTCAGTACATCAAAGGAAAAAATCATCCGGAGGCGATCACCTATGACTGTCCGCAGCTGGAGCCCATCCTGAAGCCCACCTACGGCTGTATTGTCTATCAGGAGCAGGTGATGCAGATCGTCCGGGATCTGGCGGGCTATACCCTGGGCCGCAGCGACCTGGTGCGCCGTGCCATGTCCAAGAAAAAGGCGGCGGTGATGGAAAAGGAGCGCCGGAATTTTGTCTATGGAAATCCGGAAGAAGGAGTGCCGGGCTGTATCGCCAACGGCATTTCCGAACAGGTGGCGAACAAAATCTATGATGAAATGATCGATTTCGCCAAATATGCCTTCAACAAGTCCCATGCAGCGGCTTACGCGGTGGTTTCTTATCAGACCGCGTGGCTGAAATATTATTTCCCTGTGGAATTCATGGGGGCTCTGATGACGTCCTGTATTGAAAATCCTTCCAAGGTGGCGGAGTATATTCTGAACTGTCGGCAAATGGGAATCAAAATCCTGCCGCCGGATATCAACCGAAGCGAGGGAAATTTCTCTGTGGAGCCGGGCGGCATCCGTTATGGACTTTCCGCCATCAAAGGTATCGGCAAACCGGTGATGGAAGCCATTGTGCGGGAGCGGGAACAGGGAGGCGACTATAAGTCTTTGAAGGATTTTGCCCAGCGGCTCAGCGGGAAGGAGGTTAATAAGCGCACCATTGAAAATTTCATCAAGGCGGGCGCTTTTGACAGCCTGGGAGGAACCAGAAAACAGTTCATGATGATCTATGTGCAGGTGCTGGATGCGGTGAATCAGGAGAAAAAGTCTTCTGTCACCGGCCAGATGACCCTGTTTGACATCATGGGCGAGGAGGAAAAAAAGAGCTTTGAGATCCGTCTGCCGGATGTGGGCGAATATGGCAGAGAGATGAAGCTGGCCTTTGAAAAAGAAGTGCTGGGTGTGTATATCAGCGGCCATCCGCTGGAAGAATATGAACAGAGCTGGAGAAAGCATATCACCGCGGTTACCACAGACTTCAATCCGGACGAGGAGACGGGAAATCCGGTGGTGGCTGACGGCAGCCGCCAGGTGGTGGGAGGTATGATCACCGAGAAAACCATCAAATATACAAAAAATAATAAAGTGATGGCGTTCCTTACTCTGGAAGATCTGGTGGGTACTGTGGAGGTGGTGGTATTTCCCAGAGATTACGAGAAAAATTCCCATCTGATCGAGCAGGACGCCAAGGTGTTTATCCAGGGAAGGGTGTCGGCGGAGGACGACCGGGCCAGCAAGCTGATCTGTGAGCGGGTGATACCCTTCGATCAGATGCCCCGCCAGCTGTGGATTCAGTTTGCTTCCAGGAAGGAGTATGAACATCAGGTGCAGGAGCTGTATGATATTCTGCGGCAGTCCGACGGCAGTGACCAGGTGGTGGTCTATCTGAAACAGGAACGGATGATGAAACAGCTTCCAGCGGCCAGAAGTGTGAAGATTGAGCAGGGGCTGTTGGATACTTTAACCAACTGTTACGGGTCGGCGAACGTGAAAGTTGTAGAAAAGAGTATTGAAAAACGACGCTGATTGCATTAAAATAAATACGATAGTTTGTATACGAAGCAAGATAAAATAGATAGTGGAGGTAAGGTTATGGCTAAGGAAATCAAAACCATCGGAGTGCTGACCAGCGGAGGAGACGCCCCGGGTATGAACGCTGCCATCCGTGCGGTGGTTCGCCGCGGCCTGATCAAAGGCGTGCAGATGAAAGGTATCCAGAAGGGATACGACGGACTGCTGAACGAGGAAATCATTGACATGACGGCAAGAGACGTATCCGATACCATCAGCCGCGGAGGTACGATTTTATATACAGCCCGCTGCGCGGAGATGAGAACGGAAGAAGGTCAGAAAAAAGCAGCGGATATCTGCAGAAAACACGGAATTGACGGCCTTGTGGTAATCGGAGGAGACGGTTCTTTCGCCGGAGCGCAGAAACTGGCAAACCTGGGCATTAACACCGTAGGTATTCCGGGAACCATCGATCTGGATATCGCATGTACCGATTACACCATCGGCTTTGACACGGCAGTGAACACCGCCATGGAAGCCATCGACAAGGTGCGTGATACCTCCACCTCCCATGAGCGCTGCAGTATTATCGAGGTTATGGGAAGAAATGCCGGATACATTGCTCTCTGGTGCGGTATCGCCAACGGTGCGGAGGATATCCTTCTGCCGGAGAAATATGATTACGATGAGCAGAAGATCATCAACAACATCATCGACAACAGAAAACGCGGTAAGAAGCATCACATTATCATCAACGCCGAGGGAATCGGACATTCCAGCAGCATGGCCAAGAGAATTGAGGCTGCTACGGGTATCGAGACCAGAGCCACGATTCTGGGTCACATGCAGAGAGGCGGAAGCCCCACCTGCCGCGATCGTGTGTATGCGTCTGTGATGGGGGCCTATGCGGTGGATCTGCTGCTGGCCGGAAAGACCAACCGTGTGGTGGGTTATAAAAACGGCGAGTATGTGGATTTTGATATCAACGAGGCTCTGGCCATGAAGAAAGGCATTTCCGAGTACGAGTATGAGGTTGCAAAATCTCTTTCCGCGAATTACAAAAAATAAAAACTGACAGGGGCAGACGATCCGTCTGCCGGTCAGACTGCCGCATTGCCGGACGCACAGGTATCACTACCCGCCCCAATGCGGCATTTTTTGCGCGAAGGCATAAGGCGGACACGGATAAGGAATAGAAAGAAGGAGTTTGTGGGAAAATATGATTACCAGTTCAGGAAATCCGAAAGTAAAGCATATGATACAGTTGGGGAAAAAAGCCAGGGAACGGAAGAAGGAAGGCGTGTTTCTGGTGGAAGGCGTCAAAATGTTTCGGGAAGCTCCCAGAGACCGGCTGGTGCAGACGTTTGTGTCGGAAAGTTTTCTCAAAGATCCGGAGCATGGGCCGCTTCTGGAGGGGATCCGCTGGGAGGCAGTGAAGGATTCGGTATTTGCGCAGATGAGCGATACGCTGACGCCCCAGGGAATTCTCAGCGTGGTACGGCAGCAGGAACAGGAACCGCGGCAGCTGTTTGCGAGGGAAAAACCGCTGCTTCTGGTTCTGGAGGATCTTCAGGATCCGGGGAATGTGGGAACCATTTTCCGGACGGCAGAGGGAGCCGGTGTGTCGGGAATCATTATGACCAGAAACTGTGTGGACATCTATCATCCCAAAACCGTCCGTGCCACGATGGGGAGTATTTACCGGGTGCCGTTTCTGTGCGCAGAGGATCTGGATTCTGTGCTGCGGATGCTGAAGGAAAACGGGATTGTCACCTACGCGGCCCATCTGAAAGGACAGGAAACCTATGACCGGGAGGATTACTGCCGGGGAACGGCGTTCTTTATCGGAAATGAAGGAAATGGACTCAGCGACTGGCTGGCGGGCAGAGCAGACCGGCTGATCCGTATTCCCATGGAAGGACAGCTGGAATCCTTAAACGCATCGGTGGCGGCTGCCATTCTCATGTATGAGGCAGCCAGACAGAGGAGAAATTCCCTTTGAACCGTCCCATCCGGCGCGGACTTTCAGGAGATATGTCAAATGTCAGAAAAACGTAAGAAAAGAACTATCGTTTTCTTCCGCTGCTTTTGATATAATGTCGGAAACGCAGCAGTACCGTTCGATTTTGCTGCGGGGAACCAGGCTTCAAACCGGATTGATAAAGAAGGGAGTATAAAGAATGGGGAAAACAAAACGCGGGAAACGGAAGCGTTCCCTGATTGGAAAAGCGGTTCTTCTGGTGATTTTGCTGGCGATCCTTGGCGTTGCTGTGTTCTTTCTGGTCCGGACGCTTCAGAAGGATGCGGCCGACAAAGACAGAAAGGAACAGACGAATCAGGAACAGGAAGATACGCGGGAGGAGACCGACGGCGGAAAAGACGGACAGGAGGACGACGGCAAGGCGGCCGAGGATGTTTCTTCCGATGCCGCCGCGGACAGACAGTCGATTTTGGACGAGGCGGCTTATCTGGCGGCAACCTATGATTATGACGGGGCCATGGAGAAGCTGAATGGCCTGCCCGGTGCGGCCGGGGATCCGGAGATTTCCGCAAAACTGGCGGAATATCAGGCTGCAAAGGACAGCTGTGTGCCGGTGAATCCGGAGCAGGTGACACATATTTTTTACCACTCTCTGGTGGTGGATCCGGAGAGAGGATTCGCGGGAAATGACAGCATTGCCGCCGGCTTTAAACAGTGGATGACCACCATGGATGAGTTCAACAAGATCACCCAGACCATGTACGACAACGGTTATGTGCTGGTGCGCCTGCGGGATCTGGTGGTGGAGACGACAGATGCGGACGGGACGGTGCATTTTACGCCCAACACGAATCTGATGCTGCCGCCTGGGAAAAAGGCTTTTGTACTTTCCCTGGATGATCTCAGCTATTATCACAGCTATGACGGAAGAGGCATCGCCTCCAAAATGGTGCTGGATGAAAATGGAAAGCCCGTCTGTGAATATATCCAGCCGGACGGAACCATGGTCACAGGTGCTTATGACTGCGTGCCGCTTCTGGATCAGTTTATCGAGGAACATCCGGACGCCTCCTACCACGGGGCAAAAGGTCTGATCGCCCTTACCGGATACAACGGCATTCTGGGCTACCGGACGGATATCGCCTACAAAACCCATGAGAATCTCAGCGCGGACCAGCAGGCATGGCTGGACGCCCATCCGGATTTTAACTGGGAGCAGGAGTGCCAGGAGGCGAAAAAGGTGGCGGATGCCATCAAAGAGCAGGGATGGGAATTTGCCAGCCATACCTGGGGCCATATGCATGTAGGTGATGCCAGTATGGAACGGCTGCAGGCGGATACGGAGAAATGGGAAAGTTATGTGGCCCCTCTGGTGGGAGGGTCGGATACCATTATCTTTGCCCACGGACAGGATCTTGACAGCTGGCAGGGATATGCTGCCGATAATGAAAAGTTCAATTATCTGAAAAGCAAGGGATTTAACTTTTTCTGCAATGTGGATTCCGCGCAGTATTTTGTTCAGATTCGGGATAATTATGTGCGCCAGGGCAGAAGAAATCTGGACGGATACCGGCTGTGGTATGACGTTCACGGAGAAAGCAGCAAAACCAGTGATCTGTTCGACGCATCCCAGATTCTGGATCCCAGACGTACCGATGTGCCTCCGCTGTAACAGAAGAATCTCAAAAAAAGAGACGGCCTGAAGCCGTCTTTTTTTTGCGCCATGGAAAAATTGGAGGAACGTTCTTTTCTGTCGCTGTTGGTGAAAAAAACAGGATAATTGTCCAAAAGGAAAAAACTTCGTCCTCAAATGGAAATATCAGGAGATAAATTTTTGTTGACAGAAAAAAGTAATTCTGTTACAATCTGTCCGTAACATGATTTAATAAATCTGTAACAAATCGTAAAATTAAAGAAAACATTGGAGGTAGTAATGAAAAAAAGGACATGGAAAGCAGCGGGTGTTCTTGGAGGAATTCTGATTCTGGGAACCGGTTCAGGAACACTGGTACATGCGGAGGAAACTTCCACGGAGGTTGCCGTCGGGCAGTCTGCAGATTCCGTTCCGGAAGAGATTAATACCTGGGAGACAAAGGCGGCTGCGAATGTTAACAGCTATGCCAATATAAGAAGCGGGGCTTCAGAAGAAGCGGAGAAAACCGGCGTGCTGCCGAAGGGGGCGGCTGCCGATGTCATAGAGCAGCAGGGTGAATGGACAAGAATTACATCCGGTGAGGTGGAAGGGTATGTGAAGACGGATCTCCTGGTATTTTCTCAGGAGGCCCGGAATCTGTATGAATCTACATACGGGACCCGGGGAACGGTGACAGCCAGTTCTCTGAGGATCAGAAGCACTCCTTCCCTGGACGGCGAGGTTGTGGGAGCAAAGCCTCAGGGAAGCCAGGTAAATCTGGAAGGACAGGAGGGCGACTGGTATCGGGTGGACCTGGGAGATGACCAGTCCGCCTATATGGCAGCGGAGTATATTGAGATAGAAGAAAATGAAGCGATGACCATGGAAGAGTACCAGGCACAGCAGGAAGCGGAAGCGCAGGCCGCTGCGGAAGCACAGCAGCAGGAGCAGGCGGCCGCGGCGGGCGCATCTGTATCCGGCGGGGAGCTGGACCTGCTGGCGGCGCTGATCCAGTGTGAGGCCGGGGGAGAAAGCCACACAGGAAAAGTTGCCGTGGGAGCTGTGGTTATGAACCGGGTCAGAAGCGGTCAGTTCCCCAACAGCATCACAGAAGTCGTGTACCAGAGCGGCCAGTTCTCACCGGTGGCCAGCGGGGTGCTCGCTTCCGTGCTTGCGCAGGGAGCCAGAAGCGACTGCTATGACGCAGCCAGAGAAGCCCTTGCCGGATCCAATCCGGTGGGCGGATGTCTCTACTTTAACAGCGGATCCGGACAGGGAATCCAGATCGGCAATCAGCATTTTTATTGAAATCCGAAGCAGGGGAGTATTTCACAAAACTGCCGCAGGAACCGGGCGGAGGCGCAGGAAAAACTGTGCCGCGCCGGATTCCTGCGGCAGTCTTTTTTATTGTGTTTTCTGAGAAAATAGTGTATGATATCAATAAGATGTCTGGAAGTTTGGAGAGGAGGAACGGCAGTTATGGATGCGATTATATGGCTGGGTATCGTGGTTGTACTGATTATCATTGAGATCGCTACGCTGGGCCTGACAACCATCTGGTTTGCAGGGGGCGCGCTGGCAGCCTGTATCGCGGCGCTTTTCGGCGCGGCGCTTCCGATTCAGGCAGCCTTGTTTCTGGTGGTGTCGATCCTGCTGCTTCTGTTTACCCGGCCGCTGGCGGTCCGGTATCTGAACCGGAACCGGACGCTTACCAACGTGGAAAGTATGATCGGGCGCGAAGGCGTGGTTCTGGAGGCCATCGATAACCTGAAGGCCCGGGGTCTGGTGCGTATCGGAGGCATGGAATGGACGGCAAGAACCGAAAGGGATCAGGATGCGATCCCGGAGGGAACCGTGGTGGAAGTGGTAAAAATCGAAGGAGTAAAAGCGATTGTAAAGAGAAAGGGAGGGAATTGAGATGGAATGGGCGATTCTGATACTGGTATTGATCCTGCTGCTGCTGATTGTTTTTTCATGTATCAAAGTGGTGCCCCAGGCAAATGCTTATATTGTGGAGAGGCTGGGCGCTTATCAGGGAACCTGGTCCACGGGACTTCACTTTAAGATCCCGTTCATCGAGCGGGTGGCGAAAAGGGTGAACTTAAAAGAGCAGGTGGTGGATTTCCCGCCGCAGCCGGTGATCACCAAGGATAATGTAACCATGCAGATTGACACGGTGATTTTCTATCAGATCACAGATCCCAAGCTGTTTACCTACGGGGTGGAGAATCCCATCATGGCCATCGAGAACCTGACGGCTACCACTCTTCGGAATATCATCGGAGATATGGAACTGGATGAGACGCTGACCTCCAGGGAGACCATCAACACCCATATGCGGTCGGCGCTGGATATCGCCACGGATCCATGGGGTATTAAAGTGAACCGGGTGGAACTGAAAAACATCATGCCGCCCGCGGCTATCCGGGAAGCCATGGAGAAGCAGATGAAAGCGGAACGGGAGCGCCGGGAGGCGATCCTGATCGCGGAAGGTGAGAAAAAATCTACCATCCTGGTAGCGGAAGGAAAGAAGGAATCCGCGATTCTGGATGCGGAGGCTGAGAAGCAGGCCGCCATTTTGCGGGCGGAAGCCGAGAAGGAGAAGATGATCAAAGAGGCTGAGGGACAGGCGCAGGCGATTCTTACGGTACAGCAGGCCAACGCGGACGGTATCCGTTTCCTGAAGGAAGCGGGGGCCGACGAATCGGTGCTGACGCTGAAGAGCCTGGAGGCGCTGGAGCAGATGGCCCAGGGCCAGGCCACCAAGATTATTGTGCCTTCTGATCTGCAGGGACTGGCAGGTCTTGCCACTTCCCTGAAGGAGATCATGAGCGACAAATAATATTAGTAACCGATTACAATACGGAGAAACAGAGAAAGCGGGGGTATGCGAGGCGGCAGGAATCCCTGCTTTTTCTGTATGACAGCGAAGATACAGGATGGAGGGACAGCGATGGAACCGGTGATAGATCTGGAAAAAGAATACGGCGTGGTGCTGGAGGGCGGAGGTGCCAGAGGCGCTTATCAGATCGGCGCCTGGCGGGCTCTGTGGGAGGCCGGAGTGAAGATCCGGGGAATTGCCGGCACCAGCGTGGGCGCCCTCAACGGAGCGCTGATGTGCATGGGAGATCTGGACCTGGCAGAATCCGTGTGGGGAAGCCTCACCTATTCCCAGGTGATGGATGTGGAAAATGAAAAGATGAAAAGTCTGATGGATCACGATACTCCTTTCTGGGAGGCGCTGGGCCAGGTATTTCAGACCATGGGGGAAGGCGGACTGGACGTGACGCCCTTAAAAGAACTGCTGGGACGGGTGGTGGATGAGGACCGGATCCGAAAATCGCCCATTGAGCTGTATATCAAGACTTTCCGGCTGGATCAGATGAAGGAACTGGATATTGACCTGAAGCAGGTGGAGCCGGGAACCATGAAGGATTTTCTGTTGGCCAGCGCCTATATTTTTCCACTGTTCAAAAATGAAAAACTGATGGGCGGACGCTATATCGACGGCGGAGCCATCAACAACGTGCCGCTGGATTCCCTGGTGAACCGGGGATACCGGGATATCCTCATGATCCGGATCTACGGCATCGGCCGCAACAAGAAGATCCGGCTGCCGGAGGGGACGGATATTGTCACGGTAGAGCCCCGGGTGAGCCTGGGAAATATCATCGACTTCGATCCGGCAAAGAGCCGGAGAAACATGAAAATCGGCTATTATGACGCAAAAAGAACCATTTACGGGTTGAAGGGACACATTTATTATATTGAAGAAAATCGGGAAGAGTGTTATTATTTAAAGCAACTGCTGCAGATTTCTCCGGAGACAATGAAAGAACTGCAAAGACAGCGCCGGGGACGTGCGGAAGAAGGAGAAGGGCTTCGCCGGCTGGTGGAGGAGATCCTTCCGGCTTTTGCCCTGGAGCTTCGGCTGGGACGGGAATGGGACTACCGGGATCTGTATCTGGGATGCCTGGAGGCCACCGCCAGACTGTGCCGGGTTCCAAAATACAGGATTTATACGGTGGAAGAGCTGCGGGATGCCGTCAGGCGCCGCCTGGCCGCCATGACGCCGCAGAAGAGAGAAGCGCTTCCTTCGTTTTCCCTGTTTTTCAGATGAGGCATACTTTATGGCCATACGGCCGGAATAGGAGGATATCCCGCAGGGGGATACCATTATGGCCATACGGCCGGAATAGGAGGATATTATGAATTTAAAGGGACGCAGTTTTCTGACATTGAAAGATTTTACGCCGGAAGAGATCGGATATCTGTTGGATCTGGCGGCGGATTATAAAGAAAAGAAGAAAAAAGGAATTCCCGTGGATACTCTGCGGGGAAAAAATGTAGCCCTGATTTTTGAAAAGAACAGTACCAGAACCCGCTGCTCTTTTGAAGTGGCGGCTCATGATCTGGGTATGGGAACCACTTATCTGGATCCCAAGAGTTCTCAGATCGGCAAAAAGGAGAGCATCGAGGACACGGCCAAGGTGCTGGGAAGCATGTACGAGGGTATTGAGTACCGGGGCTTTGGTCAGGAGATCGTGGAGGAGCTGGCCGCCCATGCGGGGGTGCCGGTGTGGAATGGTCTCACCAACGAATACCATCCCACTCAGATGCTGGCGGATATGCTCACCATCCGGGAGAATTTCGGACGCCTGAAAGGCATCAAGCTGGTGTACCTGGGCGACGCCCGCTATAACATGGGAAACTCCTACATGATCGCCTGCTCCAAGATGGGAATGGATTTTGTGGCCTGCGCGCCGAAAAAATATTTCCCGGACAGCAGCCTGGTGGAACAGTGCCGGGAGTATGCCAAAGAGTCTCAGGCCACCATCACTCTGACGGAGGATGTATGGGAGGGCACAAAAGATGCGGATGTGATCTGTACTGATGTGTGGGTGTCCATGGGAGAACCCGATGAAGTGTGGGCGGAGAGAATCCGCGATCTGACGCCCTACAAGGTAACCTCTGATGTGATGAAAAATGCCGGTAAGCAGGCCATTTTCCTGCACTGCCTGCCCTCCTTCCATGATCTGAAAACAGAGATCGGAAAAGAAATGGGCCAGCGCTTCCGGCTGACGGACATGGAAGTGACGGATGAGGTGTTCCGTTCTCCTCAGTCCAAAGTGTTCCAGGAAGCAGAGAACCGGATGCACACCATCAAGGCTGTGATGGCAGCGACTCTGGGAGCATAACGGATGGAAGAAAATACAAAGACCAGGATCCTCAGAGCGCTGAGAGAGCGGGACGGATTTGTGTCCGGGCAGGAGCTGTGCCAGGATCTGGGGATTTCCCGAACTGCCGTCTGGAAATATATCCGGCAGCTGGAGGCGGAGGGATACCGGCTGGAGGCGGTTCCCAACCGGGGATATTGCCTGAAGGCGGTTCCGGATATCCTCAGTGAGAGCGAGATCCAGAGCCGGCTGCACACCCGCTGGGTGGGCCGGAAGGTGGTCTGTCTGGCGGAGGTGGATTCCACCAATCTCCGCGCCCGGCGGCTGGCGGAGGAAGGAGCTCCCTCCGGCACCCTGGTGGCAGCTGACCGGCAGACGAAGGGACGGGGAAGCCGGGGCAGAAGCTGGGAGTCCCCGGCGGGAGAATCCATTTATATGACGTTGTTGCTGCGCCCGGAATTTTCCCCGGCCAGCGCTTCCATGCTGACGCTGGTGATGGGGCTTTCCGCCATTCAGGGAATGGAGCGGGTAACCGGAGCGCCCCTGCAGATCAAATGGCCCAACGATGTGGTGCTGAACGGAAAAAAGGTGGTGGGAATTCTCACGGAGATGAGCGCTCAGGTGGATTATATCGAGCATCTGGTGATCGGCGTGGGGGTGAACGTCAACGGCAGCGAATTTCCCCCGGAACTGCAGGATAAGGCCACATCCCTGGCCGCTCAGCTGGGACGCCGTTTTCAGAGAGCCAGGATCGCGGCAGCCATTCTGGAGGCCTTTGAAAAGAATTATGAGATATTTCTTGAGACGGAGGACCTGTCCGGCCTGAAAGACGCGTACCAGCAGGTGCTGGCCAATGCGGGAAAACAGGTGCGGGTGCTGGATCCCGTAAATCCTTACAGCGGCAGGGCCCTGGGAATCGACGGGCGGGGCCAGCTGCTGGTGCAGCGTGAGGACGGCACCGTGGAGCGGGTGTATGCCGGCGAGGTGTCCGTCCGGGGACTTTACAGCTATGTATAGGAAGCCCCCTGCGGGGATACCTTTATGGCCATTCGGCCAAATCAGGAGGAAATTATGTATTCGGATAAAATTGTGTTGTGCGGGGCCAGCGCTTATGAGCAGAAATATTACTTTAACCAGGATTTTGACTCTCTTCCCCAGCAGGTGAAAGATGAGCTGCAGATCATGTGCGTGATGTACACAGAGGAGATTGGCGGCGTACTGACACTGGAGTTCGACGAAAATGGGGAACTGCAGTTCCGGGTGGAGGCCCTGGAGGCGGACGCCATGTTTGACGATATCGGCAGTGCTCTGAGAATTAAGCAGCTGCGGCAGACAAAGCGGGAGCTGCTGGAAGCTCTGGAACTGTATTACCGGGTGTTTTTCCTGGGCGAAGATGTGGGAGAGGATAAAGAAGAGACATGAAACTTCAGATAGGAAACGTAACACTTCCCAATCAAGTGGTACTGGCGCCGATGGCAGGGGTATGCGACCTGCCATTTCGTCTGCTCTGCCGCGAACAGGGGGCGGGGCTGGTATGCATGGAGATGGTCAGCGCCAAGGCCATTTACTACCATAATAAAAATACGGAGCTGCTGATGCAGACGGATCCCGGCGAACATCCGGTGTCCCTGCAGCTGTTCGGCTCGGATCCTCAGATCATGAGTGAGATGGCAAAACAGATCGAGGAACGCCCCTTTGACATTCTGGATGTGAACATGGGCTGCCCGGTTCCCAAGGTGGTCAACAACGGCGAAGGGTCGGCACTGATGAAAAATCCGGCGCTGGTGCGCAGCATTGTCACGGCCATGGCCAAAGCGGTGAAGAAGCCCCTGACGGTGAAGATCCGCATGGGATTTGATGAGGAGCACATCAATGCGGTGGAAATCGCGAAAATCATCGAGGATTCCGGAGCCGCAGCGGTGGCGGTGCATGGAAGAACCCGCCAGCAGTATTATTCCGGGGAAGCGAACTGGGAGATCATCCGGAAGGTGAAGGAAGCCGTCTCCATTCCGGTGATCGGAAACGGCGATGTGGATTCCCCCCAGAAAGCAAAAAAAATGCTGGAGGAGACAGGCTGCGACGGCGTCATGGTGGGCCGGGCCGCCCGGGGGAATCCCTGGCTTCCGGGAAGAATCGCTCATTACCTGGAGAACGGAGAACTTCTCGAAAAACCCTCCCTTCAGGAAGTAAAGGCCATGATTCTGCGTCATGCCCGGATGCAGCTGGAATATAAAGGCGAATATACGGGAATGCGGGAAATGCGCAAACATGTGGCCTGGTATACCGCGGGCTATCCCCGGTCCTCAAAACTGCGGCAGGCAGTCAATGAACTGGAGACCATAAGCCAGCTGGAAGAACTGTTGGACAACTGGATTTAACACAAGTTTTACGGAAATTTTAGCAGAGGAAAGGTTGACAAGAAAAGACCTTTCCTTTATAATACATTGATTGTTAATAAGGAAAAATGCAGGCTTTTGGACTTTCCGGTAATTTCTGGAATCAGCCGGAAGCCTGTGTAATATGTATGAGAGAGGGAAATAATTCTTGGGTTGAAAAAGGCAGAAATGCCGACAGCATCCCTCAAGTGCGGGGAGAACTGTTATAAGTATTGAAAGAAAGGAAACGGATGGGAAATGGAAGAAAAGAAGAATTTGCTGACGTATGCCGGACTGAAAAAACTGGAGGATGAGCTTCATGATCTGAAGGTGGTAAAAAGAAAAGAAGTGGCTCAGAAAATCAAAGAAGCCAGAGAGCAGGGGGACCTGTCCGAGAATGCCGAGTACGATGCCGCCAAGGACGAGCAGCGCGATATCGAAGCCCGCATTGAGGAGATTGAGAAGATCCTCAAAAACGCCGAAGTGGTGGTAGAGGATGAAGTGGACGACGGAAAGATCAGCGTGGGCTGCAAGGTTCAGGTGCTGGACATGGAGTATGACGAGGAGATGGAATTCCAGCTGGTGGGCTCCACCGAGGCCAACAGCCTGCAGGGTAAGATCTCCAATGAATCTCCGGTGGGAAAAGCCCTCATCGGCGCAAAACAGGGTGATGTGGTCGATGTAGAGATGGGCGATTCCGTCATGCAGTACAAAGTGCTGAAGATTGAGAAAAATATTTAAAAAATAAAGAAACAGGAGGAAGGAAAATTGGCTGGACAGCAGAACAAGGAACAGGATATCAATCATTTACTGAAGGTCCGCCGGGAAAAACTGCAGGAGCTGCAGGAAGCCGGGAAGGATCCCTTTCAGATCACCAAATTTGATGTGACCCATCACAGTCTGGAGATCAAAGAAAACTATGACGCGCTGGAAGGCAAACAGGTAACTGTGGCCGGACGTATCATGCAGAAACGCGTGATGGGAAAAGCATCCTTCTGCAATATCCAGGACCTGCAGGGAAGCATCCAGTCCTATGTGGCCAGAGACAGCATTGGAGAGGATGCGTACAAGGATTTCAAGAAGTATGACATCGGTGATATTATCGGTATTCAGGGGGAAGTATTTACCACCAAGACCGGTGAGATTTCCGTACATGCCGCTTCCGTGACCCTGTTGTCCAAGAGTCTGCAGATCCTTCCCGAAAAATTCCACGGCCTGACCAATACGGATCTCCGTTACCGCCAGAGATATGTGGATCTGATCATGAACGCCGACGTGAAGGATACCTTTATCAAGCGTTCCCGGATCATCAGCAGTATCCGGAAGTATCTGAATGGCCAGGGATTTATGGAGGTGGAAACCCCCATGCTGGTGCAGAACGCCGGCGGCGCTGCGGCCAGACCCTTTGAGACCCACTTCAACGCGCTCAATGAGGATCTGAAGCTGCGGATCTCTCTGGAGCTGTATCTGAAGAGACTGATCGTGGGCGGTCTGGAGAAAGTATACGAGATCGGACGGGTATTCCGCAACGAGGGGCTGGACACCAGACATAATCCGGAGTTCACCCTGATGGAACTGTACCAGGCCTACACCGATTACCACGGCATGATGGATCTCACCGAGAATCTGTACCGCCATGTGGCCCAGGAGGTTCTGGGAACCACCAAGATCAATTACAATGGCGTGGAGATGGATCTGGGCAAACCCTTTGAGCGGATTACCATGGTGGACGCCGTGAAGAAATATGCCGGTGTGGACTGGAATGAGGTGAAAACCCTTGAGCAGGCCAGAGAGCTGGCGAAGGAACATCATGTGGAGTTTGAGGAGCGCCATAAAAAGGGCGATATCCTGTCCCTGTTCTTTGAGGAATTCGCGGAGGAGCATCTGATTCAGCCCACTTTCGTGATGGATCATCCCATCGAGATCTCTCCGCTGACCAAGAAAAAACCGGACAACCCGGAGTATGTGGAGCGTTTCGAGTTCTTCATGAACGGCTGGGAGATGGCCAACGCCTACTCTGAGCTGAACGATCCCATCGACCAGAGAGAGCGGTTTAAGGCTCAGGAAGAACTGCTGGCGCAGGGCGATGAGGAGGCCAATACCACTGATGAAGATTTTATGTACGCGCTGGAGCTGGGTATGCCCCCCACGGGAGGTATCGGATTCGGTATCGACCGGATGTGCATGCTGCTGACGAATTCCGCGGCCATCAGGGATGTGCTGCTGTTTCCGACAATGAAGTCCATCGGCAGCAGTGAGAGCAAGAAAGCGGATATGAAAGAAGAATCCGCACCGGCTGTGAAGATCGATCTTTCCAAGGTGAAGGTAGAACCGCTGTTTGAGGATATGGTTGACTTTGATACCTTCAGCAAGTCCGATTTCCGGGTTGTGAAGGTGGAAGCATGCGAGGCAGTTCCGAAGTCCAAGAAGCTCCTGAAGTTCACGCTGAACGACGGAACAGACCGGAAACGCACGATTTTAAGCGGTATTCACGAGTATTACGAGCCGGAAGAGCTGGTGGGTAAGACCTGCATTGCGATCACGAATCTGCCGCCGAGAAAGATGATGGGCATCGACTCCGAGGGTATGCTGATCAGTGCCGTATATGAGTATGACGGAAAAGAAGGACTGAATCTGCTGATGGTGGATGATGATATTCCGGCGGGAGCGAAACTGTATTAAGTGTCACCCTCATTGGAATCTATGACTGCGAAACGGCAGTTTGTACCAATGTTGTACCATTTTTGTACCAATTCAACAGCAATTTTTAAAAATTTATAAAGAGATATGAGACAAAGGGGCTGTCGGGAAATAGATAGTCCACACAGGGGCAGGCGTGACTCATACGAGTCACGCCTGCTTTTGAAATTTGTCCTCGAAAAAAAAGAGAAAGATGGCTAACGACAACCATCTTTCTCTCCGTTC
>DVIN01000058.1 GCA_018711275.1 Candidatus Pullilachnospira intestinigallinarum
TGTATTTTCTTGCTCATGATACGCTCCTTTTACCCCTGTATTTTCTTTCTATTTCCCGTATATACTTTTGTCTGTCTACACAATGTCAGTTTAACACTGTACAGCACAAACGTTCCTTATCATTTTATCACACCACCCTAGAAAAGCAAGCTCTTTTTTCCATTTTCAAAGGAAATGTGTGACAGTTCCGCCTTCCGGCTTCCCTGTTACGGAAATGCCATGATCCGATATCAACGGTAATCTTGCGCCTTGAAAGCTCCTGACAGAAGCCGACCTGCAGGTCCTGACAGAAACCGCCCAAACTTGACAGCCCGATAGATCTGTGATATATTTGCCAGGAACTGAAGAAGCAAGAAAAGGGGAGCTTTCATGGCTGAGAGGAAGTACGGCTTCGACCCTGATACCTGATTTGGATAATACCAACGAAGGGATTTCTCGATCGATTTCCGGGAAGATGCGCATTTTGTCTTCCTTTTTTTCTGCTTTTTTTGCCGCTGATCTCTTTCTTTATATATATTTCTACCTTATAAAGAAAAGACGTCTGCGGCGATGTGCCGGAAACTGGTGCATGCAGGTTTCGGATCTTATAAAAAAAGGAGGATTTTTTATGCAGTTTTTCGTCAACGCAGAGGGCGGACTGACCACCGCCGGTTATGCAGTCAGTATTGCTGCCGCGATTATTCTTTTTGTGGCGGCCGTCTTTATCGCAGGAAGGGTGTCCGGCAGAAAAAAAATGGGAACCAAGCAGCTGGTCTTCTGCGCCATGGCTATCGCGCTGGGATTTGTTACTTCTTATCTGAAAATATTCCCCATGCCTTTCGGAGGATCCATCACACTGTTCAGTATGCTGTTTATCGTACTGCCGGCCTACTGGTACGGTCCCAAAACCGGGATTCTGGTGGGATTCACTTACGGTATTCTGCAGTTTCTCCAGGAGCCCTATGTTCTGTCATTGTTCCAGGTATGCTGTGACTATTTTCTTGCGTTTGCGGCCCTGGGAGCAGCCGGATTTTTCGCAAAATCCCGAAACGGTCTGGTAAAAGGATACATCCTGGGCGTGTTCCTGCGGGGTGTGTTCCATGTTTTGGGCGGTTACCTGTACTGGATGGATTATATGCCGGATAATTTCCCGCAATCTCTGGCTTTCGCTTATCCGCTGATCTACAATTACAGCTATCTGCTGGCAGAGGGTGTTATCACCGTTATTCTTCTGTCTCTGCCGCCGGTAAAAAAAGCACTGGAACAGGTTAAAACGCTGGCACAATAAAGATCATTTTGGGGGCCTCCGGAAAGGATTTCTCTTTTTTCCTTTCCGGGGGCCCTTTCCTGTTATTTTCATCCCTTGCAATCCCTTCATGGCGATGCTATGATAAAGGAAACTTGTCGTAAAGGTGGCGTTTTATGGATTGGATGGGAAAGCCCTATCATTCCCTGGACTTTATGCTCCGGGAGCGTTTTGGGGAAAAAGTATATAAAGTTGCGCTGAATGGGGGGATGAGCTGTCCCAACAGAGACGGGACCCTGGGAACCGGCGGATGCATTTTCTGCAGTGCGGGCGGATCCGGCGATTTTGCCGCCAGCAGCCGTCTTTCCATCACGGAGCAAATCGGAAGTCAGACTGACGCGATCCGCAGGAAACGTCCCGTAAATAAATTTGTCGCTTATTTCCAGGCATATACCAACACTTATGCTCCTGTGGATTATCTCCGGAAAATTTTTACCGAAGCCATTTCCCACCCGGACATTGTCGCGCTCTCCATCGGCACCCGGCCGGACTGTCTGGGAAAAGACGTACTGGAACTCCTGAGAGATCTGAACCGTATCAAGCCGGTCTGGGTGGAGCTGGGCCTGCAGACCATGCACGATAAAACCGCTGCCTACATCCGCCGCGGTTATCCGCTCTCCTGTTTTGAGGCGGCGGTTGCCAATCTTCACCAAAGGCATCTGGACTGTATCGTCCACACCATACTGGGGCTCCCCGGAGAGAAGGAACGGGATATGCTGGAGACCATTTCCTACCTTAACCTGCTTCCCATCCAGGGGGTCAAGCTGCAGCTTTTGCATGTGTTGCAGGGAACTGATCTGGCGGTTGACTATCTGAACGGAAAGTTTCAGGTACTGTCTCAGGAGGAATATATTCGCCTGGTGATCGCCTGCCTGTCCCGGCTCCGTCCGGATATTGTTATTCACCGGCTGACAGGAGACGGTCCGGAGAGTCTGCTGATTGCTCCTCTCTGGAGCAAGGCAAAACGCACGGTTCTCAACCAGCTTCATCACCAGATGAAAATGCAGCATGTATGGCAGGGGATTTCCTGTACGGTCCCTTCCGAAACGCCGTAACAGACTGGCCGGCATATCCGTCCGGGCTCGTTTCCGTGGAAACAAGGAGGTCACTGATGATTGAAAAGACATCCACACTTTATAAAATGATCATTCTCTATATGCTGGAGCGGGTAGATTTTCCTCTCTCCAACACTCAGATCACCAGTTTTTTTCTGGACAACGATTACACCACCTATTTTCATGTCCAGCAGACTATCAATGAACTGCTGGACAGCAAACTGATCCGAAAAAAAAAGCAGGGCAACAACACCTGCTATCTGATGACGGATACCGGGAAAGAAACGCTTTCCTTTTTTGGGAAAAATATGTCTGATCAGATTCGCGCGGAAATCGATCAGTATCTGAAGGAACGGAAATATGATTTAAAAAATGAACATTCCCTCCGGGCGGATTATTACCGCACACCGGAGCAGGAATTTCTCGTCCGCTGTCAGGTGATGGAGCGGAAAACTCCGTTGATCACTCTGGAACTGACGGTTCCCACGGAGGAGATCGCCCGGACTTTTTGCGGAAACTGGTCCAAAAAAAGTCCGGAAATCTACGCCTATCTCATGAATGTTCTCTCCTGATACCGTCAGAAGTCCCTTCCAATTTTCTGAAAATATTCTCTCACCTGCTGTTCATAGCCGTTCCCGGTGGGATGATAAAAGCGTTCTCCTTCCAGCTCTTCCGGAAGATACTGCTGTTTCACATAGTGATTGGGGTAGTCGTGAGCGTATTTGTATCCCAGGCCATGTCCCAGCTTCGCGGCGCCCTTATAATGGGCGTCCTGCAGATGGGGAGGCACTGTGGTTTTTTTTCGGCGTACCGATTCCATGGCTTCATTGAGAGCCATGTAGGAGGCATTGCTTTTGGGGGCGCAGGCCACATAGGTCACTGCTTCCGCCAGAATAATCTGTGCCTCCGGCATTCCGATCCGTTCCACCGCCTGAGCAGCCGCGGCGGCCACCACCAGCGCCTGCGGGTCGGCCATTCCCACATCCTCTGCGGCACAGATCATGATTCTCCTGGAAAGGAAACGGATATCCTCGCCGGCATAAAGCATTTTTGCCAGATAATAAATGGCTGCATCCGGATCCGATCCCCGCATGCTTTTGATAAAAGCGGAAATGGTATCGTAATGCTGGTCGCCCGTCTTATCATATCGCACCACTCTTTTCTGAATACACTCGGATGCAGTTTCCAGATCGATATGGATCTTTCCATCCGCTCCCCGCGCGGTGGTCAGCACGCCCAGTTCCAGAGCGTTCAGGGCGGCTCTGGCGTCACCTCCCGAAATATCCGCCAGAAAATCCAGCGCGTCCTCCTCCAGAACCGCCCGGTAGCTGCCCAGTCCTTTTTTTGTGTCCGTTACCGCCCTGAGAAGCAGTTTCCTGATATCCTCTTTTTCCAGCGGCTTCAGTTCAAAAATAATAGATCTTGAAAGCAGCGCCCCGTTCACTTCAAAATATGGATTTTCCGTCGTCGCGCCGATCAGCACCAGCGTGCCGTCCTCCACGAAAGGCAGAAGATAGTCCTGCTGTCCTTTGTTGAACCGGTGAATCTCATCCACAAACAAAATGGTTCGTCTGCCGTACATTCCCATCCGGTCTTTGGCTGCCTTTACCACATCCTCCATGTCTTTTTTCCCCGCCGTAGTGGCATTCAGCTGGGTAAACTCCGCGCTGGTAGTGTTTGCAATCACCCGGGCAAGCGTGGTTTTTCCCGTTCCCGGAGGTCCGTAAAAGATTACTGACCCCAGTTTGTCCGCCTGAATCGCACGATAAAGCAGCTTGTCCTTCCCTATAATGTGTTCCTGCCCCACCACCTCGTCCAGAGTTGTGGGTCTCATCCTGGAAGCCAGGGGAGATTCTTTCTCCAGCCTGGTTTCCTTCATATAATCAAACAAATCCATCTTCCGTTCTCCCTGCCGTTTTTCCCTCAGTCCTAATCCATCACCAGCCGGTCCGCAGTTACAAACTGATACCCTTCCGCCAGCAGCCGGTCTACAATATCCAGCGCCGCTTCCACAGAGGATTCATATCCGTCATGCATCAGTATGATATCTCCTTCTTCTACATTTTCCAGCACATGTCTTCGGATGGAATCCGCCTCTTTCAGTTTCCAGTCCAGAGAATCCACCGTCCAGAATACAGGAATCATCTCCACCTTCTCCTCCAGCGCTTCGCTCCACTCTCCATAAGGCGGGCGAATATATATGGGATATTCGCCGGATGCCTCATAAATCCGGTTATTGGTAGTCAGAATCTCCTCGGAGGCTTCCCGTAGTCCGATCTTGTTCAGCTGCACATGGTGATATGTGTGGTTTCCCAGCAGATGTCCTTCTTCCTCCATACGTCTGACAATCTCTTCATTTCCTTCCATATTGACTCCCAGGAGGAAGAACGTGGCCTGTACCTTCCGTTCTTTCAGTCCATCCAGCAGTGCTTCCGAATACTGGCTGGGTCCGTCGTCAAAGGTGAGCGCGATCATCGGTTTTTCCTGTCCGGCCGACACAAAAGCCGAAAAGCTGTCCTTCCGGATTCCGCCATTCGCTCCCAGCGCCAGGACCGCCAGCACCATACCGGCCGCCGCCATGGAAAGCCTTTCACTGATCGATTTTCTCAGTTTCACCGGTTTTCGCCTTTCACAAGACTTTGTAAATCATATGAACCGGCCGGGCAGAAGATGTCTCCGCCGCAAGAAGCGCCGAAGGATCCACGTACCGAAATATAAAAAAGAACCCGGCCATCGCACATGCAGTAACCGGATTCTTCTGGGGAATCTATTTATGCCAGTTTGGATTTTGCCAGCTCTGCCAGTGTTGCAAAGCCTTCCGCATCGTTGATTGCCATGTCGGCCAGAACTTTTCTGTTCAGCTCAACGCCCGCCAGCTTCAGTCCATACATGAACTTGCTGTAGGACAGACCGTTCATTCTGGCTGCTGCGTTAATTCTTGCGATCCACAGCTGTCTGAACTGACGTTTTCTCTGCTTTCTTCCGGCATATGCGCTGGTCAGAGCGCGCATCACGGACTGTTTTGCCACTCTGTACTGTTTGGATCTTGCTCCTCTGTAGCCCTTTGCCAGCTTCAGCACTCTGTTATGTTTCTTCTTTGCGTTTAATCCGCCTTTAATTCTTGCCATCTCTTATTTTCCTCCTTCGACCGATACTCTCTTATAAATACGGTAAGATCTTCTTCATGTTCTTAACGTTTGTCTGATCCATGATGGTTGCTTTTCTCAGATTTCTCTTTCTCTTCTGGGATTTCTTTGTTAAGATATGGCGTTTGTAGGCTTTATTTCTTACAACCTTACCAGTTCCTGTTTTTTTGAAGCGCTTTGCTGCCGCTCTGCTTGTTTTAATCTTGGGCATCTTCTATTCCTCCTTAAATCAAACTTCTATTTTTTAACGTTTTTCAGTTAAAAACATGGTCATGCTTCTGCCTTCCACTTTCGGCGCTTTCTCCACCACCGCGATATCGGCCAGCTCCTTGGCAAAATCATCCAGAATATACCGGCTGCTGTTCATATGCGCCATCTCTCTTCCTCTGAATCGAAGGGTCACCTTTACTTTGTTGCCCTTGGAAATAAACTTCCGGGCGGCGCCCACCTTGGTATTCAGATCATTGGTATCGATGTTGGGAGAAAGACGAACCTCCTTGATCTCGATGATTTTCTGTTTCTTTTTTGCTTCTTTCTCTTTTCTGGCCTGCTCATACTTATACTTTCCGTAATCGATGATCTTGCAGACCGGCGGTTTCGCTGTCGGGGCAATCTTAACCAGGTCCAGACCCGCCTCCTGCGCATGCTTGTAAGCATCCCTGGCAGACATGATTCCCAACTGTTCCCCATTCTGGCCGATCAGACGTACTTCTCTGTCCCTGATCTGCTCGTTAATCATTAACTCGCTAATTGTCGTACACCTCCATCATAAAATACCTTCGCCTTGTGCTCTGCACAAAAAAAGTGGATAGACAGACTATCCACATAAAATCACCGCAAACTGCCTTTCCGAAATCCGGTAAGGCTGCTTTATTAACCGCTAGTCACTTCCATTGTGCTAAGGTGAGAGTGGATACTCTTCTTTCTTTTTCCATACCTGTATAAATTAGCATACGTTCTTTATCCTGTCAAGTGTTTTCGTTATTTTTTTCTCTGTGTTTGCGGCAAATCCACAGAACCGGGCAATTACACGTTGTTTCCTTGCGCTCCGCAAACTTTACATTTTCATTAATATTTCTGTCATTTCCCCCTTCCGCCTTGTATCCTGTTCCCTTTTCTACTATAATTATTTTATATTCAACAGGAGCGGCACACGGATCTTTGGGTTTTCGAAACAGTTTTCCGTGTCTGCCGCATATTTGCGCCGTTTTCCCTTGCGGATTTGCGGCTGCAGCCATTATAATATGAGGGAGGATACAACTATGAAACACAGATCACGGATTCTTACAGTTCTGGCAGTTATGCTTATGACGCTTCTGACGCTTTCCGGGTGCCAGAAAGAATTTGATGCCAGCGGTTATCTGAAGGCGATTCTGGATAATTCCTACAAGCATGACGATACCGCCTTTCTGGAACAGAAGATCGGCACCGAGGAGCAGGCAGAGGAGCTGTTCCAGGAAGGCATCGATAATAATATGGATGCCATGACCGCTTCCCTGTCCATACCAGAAGATCAGGAGGCTGATTTCCGTACACTTTTTGAGGATATTTACAGCAAAGCGGATTACACCGTGGGGGAGGCGGAAAAGCAGGATGACGATTCTTATGTGGTTACCGTCACCTATCGTCCCATGGAGCTTTTCAGCCAGGTGGAGACACAGCTGACAGAGGAAGTCAACAATCTGACAGAATCTTATATGCAGGATGCCATGAACGGCGGCGAAGTTCCCGATGAGGAAACACTGACCGCGGAAATCATGCAGCTGTACAAAGATCTGACCAATGCGCAGCTGGAAAATCTCACCTATGGAGACGAGCAGAGCTGTCAGGTGCGTATCGAACTGAACGACAAGGTCTATACGCCGAATACCGATGATCTCATGACCCTTGAAAACGGAATTCTCGGAATCGGGGTCTGATTCCAAAATCATTGCAGAGGAGCGATTATTTATGAAAAGATGGGAATCCCCTGTGGGGATATCTTTCCGGCTTTCCGGAAAAAGCAAACGGAAAGCCTGCGCGATCTTTTTGACTGCCATGTCTTTTGCGGTTTTTACAGGAGGCTGCAGCCAGAAGGATTCATTTGACGCTGCGGATTGTGCGTCCGCCTGTCTTGACGACATTCTGAAAGGTGATGACACCGCTATCCGGCAGATTGCCGGCGATCAGGCGGACGCTCAGGCCGAACAGCTGGCCTCCGTCCGCGGTCAGCTTCTTTCCGACCGGGTGGCGCTCTCCCTGGGGGATACCGGAGACGGGCCGGGCGGTACACAGCTTTCTCCCGGCCTGGAACAGGATTACACCACTTTGTGGGAGGATATCTTTGCCAAAACGGATTACCGTGTCTCCTCTGCCCAACAGACGGACGATGACTCCTGGCAGGTGACTGTCTCTGCCAAACAGCTGGATCTGTATGCATCCCTTCAGGATCTCCTTCCTGAAAAACTGCAGGAATACTCTGAGGGATCACAGACGGCAGGAGAATCGGATGACGGTGAACTTTACGCGTCCACCATGCTGGACGCCTACCGGGACGCTCTGGAGGAAGCCGACTATGGAGAGGAAGCTTCCGCACAGATCACGCTTTCCCGCACAGAGGATCAGCTTTATACAATTTCGGAAGAAGATATAAACACGCTTATGGAAAATCTTCTGGATCTCTCTGTGATGGAAAACGGCCTGTTTAATGTGGATCCGGAAAACGCGCAGACAGAAGCCACCCCGAACACCACGATTCCCCAAACCACCGAAGATACGGTTACCGCTTCTGTGGGCGAGACGGTCTCTATGGAAAAGGACGGCAGCGTTCTGGCGGATTTCTCCGTGGATCAGGTGGCATTCACCGATGCGCGCAGTCCTTATGACTCCTCGAATCCGGAAAAAGTAGTGGTGATCACTTACACTTACACCAATACCGCCTCCAGTGATCCGCTGTTGTTTGATGAAATGAGTTTTACCGTTACCGATGGCGATACCGTCTGCACTCCTTATTATCTGGATGATCTGCAGACAGCAGATATCGCGCAGGAAGGTCAGGGCGCCGTCACTGCATCCCTGGCCTATGGGGTCAGTTCCGGCTGTACGGATATCGTGATCCATGTGAATAATCCCCAGCTGGATACGCCGGTGGTGATCGACGCTGCCGTCTCCTGACCGCCAGAATGCCGGATCTATGTACTTATCCGGCTGTGGACTGAAAACCTTCCAAAAGCTGTGGGAAGTATAAAAAGAGCCATACCGCTTGGTATGGCCTTTTTTGATCCGTTCGGAAGCTATCCTTCCGTTGCGGTACCCTCGGGTATTCGCACTTTTATTTGCACTGGAAAGTACCGCAGCTGGTTTCCCGGCAATGACAGGCATTGGATCCGGCGATATTTATGGAACCGGCTTCACAGTTTTTCTTGTTGTTGAAAGAACATTCACAGGCCATGCAGCCTACCTGTACATTGGTATTTCCGCAGCCGGTCTCCATGGCATTGCTCTGGCCCGTTCTCTCCTGGAAGCTGGCGCAGCAGGTTTCATCTACGGTTCTCGCATGCTCTCCGTCCACCTGAATTCCATCTCTGGAGCAGAGCTGCTCCTTGTTGTACACGCATTTTGTGGCTGAACATCTTAATGCTGGCATCACACATACCTCCTGTTATTTTACTGTCCAGAACCTCCCTTCAAAAGAAGGATTCTGCTTCGATAGTATGTGCTGCCCGGCAATTTTCTATACAGGCGCATGCATCTGAGATTCAAAAAGGCCAAACGGTAACCTATGCTTCGTTTTTCTCTTCTTCCTCTGTGCCATAGCTGTTGCCGCAGTTATTCCCGATTTGAATGCTTTTAAACGGGGACAGCAGAAATCCTGCCGTCAGGCCTGCCAGCAGCGCCGCAACTGTCAGAAGTACCTTTTCCTCAACGCTCCAGTCTTTTGCAAAAAACTCCCTGATCTTATTCATCGTCCTTCTCCTTTCCCATATCCACAAAGTGGTTCTTCCGTTTTCCCTAATTTTATAGCATGGCTTATCGTTTTGTCAACGTGAGCTTCTCTGCCGGGAAGACGTAACCATTTTTGCAGGAATCGAAGGATATTCTTCTGATTTTTGTACCGCTTTCAATAAAGCGCAGGAACTCCTGTTCTTTGTTCAGAAGAGGAGGCGATTGACATTTCTCCTGTTTTATTATTTAATGAATTTATGATTTGAATTTCAAAAGACAGGGAGGTACTTATGTCTGACTATGTGATTACTACCGATTCCAATTCCGATGTGCCCGCCGCGTTTCTGGCGGCGCATCCGCTGACGATCATCCCACAGTATTATGCCTTCGGCGACACGGTCTACGGGGATGAGCGAAACATGCCGCCGGCCGAATTTTACGAGACCATGCGGAAAGGAGAACTGCCAAAATCCATGGCCAACAATCCGGCCGTGATCCGGGAAAAGTTTACGGCAATCCTGAAGGAAGGAAAGGATATCCTTCACATTGCCTTTTCCAGCGCTTTGAGCGGCAGCTGCAGCAACGTCCAGGTGGCTGCCAATGAACTGACGGAAGATTTTCCGGAAAGAAAAATCCTGGTATTTGATTCCCTGAACGCTTCCCTGGGGGAAGGACTGTCCGTGATGCGGGCGGTGGAATTGAAGGATTCCGGCGCTGATATGCAGGCCGTATATAACACCCTTATGGAAGAACGGAATCACATCCATGTGTCCTTTACCGTAGACGATCTGCATCATCTCCAGCGGGGCGGACGCATCTCCAAAACCACGGCCGTGCTGGGAAGCATGATCAATATCAAACCGGTGCTGTCCATCACAGCCGCCGGAGAGCTGAAGGCCAACGGCACCGTCCGCGGCAGGAAAAAGGCCCTCGCCTCCCTGGTAAAATCCATGGAAGAAGCCCTGGACAGGGAACATTTCGGTCAGGATTACTATGCGGGCGTGGTACACGGCGATTGCCTGAAGGACGCGGAATATGTGGCCGGTCTGATGGAACATCTGGGAATCGCCAAAAAAATATGGATCAATGACGTAAGTCCCAGCATCGGAACCCATGCGGGTCCCGGTGTGGTGGGGATCATGTTCTATGGAAAAAGAATGGAAAACTGATCTTCCTGTTATTTCTGATAATACTGAATGATCCCCTGGGTTCCCTCATCTCCATGGCCTTCCTTTTCCAGTTCCCGGTACATCTCCAGAACCTGGGAGAGAACGGGAAGATCAAGTCCCGCTTTCCGGCCTTCAGAGAGAGCGATCCTCATATCCTTGATAAAATGTTTGATATAGAAGCCCGGCGCATAATCCCCTGTGGCCATTTTCGGTCCCAGATTGGACAGCTGCCAGCTGCCGGCAGCGCCCCCGGAAATGGTCTCGAACAGTTTTTCCGCCGGAATCCCCTGCCGCATGGCATAGGCCACCGCCTCGCTCACACCGGTCACCGTACCGGCGATAGCGATCTGGTTGGCCATCTTCACATGCTGACCGCTGCCCGCCTTGCCTTCATAGACGGCGCTGCTTCCCATGGCTTCCCACAGAGGACGGCAGGCCTCAAAATCTTCCGGGTCTCCTCCCACCATGATACTGAGGGTGGCATTCACCGCCCCGCTTTCTCCGCCGGACACCGGCGCATCCAACACATGGAAGCCGCGGACTTTCCCCTCCTGATAGATTTTCACGGAAAGCTGCGGCTCGGTGGTGGTCATATCCACCAGATAAGTTCCCGGATCTGCCCCTGCAAATACGCCGTTCTCTCCAAAGTAGACTTCCTCCACATCTTTGGGAAATCCCACCATGGTGATCACCGCGTCACGCCCGGCGGCGCACTGCGCCGGGGTATCACACCAGACGGCCCCTTCCGCAAGAAGCGGCAGCGCCTTCTCCTTCGTGCGGTTGTAAACGTACAGTTCCCATCCGCTTTTCATCAGATTTCGGATCATTCCCTTTCCCATCACTCCGGTTCCGATAAATCCTATTTTCTTCATGTCAAACCTCCCTGCCAAACCCTGTCTTTCTGTCAGAAGCTTTTTTCCAGCTTTGCAATCATTTCATCCACATCGTCCCTGCCGATCACCAGAGGCGGCACCATCCGCAGTACATTGCTTCCGGCGGAAATCACCAGCAGTCCGTTTTCAATGGCCCTGCGGATCACTTCGCCCACCGGCTTTCCTTCCAGCACCAGTCCCTGCATCAGACCTTTTCCACGTCTGGCCGCGATAAAATCATACTTATCCACAAGCGCATCCAGCTTTTCCTCCAGATACGGCGTAATCTCCCGCACATGCTCCAGAATATGCTCTTCCTCAAACAGATCGAACACCTTGCTGACTGCCGCGCAGGCCAGCGGATTTCCCCCGTAGGTGGTACCGTGATCTCCGGGCACCAGAGAGGAGGCCGCCGTCTTTTCGTTGAGCACAAAAGCTCCCACCGGCACACCACAGCCCAAAGCCTTGGCACAGGTCATCACATCCGGCAGCACACCGTAGTCCTGGCAGGCAAACATGGCGCCGGTCCGGCCCATGCCGCACTGGATCTCATCCAGGATCAGCAGAATATCCCGCTCGTCGCACAGTTTCCGGACGCCGGATAAGAACCCGGGATCTGCCGGGTAGATGCCGCCCTCTCCCTGTACGGTCTCCAGAATCACCGCGCAGGTTTTGTCTGTAATCTGGGCTTTTACACTGTCCAGGTCATTGAAACGGGCAAAGCGGATACCGCCGATCAGGGGTTTAAACGGCTCCTGATAATGGGTATTGCCCGTAACGGACAGAGCGCCCAGGCTTCTGCCGTGGAAAGAATTTTCCATGGCGATGATCTCGTGATCGGTGCTTCCATCCTTCAGGTACGCATACTTTCTGGCCACCTTGATGGCCCCCTCGATGGCCTCGGTGCCGCTGTTGGTGAAAAACACCCGGGAAAGGCCCGTGGCTTTCACCAGTTTTTCCGCCGCCTCGGTCATGGGTACATTATAGAACAGATTGGAGGTGTGAATCACCTTGTCGATCTGATCCTTCAGGGCCTGATTGTATTTCTGATTGTTGTAGCCCAGGGCAAATACAGCGATGCCTGCGGCAAAATCCAGATATTCCTTTCCATCCACATCATACAGCCGCACGCCGTCGCCCCGCTCCAGTACCACCGGAAACCGGTTATAGGTGTGCAGCAGCACCTGCTCCGCCCGGTCCATATATCCTTTACTATACGTCATAATCCTGAATCCCTTCTTTCTTCAAAATCGCGGTGCCGATTCCTTTGTCCGTGAAAATTTCCAGCAGCAGACAGTGGGGAATCCTTCCGTCCAGAATATGGACTCTGGACACACCTTCTTCAATGGCGTCGATACAGTTCTGCAGTTTGGGAATCATGCCGCCTCCCACATTTCCGTTGTCAATCAGATCCCTGGCCTCCTTCACAAACAGTTTGGAAATCTGACTGTCCGGATCCGCGGGATCCCGGTACACTCCTTCGATATCCGTGAGGAACGCCAGTTTCTCCGCATGGACTGCTTTGGCAATGGCGCAGGCCGCGTCGTCCGCATTAATATTGTAAGACTGGAACGAATCGTCCAGTCCCACCGGGCACACAATCGGCAGGAAATCCCGCTCCAGCAGATCGTAGATCACCTTCGCATTCACTTCCGTAATATCCCCCACAAAGCCAATATCTTCACCGCCGGAATATTTTTTCTGTACATGCAGAAGCCCGCCGTCTTTTCCGCTGATTCCAACGGCCCGGACACCCAGCGATTCCACCAGCGTCACCAGCTCTTTGTTCACCTTGTTCAGTACCATTTCCGCCACTTCCATGGTCTCCGCGTCTGTCACCCGCAGACCGTTGACAAAGCGGGGCTCCATTCCCACTTTTCCAACCCAACGGCTGATCTCCTTTCCGCCGCCGTGGACGATGATCGGTTTAAATCCCACCAGCTTCAAAAGTACCACGTCCTGGATCACCTGACGCTTCAGGCTGTCATCCACCATGGCACTTCCGCCGTATTTCACCACAATAATCTTTCTGTTGAACCGCTGGATATAAGGAAGCGCCTCAATGAGCACCTCCGCTTTCCTCAGATATTCATCCTTTACCATCTTCCTTACCCTCCTGTGTTTATGACCGGTAGTCCGCGTTAATTTTCACATAATCATAGGTCAGGTCACAGCCCCAGGCTGTCGCCTGCGCCTCGCCTTCTTTCAGGTCGGCCACCGCCGTCACTTCCTTTTCCGAAAGGATCCTGGTGGCTTCCTCTTCACTGTAATCCACTGCCACACCATTCTCAATGATCTGAAGCTTTCCGGCAGCGCTCTCAAAATACAGATCTACCCGTTCCGGATCAAACCGGGCTCCCGAATATCCCATGGCGCACAGAATTCTTCCCCAGTTGGCGTCATGACCGAAAATAGCCGCCTTTGTGAGATTGGAGGTGATCACAGACTTGGCCAGGATCACCGCCTGCTCCTTGCTTTCCGCTCCCACCACTTTCACCTCAAAAAGGGCGGTGGCGCCTTCCCCGTCCCCGGCAATTTTCTTTGCCAGGCAGGTGTTCACATACAGCAGCGCTTCCTTAAATTTCTGATAATCTCCATCTTCCTCCTTGATGAGAGGATTCTGCGCCATGCCGTTGGCCAGCAGCAGCACCGTGTCGTTGGTGGAGGTGTCGCCGTCCACGGAAACCATATTGTAAGTATCCTTCACCACATCGCTGAGGGCCTTCTGCAGCATTTCCCCGGAAATAGCCGCATCGGTGGTGACAAAGCTGAGCATGGTACACATATTGGGATGAATCATGCCGGAACCCTTGCACATTCCTCCGATGGTCACGGTCCTGCCTCCCAGTTCTACAGTCACCGCCGTTTCCTTGGAAACCGTATCGGTGGTCATGATGGCCTGGGCCGCCGAGGCGGATGCTTCCCGGGTTTCGGAAAGCAGAGGCGCCAGCTTCCCTATGCCGGACCGGATCTGCTCCATGGGAAGCTGCTGACCGATGACGCCGGTGGAGGCCACCAGCACCTGCATGGGATCCACTCCCAGTACGCGGGCTGTCTCCTCGGCGGTCATCCGACAGCATTCCATGCCCTCACTGCCGGTACAGGCATTGGCCACGCCGCTGTTTACCACCACCGCCTGGGCGGAAGGCTGATGATATACAATCTCCTGATCCCATTTCACCGGAGCCGCCTTCACCAGATTGGTGGTAAAGGTACCCGCCGCCACGCAGGGAACGCTGCTGTAAATCATAGCCATATCCTTCTTATTTCCTTTTTTGATCCCTGCCGCCAGTCCTGCCGCCAGAAATCCCTTTGCGGCAGTAACGCCGCCGTCAATGATTTTCATACGAATTTTCCTTTCCTCTCTTCCGATTTTCCATTTCCGATATCTGTCTTTGTCCAAAGTCAAATACCGGACGGCTTCCGCCCGGCATCTGCGCCGCCTTTTACGGGAACATGGGGACCAGATCCAGTCCTTCCTGCTCCCGGCAGCCGAACAGCAGATTCATATTCTGCACTGCCTGTCCCGCGGCGCCTTTCACCAGATTGTCCAGCGCCCCCATCAGAACCACCCGGTTCGTCCTGGGATCCAGTTTAAAGTTCACATCCACATAGTTGCTTCCCTCCACCCATTTGGTCTGAGGAAATACATCTTTTTCCAGGACTCTGATAAAGGTTTCCTTTCCATAGTATCTGTCATAGATTTCTTTCACTTCTTCATAAGAGACGGTTCTGGTAAGGGATGCGTAGGCTGTCACCAGGATTCCCCGGTTCATGGGAACCAGATGCGGAGTGAAGCTGAGCCGGATGGCATGACCGCAGGCATATCCCAGCTGTTCCTCGATTTCCGGTGTGTGACGGTGGGTTCCCACTCCGTATGCCTTGATATTTTCATTGACCTCACAGAACAGATTGTCTGTCTTGGCGCCCCTTCCCGCCCCGGAGGTACCGGATTTGGCATCAATGATCAGAGTGTCCGGATCGATCAGTCCTTCCTTCACCAGGGGGTAACAGGTGAGAATACTGCAGGTGGTGTAGCAGCCGGGATTGGCCACCAGCCGCGCCTTTTTGATATCCTCCCGGTTAATCTCACACAGACCGTAGACTGCCTCCGGCAGAAACTCCGGCGCTTTATGGGTGATCTTGTACCACTCCTCGTAAACCGCCACATCCTTGAGACGGAAATCCGCGCTCAAATCGATAATTTTGCATTTGGAAAGAATTCCTTCGTTTACCAGAGAAGCGCACAGTCCCTGGGGCGTGGCAGTGAAAATCACGTCCACCTGATCCGCCAGCGCTTCCATATTATCATCCATACACGCCGCGTCCACCAGCTGGAAAAAATTCTGATAAATGGAAGCATACTTCTGGTCAATGTAACTCCGGGAACCAAACCACCGGATTTCCGTATCTTTATGTCCCAGGAGGATTCTGACCAGCTCTGCCCCCGCATACCCTGTCGCTCCGATAATTCCTGCTCTGATCATATTTCTTTCGTTCTCCTTTTCTCAATTTCGCGATTTATAACAGCAGCCGCCTAAACTGTCATCATTATCTTCCTTATTTTACTCTCTGCGCTTTTTAATGTAAAGTATCTTCTGCCGTCACAAATCATTGCATAATTATACATCGTTTTGGTATAATATGCAAGTTTTTTTATTTTTTCCCTTTTTCCTCTTGCTTTTTTCCCAAAGATGCTGTATATTATGCCTTGTGAAACAGGAAATACCGCTATTACAGGTGAATTTGCCGAATTTCACGACTGCAAAACTTTGCGGGCTGTCTTTTGCCGTTTCTGGGAAAAATCTGCGGGCAGTCCGAATGTTTATACATTATTATGAATAAAAATCCAACAGGAGGACAGAATCATGAAAGAAAAAGTAATCTTAGCCTATTCCGGAGGACTGGACACCACCGCTCTGATTCCCTGGCTGAAGGAAAATTTTGATTATGAAGTTATCTGCTGCTGCGTAGACTGCGGACAGGGCGCGGAGCTGGAGGGACTGGATGAGCGGGCAAAGCTCTCCGGCGCTTCCAAACTGTATATTGAGAATGTAGTGGATGAATTCTGTGATGACTACATTATGCCCTGCGTGCAGGCCGGAGCCGTTTATGAACACAAATATCTGCTGGGAACCTCCATGGCCCGCCCCGTGATCGCCAAAAAGCTGGTGGAAATCGCCCGCAAGGAAGGCGCTTCCGCCATCTGCCATGGAGCCACCGGAAAAGGAAATGACCAGATCCGCTTCGAGCTGGGAATCACTGCGCTGGCCCCCGATCTGAAAATCATTGCTCCCTGGCGAATGACAGATGTATGGACCATGCAGTCCAGGGAAGATGAGATTGCCTTCTGCCAGCAGCACGGCATCAACCTTCCTTTTGATGCCAGCCACAGTTACAGCCGTGACCGGAACCTGTGGCACATCAGCCATGAAGGACTGGAGCTGGAAGATCCCGCCAACGAACCCAACTATGACGATCTTCTGGTGCTGGGCGTAACGCCGGAGAAAGCCCCGGACAAGCCGGAGTATGTGACCATGACTTTCGAGGGCGGGATTCCCAAAACCCTGAATGGAAAGGCCATGAAGGTTTCTGAAATCATCACCCAGCTGAATGCCCTGGGCGGAAAGCACGGCATCGGTATCATCGATATTGTGGAGAACCGTGTGGTGGGTATGAAGTCCCGCGGTGTTTATGAGACTCCGGGAGGAACCATCCTGATGGAAGCACATCAGCAGCTGGAGGAGCTGGTTCTGGACCGTGATACCATGGAAGCCAAAAAGAAGCTGGGCAGCCAGTTTGCCCAGGTGGTATATGAAGGAAAATGGTTCACGCCTCTTCGGGAGGCCATTCAGGCTTTCGTGGAATCCACCCAGAAATGTGTGACCGGGGAAGTGAAGTTCAAACTTTACAAAGGCAACATCATCAAAGCCGGAACCACCTCTCCCTACAGCCTGTACAACGAATCTCTGGCGTCCTTTACCACCGGCGATCTTTATGACCATCATGATGCCAGCGGCTTCATCACCCTCTTCGGACTTCCGCTGAAGGTGCGCGCCATGATGATGGCTGAAGCAAAAAACAACGATAAAAATCAGTAATTCCTTCCTCCGGGGACTGCGACGGCGACAGCCGGCAGTCCCCGGTTTTTTCTTCCTTTTTCCGAAATAGGATTGTATTTCTTTTGTAACAAATGTATAATACTTTTAGCTGTTTGGCAGCCATAAAAGGCTTCACCATGAAAAGGGGGTAACATGAAAAAACTACATAAGCAATTTGCGGCTCTGTTTCTGGCGGCCGTTCTTCTGCTCACCGGCATGATTCCCGCGCAGGCAGAGGAAGATTCCACACAGGAACCGGTTGTTTCGGAGGTTTCCGATCCACAGCAGACGGACACGGAAGCCGATCTTCCTTCGGATTTCTCTCCGGAGACAGAAACGATACCGGCGGAAGAGGACGCGGCGCAGGAGAATACGTCTGCCATTTCCCAGGATGAGGGAAGTGAAACAGAAACGCCGGGCACGCTGGATGTGGAATTTCTCTATTCCGAGCTTTCGGAGGACGGGACCACTCAGGGCGTTATCGTAAAGCTTGATACGGATCAACCGCTGGAGAAAGCGGTTCTGAACTGGCAGGACGCAGACGGAACTTCCAGCACAGAGGCGTCCCAGCTGATCGAAAACTACGCATCCTTCTTTCTTCCCTCCTCGGACAGCCTGACCTATCTGTCTGTGGATTCGGTGGCGGAAGGAAGTGCCTATACCACGGATCTTTCTCCGCTCAGGGAAGGGACGACGCTGGATTATCAGCAGCTGGCCGAAGAGGAGGCCGACGGGGAATCGGAAGTTTCTGAAGAGGACATGGAGGATGCGCTGGAGAATGTCATCACGGTTTCTCCGGATGAGGAGATTACCGGAGAAGAGGTGGCGGCAGCAGTCACCGATACAGCCGCTCCCATGAGCATCTCCCCGCGCTCCGGGAATACCACAAAGGTGATCGTGCTGGATCCGGGTCACGGAAGGGCCGGCAGCGGAACTTCCCGGGACTGGGGCGACTTTGTTCTGGATGAGGCAGTGATCAATTTTAAAATCTCCCAGTACACAAAAGAAGCACTGGAAGAAAACTACAGTAATCTTGAGGTTTATCTCACCAAAACCACACAGAATGAAAACCCTTCCATTTCGGAACGGGTAAATTTTGCGGCGGAAAAGAATGCGGATATTCTGGTAAGCCAGCATGTAAACGCCACCACTGAAACCGTCACCACCGCGCACGGTGTGTTGGCCATGGTTCCCCGGGTGGACAGCAACCATTCCTACCATGCGCAGACCGCCCAGGAAGCGCAGAAACTGGCCAGAGATATTCTGGATGAACTGGCGGCTCTGGGATTTAACGACATGGGATTCCAGATGCCGATGTCTCAGACGGGAGACACCTATGAGGACGGTTCTCTGGCGGATTATTACGGAATCGTCCGCTACAGCCGGAAGGCCAACATTCCCGGAGTTATTATTGAACACGGTTTTGTCAACAACCGGGAGGATGCTCTGAAGCTGAAAAACGAAAATATGTTAAAGCAGATTGGTGAAGCAGACGCAAAGGGCATCGCAGCATATCTGGGACTTTCCTCAGGCTCTTCCGGGACAACAAACACGCCGGCTCCGACTCCTACGGTCACTCCGGCTCCCACCGTGACACCTGCTCCGACTCCGGCTCCCACCGGTTATACCGGATGGAAACAATCCGGCCAAAACTGGTATTATTACCGTAATGGAGAGAAGAGCACCGGATGGCAGCAGGTAAACGGCGCATGGTATTACATGAACAGTTCCGGCGTTATGCTTACCGGATGGCAGCAGATCGGCGGTACTTGGTATTACATGAATAACTCCGGCGCTATGCTCACCGGATGGCAGTTGATCGGCGGCAGCTGGTATTACATGGACGGCTCCGGTCACATGCTCACCGGATGGCAGCGAATCGGCGGCAGCTGGTACTACATGGACGGCTCCGGTCATATGCTCACCGGGTGGCAGCGAATCAATGGTACCTGGTATTACATGGACGGCTCCGGTCATATGCTCACCGGATGGCAGCGAATCAGCGGCACCTGGTACTACATGAACGGCTCCGGCGCCATGCTCACCGGGTGGCAGTTCATCAACGGCGCATGGTATTACATGAATAACTCCGGCGCCATGCTCACCGGATGGCAGCTCATCAAGGGGACCTGGTACTATATGAACGCCTCCGGCGCCATGCTCACCGGATGGCAGTTCATCAACAGCGCATGGTATTATATGAACGCCTCCGGCGCCATGCTCACCGGGTGGCAGCAGATTGGCGGCTCCTGGTACTATATGAACAGCTCCGGCGCCATGCTCACCGGATGGCAGCTCATCGGCGGTATCTGGTACTACATGAACGGCTCCGGACATATGCTCTCCGGATGGCAGCTCATCGGCGGTATCTGGTATTACATGGACGGCTCCGGTCACATGCTCACCGGATGGCAGTTCATCGGCGGCAGCTGGTACTATATGGACGGCTCCGGACATATGCTCTCCGGATGGCAGCGGATCAACGGTACCTGGTATTATATGGATGGTTCCGGCCGTATGGCCTCCAATACCTGGGTGGGCGGTTACTATGTAAATGGCAGCGGTGCCTGGGTGCAGACTTCCGGTAATTCCGGAAGTTCTGCTTCCGGCATCATGATTGCCATCGATGCCGGACATCAGCGCCGGGGGGACAGTTCCACCGAGCCGCTGGGTCCCGGTTCCACAGTAAAGAAGGCCAAAGTAGCCACCGGCACCTATGGAAGATGGTCCGGTCTGAACGAATATGAGCTGACGCTGCAGGTATCTCAGAAACTGGAGGCCGAGCTTCTCGCCCGGGGCTACCAGGTTTACATGGTCCGGGATTCCCACGATGTCAATATCAGCAATGCGCAGAGGGCGAAAAACGCAGCCAATGCCGGCGCGGATATTCTCGTCCGGATTCACGCCAATGGAGACAACAATTCCTCCGTATACGGGGCACTCACCATGGCGCCTTCCAACTCCAATACGTTCCTTTCCAGTTCACTGATTGCTTCCAGTCAGAATCTCTCCCAGAAAATAGTCGACAGTCTCTGTGCATCCACCGGGACCAAAAACCGGGGAGTCATGACCACAGACACCATGAGCGGGATCAACTGGAGTACTATCCCGGTTACCATCGTGGAAATGGGCTTTATGACCAATCAGACAGAAGATCTGAATATGGCCACCGATTCCTATCAGCAGAAAATTGCCAGGGGAATTGCTGATGGCATTGATCAGTATTATTCATAAAAAAGCTGCTGTAAGACAGAAACGCAGATATCAGCCGATATCCTGTTTCCGCTCTTACAGCAGCTTTTCTTCTTTGTTCACTGACTCTTTCTACCCCTGCAGTACCATCTTTTCATCCATATATCGCCGGATGTTGGAGGCATTGACATATTTTTTCAGCTGTCCGTTTTTAACTGTCACCAGCGTGGGAGCCTGCATAATTCCGTATTTTGCCACCAGTTCCAGATTGCTTTCCGCATCCACCGCTGTGTACTGTTCACCCTGAAGAATCTCTTTGGCGATTCTGCAGTTGGGACAGTCGGCAGTGGTAAACAGATATGTCCCATCCGTCTCTCTTTCCGCTTCCTCCTGCTGTTCCTTCCGTCCGTCGGTCCGCTCCTGCGTCCGTTTTCCCGGAGCAGACGAATGAAGGATATCATATACGGTCCTGTTTTTGTATTCCTGGGTCTTTCCATCATTCCAGTTCTGCACCGGACGGTAATATCCGGTAATCCGGCTGTAAACCTCCGCCTTCTTTCCGCAGGTGGGACAGGTAAAATGCTCTCCCGCGATATAACCGTGATCTCTGCATACAGAATAGGTGGGCGACAGGGTATAGTAAGGCAGCCGGTAATTTTCCGCGATCTTTCGTACCAGCGCCGCGGCAGCTTTCCAATCCGGAAGCTTTTCTCCCAGAAACGCGTGAAAGACTGTGCCGGAAGTATACAGGGTCTGGAGCTCGTCCTGGATATCCAGCGCGTCAAAGATATCGGAGGTATAGTCCACCGGCAGATGCGAGCTGTTGGTGTAGTAGGGCGTATCCCCCTCCCCTCCTGCAGTGCGGATATCCGGCCACCGCTTCCGGTCATGTTTTGCCAGTCGGTAAGCAGTGGATTCCGCCGGTGTCGCCTCCAGATTAAACAGTTCCCCATACTCCTCCTGATAATCCGACAGCCGCTCTCTCATATGGTTCAGCACCTTTTTGGTGAATTCCTGTGTTCTGGGATCTGTCAGATCCACGCCGATCCAGCGGGCGTTCAGCCCCGCCTCATTCATTCCCACCAGACCGATGGTGGAAAAATGATTGTCAAAGCTTCCCAGATACCTGCGGGTATAGGGATACAGCCCCTCATTCAGCAGCTTGGTAATCACCTCCCGTTTGGTGTGAAGGGAACGGGCCGACACATCCATCAGATGATCCAGACGTTCAAAGAATTCCTTCTCATCCCGTGACAGATAAGCAATTCTCGGCATATTGATGGTCACCACTCCCACCGAGCCGGTACTTTCTCCGGAACCGAAATATCCTCCCGTCTTTTTCCTCAGTTCCCTTAAATCCAGCCGCAGGCGACAGCACATACTTCTCACATCGCTGGGCTTCATGTCACTGTTAATGTAATTGGAAAAATACGGCGTGCCGTATTTGGAGGTCATCTCAAACAGCAGCCGGTTGTTGGGCGTATCGGACCAGTCAAAATCCCCGGTAATAGAATAGGTGGGAATCGGATACTGAAATCCCCGGCCATTGGCATCCCCTTCGATCATCGTCTCAATAAATGCCCGGTTGACCATATCCATCTCTTCTTTGCAGTCCTTATACCTGAAATCCATCTCGCGGCCTCCCACGATGGCCGGCAGCTCCGCCAGATCCTCCGGCACCGTCCAGTCCAGCGTGATATTGGAAAACGGCGCCTGGGTTCCCCAGCGGCTGGGGGTATTGACCCCGTAAATAAAGGACTCAATACATTTTTTCACCTCCGGATAAGACAGATGATCCGCCTTCACAAAGGGCGCCAGGTAGGTGTCAAAAGAAGAAAATGCCTGAGCCCCCGCCCATTCATTCTGCATAATCCCCAGAAAATTCACCATCTGATTACACAGCACACTCAGATGCTTTGCCGGAGCGGAGGTAATCTTTCCTTCAATACCTCCCAGACCTTCCTGAATCAGCTGCTTCAGGGACCATCCCGCACAGTATCCGGTAAGCATGGACAAATCGTGAATATGAATATCCGCGTTTCTGTGCGCGTCCGCAATCTCTTTGTCATAGATCTCGGAAAGCCAGTAATTGGCCGTCACCGCCCCGGAATTACTGAGAATCAGTCCTCCCACGGAATAGGTAACTGTAGAGTTCTCCTTGACTCTCCAGTCCTCCACTTTCACATAACTGTTGACAATCTCTTTATAATCCAAAATCGTGGACTTCATGTTCCGGATCTTCTCTCTCTGCCGGCGGTAAAGGATATAGGCCTTGGCCACCTCCGCATATCCGCACTGACTCAGCACAGTCTCCACACTGTCCTGAATATCCTCCACAGAGATCTTTCCCTCCGAAATTTTCCCCTGAAAATCCGCCGTCACCCGCAGTCCCATCATATCCAGCATATCCTGACTGTACTGGAATCCGGTGGCGCAGAACGCTTTTCTCAGCGCTTCCGTAATCTTCCCGATCTGAAACCCGGCTATCTCCCCATCTCTTTTTACTACCTGAAACATACCTTCTGGTCCTTTCCTTTCACAGCTTCTGTCCATGGCCCGGCGCCTTTCACTTTCAAAGCCGCCGGTCCCCCCTTTGCAACAATTCTTCCGGCCGTTTTCTGTCCCCAAAACCGTCTCTGTATATCGAGACCACCGGATAATTTTCACGGCCTGTATGTCTATACTATCAAAAGGAAAGAGCGTTGTCAACGCAAAACACCATATCTGGTATTTGCATTTATTTTTCATACCAGATATGGTATATTTCTTCTGTCAACCAGATTTGCCGCAAAATCCGGATTTTACAGTATTTTTCCGATATCAATGGGATTATTGTCAACCTGCCTCCGGGAAATCCTTTTATACCCTGGGATAGATCTCCGGGGGGACGTAGGCACTGATGGAAATTCCTTCCGGAAGGTATTCTTCCCTGGTAACTTCTCCGTACTGACGGATCAGCGCAATCTTTCCCGCCTGATCGTAAGGATACAGCCGTTCCAGATAGATCTGTCCTTCCCGCAGCAGTTCCTCCAGCACCTCCTTCAGCCGTTCCAGCCCTTCGCCGGACCGGGCAGAAATGCTAAGCACCCTGTCCGCCTGAAAATCCCGCAGCTGCTCTTCACTGTCACACTTATCCTGCTTATTAAACAGCGTAATAATCTTTTTATTCTGCACGCCCAGCTGGCGCAGCGTGTCGTATACCACATGCATGTGTTCTTCCCGCTGAGGATTGGCTGCATCCACCACATGGAGGATAATATCCGCATATCTGGCTTCCTCCAGCGTACTTTTGAACGCTTCGATCAGATGGTGGGGCAGTTTCCGGATAAATCCCACGGTATCCGTCAGAAGGATCTGCTGTTTTCCCGGCAGTTCCAGGATACGGGTGGTGGGATCCAGCGTGGCAAACAGCTTGTCCTCCTCCAGAACAGAAGCTCCCGTCAGTGTGTTCAGAAGGGTGGATTTTCCCGCATTGGTATATCCCACAATGGCCGCCACCTTGGTCCCGCTTTTATCCCGCTGGCTGCGGATCAGATCTCTGTGCTTCTGAACCTGTGCCAGTTCCTCTTTCAGCTGCCCGATCCGGTGGTGAATCAACCGCCGGTCCATTTCCAGTTTTTTCTCACCCGGTCCTCTGGTACCGATTCCGCCTCCCAGACGGGACAGCGACGCCCGCATACCCACAAGACGGGCCGCCCGGTATTTCAGCTGTGCCAGCTCCACCTGGATTTTTCCTTCACTGGTGGAAGCCCGGGACGCAAAAATGTCCAGAATAACCATGGTGCGGTCCATAATTTTACACTCCAGTTCCTGTTCCAGATTATTCATCTGAGCAGGCGTCAGTTCGTCATCACAGATCACTCCTGTGGCGTCCAGGTCGTAAATCAGCTCGCGAATCTCCTCCAGCTTTCCCTTTCCAAGATAAGTTGCCGGATGTACCGCCTCCCGATTCTGGATCACGGCAGCCACAGCGTCTGCTCCCGCAGTCTCTGTCAGATCCCGCAGTTCCGCCAGAGACTGCCTGGTATCATCTCCGTCTTCTGTCTGCACTGCAGCCAGAATCACCCGCTCCATCTGTTCCCCAAACTCATACATCCTTTTTCCCTCCGCTATCTGGTGGAAAGAAACTGATTTTCTCTCACCGCATCCTGATCACCGGGATATTCTGCCAGATACTCCGCCATCTTGCTTTTGGCTGTCGCAAAATCTTCCTGATGCTCGTATACCACGATCTCGTTATACAAAAGACTCCTCCTGGCCTCTTCATCCTCGCCGGCATCCAGTCCGCTCTGAATATTCTGCAGCGCACTGTCATAGGATCCCTCGTAAATATCACAGAGCGCCAGTCCGTTGTACCCCCGGCCGGGATACTCTCCCGAGGTCAGATAGTTCTGATACATGGAACGGGCGCTGGCTGAATCTCCCATATTCAGGTAAACGCTTCCCAGCAGCAGCATGGCATCCGTATCTTCCAGATTCACCGCTTCCACCAGGGCGTCCGCAGCCTCTTCATATTCCTCCTGCAAAACGAAAATCCTTCCCTGCTGATAGTAATCCTCCCCCGTTTCCGGCGTCAGCTGCAGGGCCATTTCCAGCCATTCCTGTCCCTGCTGCCCCTGTCCCTGATCCACATACAGCTGATAAACGGTAATGTAAGAATTGTAATCGGTGCTGTCCTTCAATGCCCGTTCAAAATCTTTCTGTGCCTTTTCCAAATCTCCCTGAATCAAATATGCCTTGCCCCGCAGATAATAATACTGCGGATCGGCCTTTTTCTTCAAAAGGCCGCTGTAAAGGTCGATAGCCTTTTCGGTCTCTCCGTACGCCAGACGCGCCGCCGCCAGATAGCAGGTCACATCTCTTTCAAATTCCCCGTTGGAAAAATCCATGTAATTGAGGCTCCGGGAAAAAGCCGCGATAGCCTCCGGATAGGCTTCCTGCCGAAGCCAGGCAATTCCTTCCCCCCGATAAGCTTCCGGAAGCCGCTTTCCCATCCTGGTAAGCTGGTCAAAGGTCTCCGCTGCGCCCTCATAATCTCCCTCATTCAGCGCCTCTATTCCACTGTTATAAAGCGCATCCGCCTGAGAGCTTCCGCAGCCTCCGACCGTAAGCAGCAGCATACAGCCCAGCAGTATCCATCTTTTTTTCATTTGCCTTACCTGCCGTCAGCCGATAATCAGGCCTTCCTGATCCATGGCCGCAATCACTTTATCCACCATCTCGCGGCACACGGAATCCTTTCTGGCCTCCACCATCACACGGATTACCGGCTCCGTACCGCTCTCCCTCACCAGAATTCTTCCATCATCTCCCAGCAGTTTCTCCACTTCTGCCACAGCAGCCTGCACCGCGGGATTATTTCTGGCCTGGGTCTTGTTGGCCACCCGCACATTTTTTAAAAGCTGGGGGTAAATATAAACTTCCGAAGCCAGAACAGAAAGCGGCTGCTTTCTCTCAATGATAACCTCCATCACCATTAAAGAGGTGAGGATTCCATCCCCCGTGGTGGCATGCTTGCTGAAAATAATATGGCCGGACTGTTCTCCGCCCAGGCTGTGACCGTTGGCCATCATATTTTCACAGACATACTTGTCGCCTACGGCGGTTTTCTCATAATGAATGCCTGCGCGGTCACAGGCTTTGTACAGACCCAGATTGGACATGATGGTGGTGACAATCGTATCATTGTCCAGTTTTCCCTGTTCCTTCATGTATTTCCCGCAGACGTACATGATCAGGTCGCCGTCCACCACATTTCCTTCATTGTCCACAGCGATGCAGCGGTCCGCATCTCCGTCATAGGCAAATCCCACATCGAGATGATTTTCCTTCACATATTTCTGCAGGACCTCAATATGGGTGGAACCGCAGTTTTTGTTGATGTTGGTTCCGTCCGGCTGACTGTTAATCACATAGGTTTTGGCTCCCAGCGCGTCAAACACACTTTTCGCCACAGAAGATGCGCTTCCGTTGGCGCAGTCCAGTCCCACCCGGAAATTTTTAAAGGAGCGGGTGGGAATGGAAATCAGGTACCCGATATAACGGTTTCTTCCGGCGGAGAAATCCACGGTACGGCCGATATTCTCTCCAACGGCAAAAGGAATCGCCGGCTCTCCGTCGTCAATATAACGCTCGATCTGCGCTTCCACGTCCGCTTCCATTTTCTGTCCGTTTCCGTTGATAATTTTGATGCCATTGTCATAGAAGGGATTATGGCTGGCAGAAATCATGATTCCGCAGTCAAAATTCTCTGTGCGCACCACATAGGAAACGCTGGGAGTGGTGGTTACATGCAGCAGATACGCATCCGCGCCGGAAGCTGTAAGTCCTGCCGCCAGGGAATACTCAAACATATAGCTGCTTCTTCTGGTATCTTTTCCGATGACAATCTGGGCTTTATGCTCTCTTCCGAAATACCAGCCCAGAAAACGTCCCACCTTATACGCATGCTCCACGGTCAGATCCACATTGGCCTCCCCGCGGAATCCGTCGGTTCCAAAATATTTTCCCATGTTCTGTTCCTCCTGCCAAAGCTACCTGTTTATAGTTTATGAATAAAGGGGATTTTTATAGACGCCGTCCTCAATCAGCCTGCTGATGGACCGCACCACGGCTTCTTTATCCTCCTGATAAGTCACGCCAAACCACTGGGAATCCGTCCGCAGAACCGTAACCCCCGCCTTTCCCTGGCGGATCAGTTCGTCCACCTTGATAGGCAGCAGGTATTCTTTCTTCAGATCCCCATCCGGCACACCTTTCAGAAATTCCACGAACCCATCTTCCAGCACCTGGATAAATTCCGGCTGAAAGCCCCACATGTTCATGGATACCAGACTGTCCGCATCCACCGGCACCAGACTGCGGTCCTCCTGCCGCATGGCTGCTCCGTCCGCGGTTTTCACAATATTGGACGTCTCCGCCACTCCCACCAGACGGTTATTTTCATCCAGGGTACAGATTCCTCTGGTAACCCCGCCGTTGTCGCTGAGGGTATTTTTCAGAACGAATCCGGCCATGCAGATATCCGAGGTTCCTTCTTCGCAGGGATGCTCTGCCACCAGATACTCATGAATCTTCACGAAGGGATCTTTTCCATAGTAATCATCCGCATTGATCACCGCGAACGGTTCCTTTACCACGTCCTTACAGCAAAGCACCGCCTGACCGGTACCCCAGGGCTTTGTTCTGCCCTCCGGTTTTTCAAATCCCTCCGGCAGATCATCCAGCTCCTGGAAAACATATTCCACTTCCGCCACTTTTTCAATCCGGTTGCCAATCACCCGGCGGAACTCCTCCTCCAGATCCCGGCGAATAATAAATACAATCTTATTAAATCCTGCCTCCAGCGCATCGTGAATGGAATAATCCATAATAATTTCCCCGGCGGGTCCCACCGGCGCCAGTTGTTTGATTCCTTTTCCAAAACGGCTGCCGATACCGGCCGCCATAATAACGAGTGCTGTTTTTTTCACAGTAGTACCTCCCTGTATTCCTCTTTTTCTGCTTCCTGTCTACTGCCTTCTGGCCGCAGACACAGAATGGACGCGCTCCCGGCTTATCTGTATTCTCCGGTTTTCACGCCGTCCGATAGCGAAAACTGCCGGACTGCCGCATCTGGTGCGGCATGGACTGCCGGCATCCGCCTTTTTCCTCCCTTTTTGCAGGCGTATCCGTCCCGCTTCAGGTTTCCTCCTGCAGATTTGCCAGTTTTGCCGCCTGGTCTGCTGCAATCAGACTGTCTATGATCTCCGACAGATCACCGTTCAGCACACTGTCCAGACGATGAAGCGTCAGTTTGATCCTGTGATCCGTCACACGGCCCTGAGGGAAATTATACGTCCGGATCTTCTCCGAACGATCCCCGGTTCCCACCTGGCTTCTCCTGGCTTCCGCCTCCGCGTCATGACGCTTCTGAAGTTCCAGATCATACAGCCGGGATCTCAGCACCTTGATGGCCTTATCCCGGTTTTTCAGCTGGGACTTTTCGTCCTGGCAGGAAACCACAATGCCCGTGGGAAGATGGGTCAGACGTACGGCGGAATCCGTGGTATTGACACACTGTCCGCCGTTTCCGGAAGCCCGGAACACATCGAAACGGCATTCATTCAGATCCAGTTTAAAATCGATCTCCTCCGCCTCCGGCATGATGGCCACGGTGATGGTGGATGTATGGATTCTTCCGCCGGATTCCGTCTCCGGTACCCGCTGTACCCGGTGTACGCCGCTTTCGTACTTGAGTTTGGAATAGGCTCCCGTTCCGTTAATCATGAAAGTAACCTCTTTGAATCCGCCGATTCCATTTTCATTCAGCGACAGCAGCTCCGTCTTCCAGCCCTGAGATTCCGCGTACTTCACATACATCCGATAAATCTCCGCCGCAAAAAGCGCCGCCTCGTCACCGCCGGCTCCGGCCCGGATCTCCACAATGACGTTTCTGGAATCATTGGGGTCTTTTGGCAGCAGCAGCACCTTCAGCTCATGCTCCAGCTGACCGATCCTGGTTTTCGCCTCAGACAGTTCCTCCTTCAGCATCTGACGCATCTCCGGATCCGACTCCTCCTCCAGCATGGATTCGCTGTCCTCCACTGTCTGACAGCAGTTTTTATATTCCTGATACGCATCCACAATGGGCTGCAGTTCACTCTGTTCCTTCATCAGCTTCTGAAGCCTGGCCGGATCTCCGGCCGTCTGCGGCTCATTCAGCTCGCTGAGTATCTCCTCCAGGCGGATCACCAGATCCTCCAGTTTGTCAAACATTCCAATTCCTCCTGTCACGCACTGTCCGCTTGGTCAGTGCCGTCTGTCCTTCTATTCCCCGCGGCAGCTGTCCGAAGGCTGTCCGTGTCAGCCCGGCCAGATCTTTGCCGGTTCGAACCCCGGTATAGCCGGCCTCCGATAAGAGACGGATAAGATCCTCTCCCTGATCGCAGCCGATTTCAAAAGCCAGCCATCCCCCCGGTTTCAGGTATCCGGCTGCCTGATTAATTATTTTTCTGTAAAAATCCAGCCCGTCCGCTCCGCCGTCCAGCGCCATAACCGGCTCATGTTCCCGCACCTCCGGCATCAGGCTGCCGATCTCCCCGCTGGGAATATAGGGCGGATTGGATACGATCACGTCAAAACTGCCCGTCACATGTTCAAAAAGATCTCCCCGGATCAGCTGTGCCGGAATTCCCAGACGATCTCTGTTCCCGCATGCGACCGCAAGGGCAGCGGCAGACAGATCTGTCCCCACGCCCCGCACCTGCGGGTTTCTGGACAGAAGGCTCAAAAGAATACAGCCGCTTCCCGTACACAGATCCAGAATCCGCATCCCGGGCGCCAGAAGCCGCTCCACCTCTTCCACCAGACATTCCGTATCGAAACGGGGCGTCAGCACCTGATCGCTGACCGCAAATTCCAGTCCCATAAACCATGCCGATCCTGTAATCTGCTGCAGCGGAACTCTCTCGCTTCTTCGGGCAATAAAACCGCGATAGCGCCGCTCCCGCTCTCTGTCCTTTATTTTATCATCTCTTTGAAGAAAATAACAGCTTTTTTCTATGTCAAAAGCCGCTTCCATCAGCTCCCAGGCATCCACTGCGGCATCCGGTACCCCGGCCTGGCGAAGCGTCTCCGCCCCCCAGGCCAGAAGCTGCCGCAGCGTACTCATCGGGCCGCCTCCTCTTTTTCTTCGGGCAGTACCTGTGTATCGGGGAAATTCTCCCGCAGATACTCTCTCCAGTCAAAAACCGCTTCCACCGCGCAGATGGCCACTTCCACCATATCCTCCTCCGGTTCTCTGGTAGTCAAATGCTGAAGAGCCAGACCCGGCCTGCTCAGAAGAGCCACCACCGGATTGTCCGAATTTCCCGCCAGCCGGATGATCTCGTAGGAGACCCCCGCAATCACCGGCAAAAGCAGCAGGCGGATCACCACCCGCAGCCAGGGAACAGGCACCCGGATAAAAAGGAAAAAGATAATACTGACAATCATCACAAACAGCAGAAAACTGGTTCCGCACCGTTTGTGTTCTCTGGAACTTTTCATCACATTTTCTACTGTCAGATTCATGCCATGTTCCACACAGTTGATACACTTATGCTCCGCTCCGTGATACATGAACACCCGCTGGATATCCTTCATCTGCGAAATCAGAAAAAGATAAGCCAGAAACAGAAGCATCCGCACACAGGCCTCCGCCACGGCAATCAGCGTCTCCGAACCGGTAACTTTTCTCAGAAGCCCCGCCGCGAAATACGGAAGCAGGATGAAAAGCGCCACCGAAATCACAATGGAAAAAGCCACCGTGCCCCGCATCAGCCACTGATCCTGGCGCGCCCGCTTCTCCTCCTCGCGGGCCCGCTCCTCTCCGGTCATGGCCTCCCGTTTTTTCAGATCTTCCTCTTCTTCCTCATAGAAGCTGGCGGAATACATCAGACACTTCATGCCCACCACCAGAGACTCCACAAAAGCCGCCATTCCACGAAAAACAGGCAGTTTCCAGAATCTGCTGTTCTGGGTCAGACTTTTGTAGGGCTCCACCTTCACCTCAATGTTTCCGTCCGGTTTTCTGACGCCCACAGAATAAATATCTCCGTGGCGCATCATGATGCCCTCCATCACTGCCTGGCCGCCGATATTTGATGATTTCATTCTTTCCTCCAGTTTTTCCATAAGACAAAACAGGTTGAGATTTCATCAACCTCAACCCGTCTCTTTGCCTTATATTCTTATGCGTTAATACCGTATTTTTTATTGAACTTGTCAATACGTCCACGGGCGGCTGCCGCTTTCTGCTGTCCTGTATAGAAAGGATGGCACTTGGAGCAGATCTCCACGTGAATGTCTTTCTTTGTAGAACCGGTAACGAATGTGTTGCCGCAGTTGCATGTTACAGTTGCCTGATAGTACTCCGGATGGATTCCTTCTCTCATTTCTTTCACCTCTTCTGTCTTATAATGATTCCGCGGTTTTGCACCGCCGTTATATACTTTTACTATTTGTTCTTATGAAACAGCTTATACAGCATACCATATTCCCCTGGGAAATGCAAGTTATTTAAGAAATTTTTCTATATAAATTTCTGCTTTCTCACCTGGGAAACCAGCTCCTGATTGGTCCGTGTCCGGGCAAAAAGATTCAGGATATTCTCAGCCGCTTCCTCTGCCTTCATACCATTCAGCGCCCGGCGCATGATGTAGACAGCTTCCTGCTCCTCGTCATTGAGCAGCAGGTCCTCCCGCCTGGTACCCGACTTTACAATGTCAATGGCCGGAAATACCCGTTTTTCCTGGAGCTTTCTGTCCAGCACCAGCTCCATATTGCCGGTGCCCTTGAACTCCTCGTAGATCACATCGTCCATCTTGCTTCCCGTATCCACCAGCGTAGTGGCCAGGATCGTCAGACTTCCGCCTTCCCGCATGTTTCTGGCCGCGCCAAAAAATCTCTTGGGCATATGCAGCGCCGTGGGGTCCAGACCTCCGGTAAGCGTACGCCCGCTGGGGGGCACCGTCAGGTTATAGGCCCGCGCCAGCCTGGTGATGCTGTCAATAAAGATCGTCACGTCTTTTTTATGCTCCACCAGCCGCTTGGCCCGCTCAATGGCCATCTCCGACACCCTTTTGTGATGCTCCGGCAGCTCGTCAAACGTGGAATAAATCACTTCCACATTCTCTCCCCGGATAGCTTCCTTGATGTCCGTGACCTCCTCGGGGCGCTCATCAATCAGCAGAATGATCAGATGCATCTCCGGATTATTCCGCAGAATAGACTGGGCCGCGTCCTTTAACAGGGTGGTTTTTCCTGCCTTGGGAGGAGAAACGATCATACCCCTCTGTCCTTTTCCGATGGGACTGATCAGATCTACAATCCGCATGGCCAGACTTCCGCCCGGACGTTCCAGACGCAGGCGCTGATCCGGAAAAATGGGGGTCATGTCTTCGAAATTGTATCTTTTAAAGCTTTCGTTGGGGGAAATTCCATTGATGGAAGTCACATAGAGGAGGGCGCCGAACTTTTCATTTTCCTTCTTTACCCTGGTGCTTCCCCGGAGAATGTCTCCGGTTTTCAGATTGAAGCGGCGAATCTGAGAGGGCGATACATAGACATCGTTCTCACCCGGAAGATAATTGTCACTTCTGATAAATCCATAGCCGTCGGAGAGTACTTCCAGGATGCCATTGGCTTCGATTCCGCTGTCCAGATGGCTGAACTCCGCCTTCTTCTCTTCCAGCTTCTTTTCCCGGTCCTTCTCGTCCTCCTGCAGCATCCGTTCCACCAGCTCGTCCTTCCGGAGACCGGAAATCCCCTTCAGTCCTCTGGCCTTGGCCACCGCGCGCAGTTCACCAGCCGACAATGATTCATATTTTTCTTTCATCAAAATTACAGTTTCCTTTCAATAGGTACTCTTCGGAACGGCGCCGGCTCTCCGGGCCGCTCCGAACGGTTGCACATATTCTCTTTTTTCAGCCTACCATCTGGCTCTGCATTTGTCAACTGATTTCCAGTTTTCCAAGCAGCTCCTCTTTCTCCTCATCGTCGAGGAACGCGGTGCGAACCGCATTTTCCGTAAAGAGCCGCTCATCTCCCAGCCCCCGGGACAGCCTGGACGCCAGCTCCAGTTCCCTGGACAAAGTGGTTTGGCTGACTGTCCGGTTATCCGTGTTGATGGATACCGCCAGACGCGCCCGGAGGAAGGTCTCAAGGGGATAATCCTCCGGCCGGGCGGCCCTGGTCTGGAAATTACTGGTGGGACACAGCTCCAGCCCGATCCCCAGCCGTCCTACCGTTTCCATAAAGCCCGGATCCCTGCGCAGGGCAATTCCATGGCCGATTCTGGACGCTCCCAATGCCACAGCCTCCCGCACATTTTCCACATTTCCGCACTCTCCCGCATGGATGGTAAACGGAAATTGCAGTTTCTTAGCCTCCGCAAACAGTCTCCGGAACTCCTTCACCGGATGCGAAGCCTCATCCCCCGCCAGATCCAGCGCGCAGACTCCCTGCCCCAAAAATTCCCTGGCCGTCCGCATCATTTTCAGATTTGTCTCCTCCGAATGGTGACGCATGGCGCAAACGATCACCCGTCCGTCGATTCCGGTCTCTTTTCCCGCCCGCTCAAGGCCCTCCAGCACGCTTTCCAGCACCTGGCGGCAGGAAAGCTGCGGATGCACCGACTGCATCGGAGCAAACCGCACCTCCACATAACGGATGGCATCCTCTTTCAGAGAGTACAGAAAATCCGCGGCAGCCCGAACCAGACCCTCCCGGGTCTGCATCCCTTCCAACGGGAGGTCAAACTTTTCCAGATATTCCTTCAGGCTGCCGCAATCCGGCCTGGCCTGCAGATCCTCCAGCGTCAGATCCGCCCTCCCGGTAAGCGCCCGCACGGTTTCCAGCGGCAGGGATCCGTCCAGATGGCAATGCAGCTCCACTCTCCCCCTGCTGTCCGACTTTTTCGTTTTCCCACACATAACGTACTCCTTTCCGTGTTTGGATACGCTCATAATCCGTTTTTTTCCGTCAGATCCCCCGGACCGAATCCCATGGGAAGCAGTTCCTCCAAAAGATATTCCCGATAATCCTCCGGACTTCTGGCCAGGATCACCACAAATTCCGCCGGACTGCAAAATTCCATCATCACCTGACGGCACACTCCGCAGGGCGCGCAGTAATCCCGTTCCGTAAGACTGCTTCCCCGGGGACCTCCCACAATGGCAATCGCCGAAAACTTCCGTCTGCCTTCCGACACCGCTTTGAAGAAAGCGGTTCGTTCCGCACAATTTGTCGGGGTATACGCCGCATTTTCCACATTGCAGCCCCGGTAAATCGTCCCGTCCGGACACAGCAGCGCAGCGCCCACCTGAAAATGCGAATACGGCGTATAGGCCATATCTCTGGCTTCAAGAGCTTCACGAATCAGCGTTTCACTGATTTTCCTTTCCAATCTCATGATGTTCTTCCTCCCCTTCTTTTTTCCTGTTATAATTATAAAGGAAAGCACCCGATGATTCAAGAAATCCTTCCCTCTCCGGACAGCACGCCCCAAATCCACATTTTTTCAGGCACACCGGACCCGGAAGACAGACTCCTCCCGGAAATCCTCGAAGGAAATCAGAAAAAGTTCACATCACAAATTCAGAAAAAAGGAATAACAGGAAATGAGCTTTGACAGGCTGCGGTCAGTGGGACTCGAACCCACACGGTTACCCACTGGCACCTAAAACCAGCGCGTCTGCCAATTCCGCCATGACCGCAGAAGATTTTGCGAGACAACACTCGCGCAAAAAAGAAAAAGGACAAGCGTTTCGGCTTGTCCAATGAGACATCGGGGATTCGAACCCCGGACAACTTGATTAAAAGTCAAGTGCTCTACCAACTGAGCTAA
>DVIN01000059.1 GCA_018711275.1 Candidatus Pullilachnospira intestinigallinarum
TTAGCGGTTGCTGTACATTTTCTCGTAGTAGTTCTGATACTCACCGCTGATGATGGTCTCCCACCACTCACGATTATCGAGATACCACTGGATGGTCTTTTTAATGCCGTCCTCAAACTTGGTCTCCGGCAGCCAGCCCAGCTCATTGTGAATCTTGGTCGGATCAATGGCATAACGCATATCATGACCCTTACGGTCGCCAACATGGGTAATCAGACTCTCCGGCTTGCCCAACTCCTTACAGATGATTTTCACAATCTCGATGTTCTGCTTTTCATTATGACCGCCGACATTGTAGACTTCGCCCACACGCCCCTTATGGATAATCAGATCAATAGCCTTGCAGTGATCTTCCACATACAGCCAGTCACGGACATTCAAACCTTCGCCATAAACAGGCAGCGGCTTGTCAGCCAGAGCATTAGCGATCATCAGCGGAATCAGCTTCTCCGGAAAGTGATACGGACCATAGTTATTAGAGCAACGGGAAATGGTCACAGGCAGGCCGTAGGTACGGTGGTAAGCCAGAACCAGTAGGTCAGCGGCAGCTTTGGAGCTGCTATACGGAGAGCTGGTATGGATCGGAGTCTCCTCGGTGAAGAACAAGTCAGGGCGATCCAACGGCAGGTCACCGTAAACCTCATCCGTAGAAACCTGATGGTAACGCTGGATGCCATACTTACGGCAGGCATCCATCAGCACACTGGTACCGATGATGTTAGTCTGGAGGAAGATGCCAGGATCTTCGATAGAACGGTCAACATGAGATTCTGCTGCAAAGTTGACCACAATATCCGGATGTTCTTCCTCGAACAGTTTGTTGACTGCTTCACGGTCACAGATATCAGCCTTTACGAAGCGGAAGTTCGGGTTATCCATAACAGGTGCCAGCGTGGACAGATTGCCTGCATAGGTCAGCTTATCCAAGCAGATGATCCGGTAATCCGGATACTTCTTCAGCATGTGGAACACAAAGTTACTCCCAATAAAACCAGCGCCGCCGGTAACAATAATATTCATGATCTATTCTCCTCTACACTTATCTTTTGGTTCTTCTTTTATTAATACAGATGTTCCTGATACTTGCCGTCCATAACATCCTTCAGATACTGACCATACTGGTTCTTCTTCATGACCTCATAGACTTCCATCAGTTCATCCTTGCTAATCCAACCGTTCAGGTACGCAATCTCCTCCAAGCAGGCAATCTTGCGATGCTGATGCTGCTCCACGGTCTTCACGAAATTGGTGGCATCCACCAGGCTCTCATGTGTACCAGTGTCCAGCCAAGTAAAGCCCTGTCCCAGCAGTTCTACATTCAGGGAGCCATCTTCCAGATAAATACGGTTCAGGTCAGTGATTTCCAGTTCACCACGTGCAGAAGGTTTCAGGTTCTTTGCAAACTCGACCACACGGTTATCATAGAAGTACAGGCCAGTTACACAGTAGTTGCTCTTCGGATGCTCTGGCTTCTCCTCGATAGAAATAGCCTTACCATTCTTGTCAAACTCGACAATTCCAAAACGCTCCGGATCGTCCACATAGTAACCAAACACCGTTGCGCCCTTGCCGTTTTCTGCCTTTTCCACCGCTGCATTTAATCTCTTCTTCAATCCGTGACCCGCAAAGATGTTATCGCCCAACACCATAGCCACAGAATCATTGCCGATGAAATCAGCACCAATAACAAAGGCCTGTGCCAGTCCATCCGGTGATGGCTGAACTGCATAGGTCAAATTCACACCAAACTGGTGTCCATCACCCAGCAGGTTCTCGAAACGAGGTGTATCCTGTGGTGTGGAAATAATCAAAATATCACGAATGCCAGCGTTCATCAGAACTGACATCGGATAATAGATCATCGGTTTGTCGTAGATTGGCAAAAGCTGTTTACTTGTTACTTTTGTTAATGGATACAGGCGCGTGCCTGACCCTCCTGCTAAAATAATACCTTTCATAATAAAAACACTCCTTCATCATGAGTTTTATTTATCAAATCAATCATGGCAAAAAACTTACTTCCGCCATTGTGTTAGACTCTCCAATTGCACTGTTAATGTACTTCGATTATCTCTCATCCACAGAGGTCTGTTAAGAATTTTTTATGGTGCATGATACCAATTTGTGTCCCTAAAGCCCAATTGAGTTTATTTTTTTTACAAAACTTATAGGATTTTTAGGTCTCCCGTCATCATAAACTTAAGTTCACAGTTTGTTAACAGTACCTGATCCCTTTTCCACTTCATGATGAGAAACCGCAACTTTTACACTATACATAGCCACCCATCCAAAAAGCGTATTCTTAATGCTAGATTTTGATTAGTATCCCTTTTTTATAAAAGATGTTCTTATTTTCTCTTTATTTTTGTAAGCACCCAGTCCTTTGCCATCTTGAATTTTATACTCTTACAATATGCGGCCCCAAATATAACATTTGGAATAACGCAGCAAATGATTCCTCTTATGACTAGATTTAATATATTATACTCTCCAATAAAAGTATTAATTTTAAACGTAACTATCGCTGAAATCAATGTAACTACAGCATAACCCACATTATCAATAAAATATCCGGATATCTTTTCTTCTGTAAAATAATGTTTAAATAGAACCTGTGCTCCGAATCCAAAGTTAATTAAAATCAGCGGAATAATAGTAGCAAGGACAATACCATAGACACCCCACATTTGCACTAAAAGGTAATTTAATATCACATTGGCAACTGTTTCGCATATCGCACGTGATCTATTTTCCCACCATAATCCTGCCGCAGATGTATATGTAGTTCTAATATCACACATTTTTAAAGCATAAAAATATATTGAAAAAAGAACTGGAGCTAGGAGTGGTAAGGTTAATTTTTCACCAACCCACAAAACCATAAAGTTTTGATAGAGAGAAAGAAGCGTAACAGTTGCCCAACTGGAAATCCACATATATATAAAGTTAAAAACTGTAAAATCGTTATAATTTTTCTTTTTCGATTCTGCAGCTATACTATTTCCAATACCACCTATCATTGCACTTGTGATTACATTCATTACTCCTACGATAGCATTGACAATATAGTAGTAATTATTATAAACAGTAGTCATTGTCAAGCCAATAAAAGCTGAAACAAATATGCTATCAAATGAATTCCGCGTCATGAAACATATTTTTGAAACCATTAAACCAGATACCTGTTTTTTGATTTCTTTTTTGTCTTCCGATGTTATTCTTCCTTCGCATTTAAGTTGTGGATATTTTTTATCCACAATTCTTGCATTAAGGATGTTATTCGTAATAGTTAAAATCAGCATAGTTGCAACATAAAAATAGTATACATAGATGCTTTTCCATACTATCAGAAGAATCAATTGGATAATATTTGTTAATCCCGTGGTAATCGTATCGTTCAGAGATATATAGTCATTTCTTTGAAACGCCTCAAGAACCGATTTTTTATATGCCATAAACCAATAGCTAGAAACTGTATTAAACAAATACATGGCAAACAGGATATAAATATTAAGTTCATCCGGACATTCTCCATTGATTAGTTTCGGTAAGAATGGCATCAAAGCTATTCCCACAACTAAAACAATCGTTCCTATCACTCTATAAATAGACCGATAGTAATTAAGAAGTGCACATATTTTATCCCTATGATTCTTTGCTATAGGCCCATACATACTAAAGACAACTGCACTGCTAAATCCAAGTTCCGCTACACTCAGAACAGATAAAATTGAACTAAACAGACTATTTAACCCTAAATATTCCGCTCCGAGACTGTATATAAATGCCGTTCTAACCACAAAAGGTAACAGCAAAACAATGATTTTATTTACAAATCCCATCATCATATTTCTTGCTGCATTTTTTGTTCGATTTATTTTCACCTTTTACACTCCTTAATATGGGAACTTTCTATTCCCTCCTATGTCATCGGCTGCTTCAAAATGTCATAGGAGGCCTTGCTAGAAATCTATGTAATGCATATGCAAAGCATATTAGACCTCACATATTATATTTTCATGCATACATGCTCACCATTTCCGCTCTGTACACACCTCTAAATTTAAAATCTTCAAGCTGTGATAATTCTATACAGTCCAAAATGCAATTTAGACATGTTCATAATCCAGCTCTTGATATGCCTCAATTAGTCGTTTCGAATTTACTGCCAACACTATAACCAAATATATTATTATACAGTTATCAAACGCCTCTGAAATTTGAATCACGAAAAAGGAAAACAAGCAACCTGAAATAACTTTCGCCATAGGGTTTTCCCAGTTTTGCGTTAACTGCTTAATCGCCGATCTGTACAACAATAAGTATATTAAACCTGCAACCAAGCCTCCTGTAAATAATATCTGAAGATAATTATCATGACAATGTGTTGCGCCAGCCCATATATAATCCACATCAGGCATTATCCCTAGCAAACTAGGAATATCTTTAGAATACATAACACCATACCCAGATATTGGATTTTTCAAAATCGCATTAATAGCATTCTTCCATATCATAAGTCGACCAGTAAAAGTCATATCTTTTCCTAAAAATCCTACAATAAATGGTTGAAGAAAATCAAACTTTTGTTGCACAACAACAATAACAAAAGCAGCAACTACCAAAATGCATCCTATCTTTGGCTTCAGAATTTTTTTAAAAAAAGAAATATTCTGAATAATAAGTATAATTAAAATTCCGACTATTGTTGTTGCCGATCCATCAATCAAATGTGAAATTAATGCAACCGCACTCATGTACCATCCGTATTTCTTATTTCCCAACAAAGTCGAGTAAATCCAAGCTACAACTACTGCTGGATAATGCCACGATATTGAAACATTACCGACTCCAAAAAGCCACTCTGTAGTATTCGTGCTATAGGCAGATGAATACACGGAATAAATTCCATTAGGAAACAATATCATAAGTATTAAATTTATTACTGCAAAAATAAAAAAATAGTAATATAAACACTTAATTAAACTTCTGATATTGTTGCTAAACAAATCAAAAATCATGGCCATACATATTACACTACGAGCAACTCTCATTACTTCAGGAATGTCTCCTTGTTTAATGTAAGTTTGAATATAAAGCCACATTTCAAGTAAAAGAAATAGAACTACAAACTCAGCTGGAGTTTGTTTCCGCTTCAAGTATAAAATGACGCAATATCCCAAATCAAACAATAATATCAACTGATAAATTAGTGTAAAAAGAGGAAAATGCAATAAATAATTAATTTTTAAAATGGGAAATATTAGCAAAACATATAATGCTGTTTGCTTTTTTATAACCAATTCCAATTTGTTATACCTCTTCCTTTTTAGTATATTCTGTCAGCTTTCTTCGCCTAGTAAATGCCAAACCCTCATATCTCCTTTTATACCCCATTGTTAACCAAACTCAATTAAAGATATACTAAAAATGCGACGCAACGCACCCTTGAGTCAATTTAATTTTCCAGTTAGATGTAATATTCTTTATTACCTGTTAATACCAACAGTCATATTGACTGTTAGAATTTTATTGTTAAAAAGCTTCGCATATATTATCCTAATTATAACGTTTTTATACATTCCACCTAGGATATTATTGACCACACTTGATATTCAAAAACATTAGCCTGAATCTCTTGTTAGAATAATACCTTTTATACAAAAAATTTATTTCTAGCTTCAATTATGTCATTTATGTTTTCATAGAGCCATTAATATTAGCGACTACGACAAATAATATTTCTAAATGCTTTTAAATATTTATTCTTAGAAAGTTTTTTTCTGGCCAACAAATATTCAAATCTGAAGAATTGTTTACATGTCACTGCGAAGTAAGAAATTTTTCCCTTCTTTTCAAATGTATATCCTCTATCTAAAAAGAATTTTTCCAAGTTATCGTTATCCGACAACCAGAAAGGATCCTCACCATAAGTCGGTGCGTAATAATTCATTATCTTTCGAAACGAATCAATATAAACACTATTTATATCGAACAAATCATCAATCACAAATTGTGGGGGATTAATTACCGGTGTCTTCGCCAAAATAACAAGCTCAAAATCATGTTTACCTCTAAATATGGCGTTGTGCGGAAGAGTTCCGTTTGTACATGCCATTATTCTAGCGTTATTTATATAGAAAATCTGTTCATACACATTCAATTGTTCTGGTGAGAGAACCTTGAACCCATTTATCGCAAATTGATTCTCAATTTCTTTTTCTCCTACTTCTCTAATACTTGATCTCCAAAAATGTGCTCTACTAAAATAAATTTTTTCATACGGTTGAAGATTCTTTATGATTTCAGATTTATATACATTCGCAATTATTGTATCAATAATATTTCGATAGCTAGAATTTGCGATTGTATATCCTAGTGTCGGCTCTGGTATTAATACGCAAGCAAAGGAACAGGGTTCTAGTATATAGATTAATCGACTATCATCAATCCCCATTAGATGAAGCAATTCCAAATAATTCCCCTCAACTTGATTATTGGACCAATTATAACCACAGAACACTATTTTATAGTCTTTATACTTGTCATCGTTAATAAACCAAAATCGACATAAACAATCTAACAGAAAATGCCCCCAATGATTTGGAATAACCGGGATATATATTACGGTTTCTCGATAAAAAGGTGCCTTTTCTTTTTCAAAATCATAATACCCTCCAAATGCATCTCCTACTCTAGATGCTTCGATAAATTCCCCCTCATTAGTTATTGCACCACCTCTTCCCCAAAACAAATCAGGATCCTTTTTTGTCGGTAAAATAGTTACATCATCTGCTCTAAAAAAAGAAGGTGTTTCTTTATTAATACCCATATATTGCGTATCAGAAAGAAATTTCCTCATGTAACTATCATTATATAAATATTTAGTAATATAGTCTTTCATTTAAATAACCTCTTTGTAACGATTCTTCATATAAATAATTTTAAATAAGCAGAATTATTTTAGGCAGCGTACCGCCAATTAAACTTTAATTACCAATAAAATTAATGATATACTTTTTAGTATAAAGTATGATTCCTCGGCAAATACACAAATATCATTCACCTTTCAAGGCTTTATGTAAAAAGAGCATTGATTTATTTCTTTCAATTTTGATAATATGATTAATTGTTTGATAGTCCCACTCCAATCCCAACATTCTTTCAACCGAGCTGCACTCAGTAACATATAGATCATACAGCCCTATTTTTTTCAGGAAACTTTCAGCCTTTGCAACGATAAAATCAGACTTACAAAAAGCAAGTGGCTTATTGAAAATCAATCCAAACATCAACCCATGGTATGTACTTGTAACAACCTTTTCAGCGTACTTAAATAATCCCAACCATTCAAACACTGATAATTCCGATTGTTGGATTAGAATATCGCACCAGTCATACTTATCATCATTACAAGCAAGACAAATTAGTTTATATCCTTTTTTATGTGAATATTCTATTGTCTGATTAATAAATTCCTTGGTAAATAAAACCCCATATACAATAATGTAATTATCAAATTTAGGTTTAATTATGTTATTGTCATTAGAAAAATCCCATAGCCAAGTTGGGTCTAGTACCACTGGCGGCCTAATCCCTGTTATCTCTTCAACAATGTCCGCAGAATTTTCATCACGAACTGATATATAATCCAAACCCTTTATTCCATCTACCACGTATTCTGGATGTTTATCGTAATTGGATATCGTGCCGAACGAGCATGCATAAGCAATCTTCTTTTTGGCTTTTAATCCATTACCAAATAAATACGGATCATTATCAAAAAAAGCAAATGAATAATCCCAAATAATATCACTCCCCAGCACTAAGCAATCCATCTCATATAATGAAAGCTGACTTGCTGTAAACCGTTCTGTATGCGGAATAATATTATAATCTCTCGGAAAATTTTTACGTCGTTTATGATAATCCGAAAATGGATTTAAATATTTACCCAATGATTTATAAAAGTTTTTTTTCCATATAGGATCTATCGGATATTTAGAATAATATTGTTTATAGTGTTTCTGGCATAGATAGTTAATCTGTTTTACATCATACTCGGGATAAGCTTTCTGCATACTTGCTTGTAATGCATAAGCCTGTGCAAACGTTCCATAATTTGGCACTCCCCAAAATGTCAATATATTAATATCCTTCATGTTACGCTTCTCCGATCTTGAATACCTTTTTGAATGTAATGACAGTAATTTGTGTTTTTCTTCCCTTTTCCCTTATATCTCCACTCTAACTTTTGAGGCACTGCCTCATACTGAGATAAATAGCATTTATTATATTCGTCACCTAATGTTCTCAGCATCAACATCATATCTCCATCTACAAAATGAATATTATCTAATGCATTATCATCAAGGCCATATTTTTTACACATCATTAAAACCATGTCAATGAAAAAATATGTCGAATAGTCTTTATATTTTAAATAATATTCTCTAAATACTTCATCAACGACTTTTACAAAGAGAGAGCCTTTTCTAGAAGCAAAAAAATATCCAGACCACGAGCAATTGTATTTTTCATATTTCATAAAATATCTTGTCGAAGAGAATTCCAAAGATTCAATTGGCTTATTATTTAGATTTTTCAACAGATCCATCTTATTAAAAAACATTATCGTTGAATCAATCCAAATTCCTCCATTATTTTTTAAAAGATTGAATCTCAATATATCTGAAAAAACTTGTATGGATATTTTCCCCTTCTCAAAATCAGTGAGAATAATATTATCAATATCAGTGAATTTTCTATAATTATTTTTATCAATCAGATGAATCGCGCAATCTGGATAGTACTTATACACCGTCTCCGTACACGCCTTAACTAATTCAGGAGCCGTATCAAATCCATCCCACCAAAATAAAAAAATATTATTACAAACAGGACACTCATCCAATTCTGTCTTTCTACCCGTGTATGAAGTAATTATTTTTTTGACTCTCGAGTCAATAATTGGAAGGTATTTGTTAATTTCCTTAAAATTATTATCTCGTCTTCTTCTAAATTTAATTTGATAACATGTTTTAACCAAGCCATTCTTAACAAGATATTTAAATATAAATCTTGCATTATCAAGGAACAACTTTATTGTTTTTAAGTCAGATTTTAACTTTAATCTAATATATGAATATAGAAAAGCAGGGAAATATAATCTACCAAAAACACGAATCCAGGTTCTTGCCGAATATGACAAATTCCTAAACAGTTTTAAAGATGTAGTATATACTTCATCTTTTCGAAGCTGATAATACAACTTACGAAATTGTTCAAAGTCTGTCTTCATTAATCGTTCAAAAACAGATTCAACTTCAAAAAAATATAATGCATATGCTTGCTTTGTAGATAAGCCTTCATTTACTAGCAGATTTTTCAAAGAATTATATGCTAATTTACTTTTTTCCATATGACGTTCTATGGTATTACTAACCATCATAGAATTCTGATTACCTACATTATAAAAATAGTCTTTAGGCCCCTTTATCGCCTTACAACCTCTTGATTGAGATATCACCAAATATGTAAATATTGAATCTTCGCCAAGAGTGACCTCACGATAATTGAAAAAGGATTCCGCAACTGCTTTCACAACATTTGTGCGATAAAGCTTATTCCATCTAGAAATAAAAATTATGTCGGAGAAATCAATTTTTCCACCCAACAAATAATGCTCCCTTAATTTTTGAAATTGATCTCCAACAATTTTACTGTCTTCAGATAATATGACCGGGATAAATTGACCATTATTATTTCTATAAAAACCTGATGCTACAAAATCGATATCATCGTCCATTTGAGACAGTAAATCCCAAAGATACAGTGGTCCTATATAATCATCAGGATCAAGAAATGCAATATACTCTCCTGTCGCTTGATTAATACCATAAATCGTAGCATCTACTAATCCACCATTGGGCTTTGAAAAAACCCTAATTCTACTATCTTTTAAAGCAAAGTCATCAATTATTTGTATACTTGAATCAGTAGATCCATCATTAACTAAAATAATCTCTAGATTATCATACTTCTGATTAATGATTGATGATATCGATTTATTCAGATACTGTTCTTGATTATAGATCGGAACTATAACTGATATTTTACCTTCCATTTTTTACCTTCTTCCGTTTCACACACTTACCATGGAAACTCATTTGTTGATTTCAAAGCATTCTTAATCGCCTCAAGATTTTTATAGCCACTTCTTGTATCAGGCTCCAAATATCCACCTTCTGCCCATTCATTCCATGCATACATAAAAATCATGTCTTTGCTGTAAATATTCTTTGCTCTAATAATCTGTTGTGCTAAATATTTTTCAAATTTCTCAGGTGTATCCCCAACAAATATTTCTCCACGCTCTCCTTTGCGTGGGGTATTATCCCATCCAACAAATGCACCAGGAACATTCTTTTCTGTTTCTGGATTTCTTGTAAGAATTTTATTCCACGCCTCATCATAACTAATTTGATTGCTTTTATTGAAGAATCCGACACCGTATCTCATTAAATCGAAACCAAAGTTCTTTTCTACAAATGCTGCTACTTTTCTTCTAAGAGCTTTAATATATTTATGATTATTCTTAAACATATCATGTCTAGCATATAAAGGTTGAAATTCAATATTGTATTTAAAACGTGAATCATCCTTATCTGCTTTCAAATCGAAGTCAATATTCTGATATGCATAAGTCAGTCCCTCAAATCCTTCTTGAATTGCCAACTCATTCCAGTAATCTAACATCTCATTTAGACATTCAATAACTTCAGGTCTATATATTACCACTAGCGGTTTTCCATCATCACAAATGTACCGAGAATCTTTAAAAAATGGTAATAGGTAATCAAAATGCTCTTTCCATTCTCTTTTTTCACCATACAGCTGCGGAATTAATACCTTTGTTTCGCCTACCCATGCACGAGTCCACGGTTCATTCGCCCAGCAAACACAGAACGGAATATCAATATCTCTATTCTTCAGCATATTTTCCATAGGTTTTTCAAGAAGTAGTTTTCCATTAAACCAATAATGATAATAACAAAAGCCATACACACCGTACTCTTTTGCGATTTTGGCTTGCCAAACTTGAACGTTTGGATCCAATAAGTTATAGTAGTTCTCATTTAAAGGTACTCGCGGCTGTTCATGTCCCTCATATAAAGGTTGTGCTTTTTTGACATTTACCCATTCCGTAAATCCTTTTCCCCACCATTCATTGTTCTCTGGTATTTCATGAAACTGAGGAAGATAAAAAGTAATAATTTTCATTTTGATTTCCTTTCCACTTGCTATCAGACTCTACTAAGCAGTTGTTTATAATAATCCGTTAATAGAGTAGCCGATTTCTCAATATTAAAAATGCTATTCCGTAATTCTGGCATTTCACGATTGGTCTTATCGCGTGCTGCTGCAATCACAATATCTGCCCAGATTTTTTTCTCATCATTTAATGGAACAAATTTTACTTTGTTAGTAAATTCAACTTCTTCTGGTACTTTGTCTGAAAAAATACACGGTAAACCAGAAAACTGCGCCTCAACACCCACAACCGGCAAACCTTCAAACAACGATGGCATAACAAATACATCCATCGCTTGATATAACTCCCCCACATCATCTCTATTGCCTAAAAATCTAATATGATCATTCAAGTCCAATTTCTCTACATATTTTTTAATTTCATCCAATTTTTCACCCACACCTATTAACAGAAGTACGCAATTATTTTTACTTTTCAATATCTCCGCGAAAATATCAATTAGAAATTTATGATTTTTTTGATAAGACATTCTGCCAATATGACCAATGACTATTTCATCTTTAATTCCTAACTCTGCTCTCTTTTTTTTTCTAACTTTTTCATCAAACAAAAATCTATCGATTTCAATTGCGTTTGGAATATATGTATACTTCTTTCCCGGAAACAAAAATTCCCCGGCTGCTTTACCACAAGCACAATAATAATTTGCAACCTCTGGCAATTTCAATTTGAAATAAGATTTTAAAAAATATTTAAAATCTCTGTCTATTGCTGTATTATGACTATGTGCAATACGAATTGGTATATTTGCCTTCTTAGCCGCTAATAGTGGCAGATAACTCATAGAATCAATATGCGAATGTACAATTTTATACTCGGTATGAGTCGCATAGAATTCTTTCATATATTTAAAATATGACAAGTAATTCTGCGGATAAAGCCGAGGAGCATAGTATACTTTTCCACCAAGTGATTCTATCTCGTCATCATAATCGCTTCTATTGGAACGATGTGTCAGAAAATCAAATTGGATCTCGTTTCGATCGATATTTCTATAATAATTCATTAGCATTGTTTCCAAACCAGCTCGATGCATATCATTTACACATTGCAGGATTCGTATCATTGCAAGTCTCCTCTCTGTCAATATAAGTATTTTTTCTCTAATTATAGAGGCTTTAGCTTTGCTATTATTCCCATGACTTTTTCCTGACTCTAAACTCCTCTTCAATACTGGTAATCTTGTATTAGTATTTTTAATACGACTTGTTTTTCCTGATGCACATTACTGTGGAAGAAGGATAGAATATAAATAACAGTATTTTACAGTTCTTTATGATATTCATACCAATAATCGGAATTCCTATCCCCGCTATTATCCCAAGTAAAACATGTGATAAATAGTTGTTTACCCCTATTTTAAGAAGTACTATTCTAAATCCAGCAGTAAATATTGTATGCAATAGATATATTGGAAAAGAATATCTGCTAAGCACTAGCATACATTTTTCTACACAGTCACATTTATCAAGCGAACTAACAGCCACAATGCATGTAACAATTCCCAATACCGCAAAAAAGCGACTTGTAATAGCGTTTTCGTTTATAATATTCAAGAAAAATATTGCCCCAAGCACTTGACTTATAATTATTGAATTTTTAATTATTAGTGGCCATTCCCTGATTTTTTTTATATTAACAACTGTCCCTAATCCGAAAAATAATGACATCCACATACTTGAAGCAAGAATTCCTAAATTAATCGGCATAATACTTACAAACGTACAAATCGTTGTAAGTATTAGATTAGGAGTTGTCCCCCCCCAGGTATAATTGACCAGATCACAAATAGAATGAATAACGCATATAAAAACCAATACTGTGCTACAGGTGTTCTCCAAAGCATTAAAATATCACTAATACTACTGCTATTATTAACTCCGGAAGTAACACTGTTAATCAGAATATAAATGCTTGAAAACACAAAATACGGTATGCCTAAATTAAACAATTTATGTAAAAGAAATTTTTTTCTTGTTCCTTTTGCTTCCCATCCTCCAGTCAATCTATATACATATCCGCTAAGAAACATAAATAAAGGAACATGAAAAGTCCAAATATATTCTTCAACAAATACCATGCTCTTCGGGGTTGGTATTCCCGCTTTTCGTATTCCCATTATTACATGACCAAAGACCACAAGAAAGCAAGCTAACCCTTTAAGCTGATCAACAAAACTATCTCTCGTTTTCTCCACTGTCTCTATCCTCCATATGTATTTCGCCTCATAACTATGTTCTATTTCACTACCTCTGTTCAGATGCAGCACTTCCAATGTGTTATTCATAAACCAGAGTGCTCCATACAAACGCAGGTAGTGATACTGAAAGTTCTTATGATAAAATCATCTGCTGTTACTGAACCTGGGTAGCGAGACAAAAACCGCACTCGCAGCTCTGCCCATCTCTCGAAAAGTGCCGTAAATACGCCATTTTTCCGGCGTTTTCACTATGTACATCTCACTACCTGCGTTCGGTTAGAGGAGATTGTTGATCATTAATATCCTCATTTTTACCATCCTTGTTTTAAATCGATTTATTGTTTTTTATAATAAACTGACCTGGCTGCAAGTCACTTATATCCATCTCTATTTCAATCTTTAAATTCAGGTCTTTACGATCCTAATCGCATTTCCATATAAATCTATTTCATTCTTCAAAATCATCTTTTCAATAATCGACATGTAATCAAAAACCATTCTTTTCAAATTTTCAAAACTAGCTTTTTCTGTGCTTCTCATCTAACCTGAAATTATATTTTCACCAGCACCTAACCTGATACTCAACCTAGTTAACCTGCCAGACTGTACATATCAGCTGATACTCATCACCTTTGATGTGCCATTCGGACAGCTCATCCGGTAATCAACCGCCTTAAAATGCCAGAAGTACATCGTTTCTGGTACTCGTCACCCTTGATATGTAGCACTCATTTTCTCGGACAAAATCGCCTGATACCCGACTACCTTGATCTGTAACACCCAAAATTCCATGTATCTTACCAACCACTAAACCTCGGACAGACCTTGATACTCAACATTGTTTATATGAAGGATGTGCGGTTTAAAATCATCCAGCACAAGGTGCAGCTTCTTCCGCGCCTCTGCGGAATAGATGGTCTTCAGAGGATAGGTCAACTTCGCCAGCTTGGAGCCACCGTGAAAATCCATATCAGATGTATATGCATTAACCGTATTGCCCACACAACGGCCTTCATGCTCCATGCCAAAGTACTGGACTTCATGTCCCTGGCGTTTTAAATAATCTCCTAATTTAAATATGTAGGTTTCACTACCGCCATTCGGGTAGAGAAACTTGTTAATCATCAATATCCTCATTTTTACCATCCTTGTTCCCGATTGATTATTTTCCCTCTAGAATTTATTTATTTGCATACCCTGCTGGTATTGCTATTCCTGCCTGAATTTTCAAATTCACTCTTTCTCTTGTTTTTAAATAGTTTCCAATAAATCAGGAAACATTAATATCCCCCCTCATACACTTCCAACGTCCTCTCCACCACATCATCCCATCCATACTTCCCCAAAATAAACGCCCCCGCCTCTCTCTTATATCCATCCACCACTTCCGGATGATCACACAACATCTGCAGCTTATCTCGCAGTTCCTCCACGCTCCCCTTCCGGAACAGAACTGCCTTATCCTCCACCACTTCCGCACACTCCGGAATATCAGAAGTCAAACAACAGTTCCCGTAGCTCATCCCTTCCAGCAGACTCAGCGGCATCCCCTCCAGATCCGACGGAAGGGTATAAACATACGGATTGCTGTACAGCTCATGCTTCACATGCCCCTGCACAAATCCCGTAAATACAATCCGGTCATCTCCCCGGGCCATCTCTTTCAGCTCATTCAGAAAATCCTCCGTATCCGAACTCCCGCCCGCAATCACCAGCTTCTTATCCGTCTTCACCTGCCGAAATGCCTCGATCAGATACCGCTCTCCCTTCTCCGGCACAATCCGCCCCAGGTACAGAATATAATTGTCCTTCTCCAGTCCCCACCGGTCGGTAATCTGTTCCGCCTTCCGCAGCTTCGGCTCTTTGACCCCATTGCAGATAAACCGTGTGACTCTCCCATAAGTATCGGCAAAATACTTCTGAACGCTGGAGGAAAGAACGATGATCTCATCGGCAAACCGCACCGCATTTTTCTCACCCAGCATGATATACAGGGAAGCCAGCTTCCCCCATTTCGCCCGCTGGTGATCCAGCCCATGGATCGTCACAACCACACGTTTTCCAAACAGCCGCGGCAGCCAGCACATGAACGCCGGCCCCTCCGCATGAATATGTACCACATCATAATTTCCCAGCGCGGCCCTTATAGATGCCGTCACCGAGGCGGTCAGTGCCGCAAATCCCCGGTGATCAATGGTAAATACTTTCTTCAGTTTTACTCCCCGAAATTCATCAGAATCCGCCCGGTCATACTCCGCGCCGGCCACATTATGTCCGCTGCGGTTATAACAGGTAACGGAGCACCCCTTCGCCACCAGCCGGGTGGAAAGTTCTTCCACCACCACCTCGATTCCGCCCTCTCTGGAAGGAATCCTTTTGTGACCGAACATGGCGATCCGTAACTTTTCCGTTCTGACACCCTTTCTGCTCATGATTTACCTCTTCGCTGTTTATCCTGTGTGGATCTTCCACTTTTATATTTATAACTTATCAAATTTTTGAATTTTAAAAATAAAGGAAAGCGCACCGTGCGAACTTTCCATCGCCTTGAATAATGAAAAGCACACTCTTTGAACTTTCCATCTTAAATAAATGTCTCTCCCGGCCAATCTTTCATTGCCGGGAAGAAAACCATCAAAAATTGACGCCTTATAAAATCGCTACTATTATAACACTCGTCTAAAGTGGATTCAAGGAAAAACAAAGTAAATCATCCCAATTTCCAGCCGTTCATAGAACACTTCGACAGAAGGTTTTCCGAATTTACTGCCTTTTTTCTCCTGTTTGTGAAAATTTCAGTAAAATACTGCAGTCCCTGTAATTTTCCCGCGTACCGTCAGAGAGGCCCTGCACAAAGATCACCAGATCTTTGCACGGGGCCTCTCCTTCTCGATTCTTTTACTCCCCTTTTACCGGGGGAATTCTCTTATGCTTTTCTTCTCTTCTGGTACGCACCTGCTCCCGCCAGCACCAACGCAGCCAGCAGGAATACGCCTGCCCATGCCGTCGGTGTTGCGTCGGCGGTATTTACCACATCTTTGTCTGTTCTTGTCACCGAGGTATTATTCGCGGAGGTATTTCCCGTACTCACTGGAGTGGTAACGGAGCCTCCGGAAGTATTTGCTCCCGGTCTCAGATCTGCCGGAACATCGTCGTTGGACATCACTCTGTCATTTACAACGATCAGATACTCCGATGCGTGGCTGAAGCTGAGGGTAACATTTCCGTTGGCATCGATAACTCCCGCATTCATGAATACCATCTTGCCTGTGCTGTCATAGTAGTAGAGATTTCCGTATTTTCCGCTGTTTTCACTTCCCACATTGATGGTGAGCGACGCGCGGAATCCGAAATCTCCGTTGTGTGTCAGAGACAGCTGCTGAACCGGATTGTCGCCGGCCAGGGACTGAATCACACGGCTGGGGATTGCTCCCGTGTTCTGTTTTACTTCCAGATCGATATCTGACAGATCAGAAGCCATGATATCCATTCCGTTGATGGTCCAGGAATATCCGCCCAGGTTCAGCTGGATGTTCACATCCTTGCCCTTGGCAGCTCCCAGCATCTCTCTGGTTACCACAGTGGCGGACTGCATGTCCACAGTCACCGTCTGGCCCGGCTGGGCTGCTGTGATTTCCTGTACTACCACATTTTCCAGCTCCTCAGGCAGTCTGGAAGTATCTTCCGGAGTCTCAGGAACTACAGGGGTTTCAGGAACAGTCGGCTCTTCGGGTGTTCCCGGGTCTGTCGGATTTTCCGGTTTTACCGGGGTTTCCGGATCGGCCGGTTCTTCCGGTTTCTCAGGATCGGTGGGTTCTTCCGGCTCGGAATCATCCTTCACTCCATACCCGTAAAATGTGAGATGTGTGGTCACCTCCACAGAATCTCCGGGAATATCATTCAGCCATGTAATGTTCCTGTATCCTCCCAGCTCATCAGGCAGCTGAAGCTGTCCGCCATTATCGATCAGAACAATCTCTTCCACATCCCAGTCCATATCAGACGGAAGATCCCAGACATTTTCATAGTCGCCGATTCTGCTGTCAACAATATAGCGGATGACACATTTATCATACTGTGCAATCATGCTCATACTCGGATTGCTTTCACTGATCACACCGCTTTCCATGCCGTAAATCGACCAGCCCTGGAATTTCAGGCCTTCAAATTGCTCTGGTAAAGGCTGTTCTGCCAGTGTTTCTCTCAGCGACTCATATGTACTGCCCTCTTCCACGAGCCAGATATGCTGAGAAGTTTCCAGGGCTCCGCTTTCTGTCACATAGGACATTCCGACAAAAACATTCCGGCGATCCTCATAGGTGCCCTTCACGGAAACATAACTCATATTGGACACAGTGCTTTCCGGATCATATCCTGCTTCGCTGCTCCACTGAACATTTTCCGCCTCATAAACGTCTGTCGGGGCCTGATCTGCAACTGCTTCCATGAGTTCCTGATAGGTGCTGCCCTCTTTGATCTGAAGAAGCTCCCAGCGTTCCTGAATCACTCCGGTGTTTTCTCTGATATACTGGTAAAATACCTCGGCCACTGGATCGCCATAGTCTGCCTCAATATTCAGGCTGTAGACACCGGTAAGCTCCGTATCGTCGGTCAGCCAGGACGGGAGTTCCCATTTCTCAAATTTCAGGTTTCCATAGGGTTCCGGCGCTTTATAATCTGTCAGCTGAGTTCTTATTTCTCCTATGGTGGAGCCTGACGGAACCAGTTTTTCCACATAATCGCCAGTAAACACTCCGTCTGCGCCCACATACTGATAGGAAATTTTCAGCATCGCGTTCTCAAATTCTGCGGTGGGATAAACCGTTTCCACTGCCTTCAGCGGCGTATCCTCTGATTCATAAAGCTCCAGTTTCCAGCCTTCGAACGCCAGTTCAGGGGAAACATCCTCCGGGGCCGCCACAGCTGAAATTTCTTCCAGCAGATCTGCGTAAGTACTGTCCTCATCAAACAGAAAAACTTTTCTCAGGCCTGTGGAATAAATACCGTCCCTGTCAAGATAGGAGAAGTTGGCTGCCACTACCTTTTTCTCGTATGTTGCCTGTACCGTTATCCAGTTTGTTCCGCCCAGTACATCTTCGTCATTCCATCCCCCGGATATTTCCCAGGAAACAAATCCCAGATCCTGATAGCCTTCCTCCGGATAGGGCTGCCGGGCGATCATTTCCTTAAATTCTCCCACCGTGATGCCGTTTTCCACAAAAAGCTCGTCATGAGTCTGCGTCATACCGGTTCCGCCGGTGTTAAGAAATTCATATGTAAGATTTACAACCGACTGTCTGTAAGCGGCAGAAACACTGAAGGCAGCCTGGCCAGGTGCTACCTGATCTTCATCCGGATAGTCAAAGGAAATATTCCATCCTTCGAATCCCATTTCCTCCGGAACCCGATCCGAGACATCCGGCAGATTTTCCTGAATCAGAGTTCTCAGTTCCCCATAGGTGATCTCCTGCGGCGACAGAATGCTCATCCGGTCATACTGTATGCCCAGATCTTTGTCATAGTACTCGTAAGAGACATTGAAAAATCTCTGGTCATACTGCGCGTAGAATCTCACATAAGATCCATTAAGCAACTGTTTTTCACTGTCGAACGGGTTTACTGATTCATCCACCCAACCCACAAACGTAAGGCCTTCCGGTATGTAATCCGGCGCTTCCGGGGTTGTAATTCCTGCTTCCGCGTAAGTGGTTCTTCTGACTACATCCTCTGCATTGAAGGAAGTCAATTCATTATAATATCCTCCTTCATCAATTGCGTAAAACTGTACTTCCACATCAAAGCTTGGATTCGTGAACGTTCCGTCATTCTCCACCAAGAAATAATATTCCGCATCCAGAATTTCATCGGTACGATAATAATATCCATTGTAAGTGGCCGCATCCGTAAGATATATACTTTCCAGATACCATTCCGTAGGATAGGTCTCCTCCGTCACCGTATAGCTTCCCTCAAACATCTGCGTATCCGGATTATAGGTCAGATCCACGGAAAAATGTCTGTTCCAGTCGATATCCACTGCGGGATAAAAATCCGCCCAGGCATCCGTTCCCCATTTCTGATCATCTCCGGCAGCCTTGACCTTAAGGCTTACCGTATCCCCCGGCCGGAGCATTTCTCCACAGGGCTCCAGAAACACCTCTTCGATGGGGCTTTCCGGCTGCGGCACTTCGGTGCTTCCCTGAAGCTCAAACCAGTAACCGGACAAATCTCCCAGGGCGTCCGTGTTGATCGGGTATTGTTCTCCCTGGATATCCGCATAGATTTCAGTCAGAACCCATTTACCGTTGGACATATAATTATCCGTGCCGTATATGCCTTCGTAGATTCCCTCTCCCTCTGATGTGGAGGACAGGGGCCATGAGATACTGTTCTGTGTCTCCGGATTTTCCCAGGAAATATACAGATTGTAGGGCAGGCTTTCATCCAGCGGCGGAGACAGCTGCAGGGATGCTTCCAGATATTCGCCGACATTTACTGTGGCGCCCTGATTTTTAAAGTTCAGCGTTACCGCTTTGCTGTCAATCAGAATCTCATCCTGCTGAATCTGGAACCGGCAGTCTTCCTTATCCAGCATACTGCCTTCCCAGCTATACTCGGAAACATAGTTTCCTGCCTGATCCGTAACGGTCACCGAAGAAACGCATCCGTCGGTGGCGAGGATATCTGTCAGCGGATACCAGCCCACATAATTCTGCTGCTCTTCGTCGAACTCCAGATATACGCTGTCACTCCAGGAATTGGTATCTCCTGTTCCGAAGGCAAGTCCGGCTGTCACGGAAGCGATCCCACTGTCCGCGTCATAAGCCTGCACTCGAATCTCCAGCGTATCTTCTCTGGTCAGTGTCTGGCCGCTCTGGGGCAGCCAGGCATTTTCCAGCACTGGTTTGTTGATATCATACCCGCTCTGGTCGTCTGCCGTATCCGCATCCTGGCCTTCCGTATCAGACTGCGGCAGCGCATTGGCATTTCCCGCACCCGCGGCATCCTCCGTGTCTTCCTCTCCCATCGTCTCAGTTGTACTTTCTTCCGTCGTCTCTGCTGTATTCTTTTCTGTCTTCTGTTCTGTACTTTCTTCCGTCGTCTCTTCTGTCGTCTCTGTTGTCGTCTCTGCTGTGCTTTCTTCTGTCGTCTCTGCTGTGCTCTCTTCCGTCTCCGGCTCTGGGGTAGCCGTTACTTCTTTGGTCGGAGTCACTTCGGTCTCTGCCGGCTGGGTTTCCTCCCCTGCGGACTCCTCCTGTGTGGCTGAAGCAGTATCTGCTTCCGCGCTGTCTTCTGTCTCAAGGATCTGTGTTCCATCCTCCGGCACAGCTGCCGCCACCTGCATGGCAGGCGTCAGGCTCAAAACAGCGGAAAGCACCATTACGCCCATCTGCTTCAGGATATGCTGCCTTTTCATATTGGATTTGACACTCCCTTCCTCACTGAAACTGCTGAAACCTTCCTTCCCCGTCAGAAAGTCCCAGACTGTACAACAAGTTACACTTTCATTTTACTCCTTCCTGGTATAAAAATCCACTCTCCGGGACAAATGGCATTTCCAGATTTTCTTACTTTTTTTATTACGTTTTTCTTACATTTTTTACCCCTGTTTTTTTGCGATAAAACAACGGAAAACCGCCGTCCAACCGGTGCTCCCACACCCGTCAGACGGCGGTCTTTCTTAATATTTTATAACTTTTCTTTTCCTTATCCTATTCTACTATTTCACCGCGCCATTCACCACGCCATTCAGAATCTGCTTCTGACAAACCACATAGAAAATCAGAATCGGCAGCAGCGCCAGCAGATACGAAGCGAACGCCAGGTTATAATTGGTTCCGAACTGTGTCTGGAAGTTCAGCTGTGCCAGCGGCAGGGTGTTCATTCCGGTACCGGACATGATTACCAGCGGGGTCATCACGTCGTTCCACACCTGCATGGCGGTCAGCACGGCCACAGTGGCGTGCATGGGTTTCATGATCGGGAAGATAATCTTCCAGAAGGTATTCCAGGTGGTGGAGCCGTCCACGAAGGCCGCTTCCTCCAGCGCGATGGGAATATTCTTCAGATATCCCGCGTACAGCAGCAGGTTCATAGGCATGTAAAATACCACATACAGCACAATCACACCGAACCGGTTGGCGATTCCCATCTGCGCCGTCTGTTTTACCAGGGGCATCATCAGAATGGCAAAGGGTACAAACATACCGCTGACAATATACAGATACGCGAAATTGTAAAATTTACTCTTGGCCATGCTTCTTCCGATGGCATATCCGGCCAGGGAGTGAATAATGAGAGCCAGCACCACAGTGATCACTGTGATCAGCAAGCTGTTTCCGAGAGAATGCCAGAAATCTGTCACCCGCATGGCCTCCGCAAAGTTGGAGAAGCTCCAGGAGGAGGGGAAGGACAGCGCGCCGGCAATATCATTGGTCATCTCAGAGGGCTGTTTGAAGGCGATAATCACTGCCATGTACAGCGGGAAGAAAATGGTAATACAGCCGATAATCAGCAGTATGGTGACCGGCCAGTTGACTTTGTGGTCCACAACTTTTTCTTTCTTCATTATAACTGCTCCTCCTTTTTATTTAATACGGTCATCTGGAATACAGAGATCGCCACGATCACCACGAAGAAGATCACCGCGTTGGCGCTCTGGAATCCGAACTGTCCGCCGCTCATACCGTTCTGGTAAATCAGGTAGGAGATGGACTCGGTACTCTGGGAAGGACCGCCCTTGGTCAATGCCATGATCTGGTCAAATACCATCAGGAAGTTCTTCATGCACAGCACCATGTTGATGGTGAAAAACGGGATAATCAGCGGGAAGGTCAGGCTCTTGAAACGAACCCAGCCGCTGGCTCCGTCGATGGCTCCGGCCTCATAAACATCCTCCGGCACCGTCTGCAGGCCGGAAATGTAGATGATGGTATTCATGGCGATGGACTGCCAGCAGCCTACCACCACAATGGCCATCCATGCGGTTTTCTCATTGGACAGCATACTGCTGGAAAGCCATTCGATACCGGCCGCCTGTCCCAGTGCGGGCAGGATGTAAGTAAAGAAGAAACTGAAGATATAACCCACTACCAGACCGCCCAGAATGTTGGGGATAAAGTAGATGGCTCTCAGTGCGCTCTTGGCTTTGATCTTGCTGTTCAGTCCCAGCGCCAGAATCAGGCTGATCACATTGACAATAATGGTGCTGACAATGGCATACTTAAAGGTGAACAGGTAAGAATGTCCCACGCGGGAATCGGAAAACAGGTCGATATAGTTTCTCAAACCCACCATATCGTAGCTTCCGTATCCCTTGAAGTTGGTAAAACTGTAGAAAAATCCTTTCAGAAGCGGCAGTGTATTAAAGCAGAAAAACAGCAGAAGTACCGGAATGGTAATGGCCAGGAAGGTGCCCTGCCGGTTTCCCATAGTATGTTTTTTCTTCATGTCTGGTTTCCCCCTCTCTATTCGGCGTCCGGATGTTCTTTCATGTAGTCCTGAACTTTCCGGATCAGATCACGGTTGTAACGTACCCATTCGGTATCGAATCTTTCCAGGAAGGTGTCGGTGGCGTTCTCACTGTTATCCAGCAAATAAGTCTGAATCATGGCGTCCACAGACATTTCGCTGGGATAGTGGTGATCCTGATAGTCTGCCACTTTGCCTTCTTCGATGTAGGATTTCATACCATCCAGCATGGGCGCCAGCTCAAAATCGCCTTGCTTACAGGGAACTGCGTTCTGATCATTGATGTAATCCTGTACATTCTCATCTTCCAGCAGGAAATTCAGCACCTCATAGGCTTCCTCTTTGTGCTCACAGTTTGCCATCACGGAAAACTGCAGGTCGTTTCCGGAATTTAAAATGTTATCCTCCGCATTGTTGCTGGCAGGCATTACAAAGGAGTCAATATTGATATCCGGATTTACCTGCTGAATCTGCGGTACCGCATAGCTTCCGATGGGATACATCACAGCCTCGCCTCTGGCGAAAGCGGTACAGGCGTCATTGTAGCTGTATGCGAAGGGATCCTCCTGGGCATACTGAAGAAGCGCTCTGGTCTTCTCCGCCACTTCTCTGTAGTTGTCCGCAAAGGTGGTCTCTCCTCTGTTTACCTGTGCGCACAGATCAGAGGGCGCCAGATCCACGGAAATGGCATTCCAGGGAGCCAGGCAGGTCCATACATCTTTAAAACCAAAGTAGAACGGCTGCAGACCCGCGTCCTGAATTTCCTGGCAGAGAGCATTCAGTTCATCCCAGGTGGTGGGAATGGTCCATCCATGTTCCTCAAAAATGTCTCTGTTGTACAGAATACCGGCGGCATTGGCCATATAGGGCACTGCGTATACGCCGTCCTTGGGAACAAATTCCAGTTCCTTGTCGATGTCCAGATACGTCTGTTTGATGGAATCCAGTCCCTCATAATCCGAGATATCCATCAGCAGATCGGAATCCAGGAAATTGGAATAGTTGATATCGCCTCCGATTCCGATGATATCCGGATAGTCCTCACGGATAAACCGGGTTTTCAGAATCGTCATGGCGTCATTGGGAGAATCGATGATCAGCTGGATATCGTCATGGGTGGAATTGAATTTTTCTTCCACCGTGTCAAAATAAGTGGCTGCCTCGGGTTTGTACTGGACGATCTCAATCGTCACCTTCCCGTCGTCATCTCCCGCGCCGCAGCCCGACAAGGCTGCCGCCAGGCCGGCCGTTGCCAGAAGGCCGGCCGCTGTCGTCACTTTCATACATTTCTTCATGCGTGAAAGCCCTCCTTTCTTTTTTTGATTATCATTGCTTCATATGGACGAAGTATGCCTTTCGCTCTGTGTCCGTCATAGTTGGCTGTCAGCACTTCTCCTTCTTCCCACTCCCTCATCGGCGGACAGGGAATCTCCTGCCCCCGGAAATTGCACAGCACCAGAAGTTCCTCCTCCTGTGTTCCGCGCACATATGCGAATATATTTTCATTTTCCTCCCAGAGCGGCTCATAGCCCCCCTCCGTGAAGATTTTTTCTTTTTTCCTGAGACGGATCAGCTTCTGATAATAATGAAATACGGAATCCTGATTCACCAGCTCCTCCGCCGCGTTTACCATCGTGTAATCCGGATTGCATCGGATCCAGGGCGTCCCTGCCGTAAATCCCGCATGGGGGCTGTCGTCCCACTGCATGGGCGTCCGGGCGTTGTCGCTTCCTTTTTCATAAATGGAACGCATCACATCCAGTTCATCAAAGCCCTCCGCCATCCGTTCCCGGTACATGGCAAGCAGTTCGGGATCTCTGTATTCCTCAATATCAAATTTGACATTCGCCATTCCCAGTTCTTCTCCCTGATAGAGAAACGGCGTCCCCCTCATTCCAAACAGCAGGGTTCCCAGCATTTTTGCCGCCTGCATCCGGTATCTTCCGTCATCTCCAAATCTGGAAACGGAACGGGGCTGACGATAATTTTCCCAGAGTAGTCCGTTCCAGCCTTTCCCGTACAGATTCTGCTGCCATTTGGTAAAAACCTTTTTGAATTTCACCAGCGGCAGCGGCGCCAGATCCCATTTTTCCCTTCCTTCCTGTTGATCCAGAAGCTCATGCTCTCCCTGAAAGGTCAGGCCGACGGTTCCATCCGCCGGGTTTCTGTGCCAGATGCTGTAATAGTACGGACGGTCCTGCCGCCTGCCGATTTCCAGCAGGCTGGAAGTATTTTCCCCCTTCGGCGGTCCTTCTGCATCCACGATCACACGAATTCCCCGCTCGCCGGCCCGGACCGCCAGGGTCTCCAAATCCTCTTTTGTTCCGAGTGCAGGATCCGGATCCCAAAAATTGGTGGTCCGTGACAGGCAGAGCGGGGAAATCCAGACGGCGTCCGCCCCCAGGGTCTGCAGATAGTCCAGCCTCTGCGCAATTCCTTCCAGGTCGCCGATTCCGTCACCGTTGCTGTCGTAAAAACTTCGGGGATAGATCTGGTAAATAACAGCGGACTGCCACCACTGTTTTGAATGATTTTCCATATTTTTTTCCCTTTCTTTACATTTATTTAATAAAAAATTTAGTTAGTTTTTTTTGGTTTTGCAAGAAGTGTATCGCAAAACCAATATATTACACAATTTCAACAACTGATTTTTGTTAAATACATACAAAAAAAAGCAGAGGCCAACTGGCTTCTGCTTTTTCTCTGTTACTGGTTCGTTATACTCTGGTACGGTTGGCCACACTCTGCCTTACAATCAATTCTGTAGGCAGCTGAATTCTGGATACCAGAAGTTCTTCACCGTAGATCCGTCGCATCAGCATCTCCACCGCCGCTCTGCCCTTCTCTGCGGGAAGCTGTCGGACTGTGGTGAGCATGGGGCGGGACAATCTTGCATAAACATTGTCATCGAAACCGGTCACGGATATATCCTCCGGAACCCGCAGCCCCTGGGAAAAGAAAATACTGATAGCTTCATTTGCCAGAAGATCATAGGCGAAAAACGCGCCCGTATATTCCTCCTCCCGCGCTCTTCTTGCGAACTGCCGAAGGATCTCATGGCGGAGATTCTTTTCATTAGGCAAAAAGACGTAGTCCTCTTCCTCGGAAAAAGGCGCCCGGTACCGCTCCATGGCCTTTCGGAATCCCCGGTATCGCTCCAGATTGGATCCGATGGGTTTCTGCTGGTCGCAGAAAAACGCCACTTTCCGGTTTCCCTGCTTCAGCAGATAGCTGGCGATCTCATAGGCGCCCTCATAGTCCTGCAGCCCCACATTGTCATAGTCCCCTTCCCCCGAATCCACAAACACAATGGGAATTCGCGTGCGTCTGGCCAGATCCGCGCAGTGTTCCGGGTTGCATCCCAGAAGGATCGCGCCCTCCAGTCCGCCCACCTTCAGCTTTTCGCCAAACTGATCATCCGAGCCGACAATACCGCACACGGTGGATCTTCCATGCTTCTGCAGTTCCTTCTCCACGGACTCCAGCAGCTCGCCGCAGAACGGATCCATCAGGATATGTTCTTTATCCCCCAGGCAGAAATACACTGCCACAAGACGGGAGGGAACATCCTGCTCCTCTCCCCTGGTTTCGTGGACATAATGGTTGCGAACCAGCGCTTCTTCCACCCGCTGTCTGGTCTTCGGAGACATTCTCTCTCCCCGGCCGTTCAGCACATTGGAAACCGTGGTGGGACTGACGCCCAGCTGTTCTGCAATTTCTTTGATTGTAATCATGAAAATTCCCCCCGGCTTCTCACACAACGGATACAGTTCCGCATACATACAACATTTTTCTGTCCACTCTAATATATAAGATTTTCTGTGCAAATTCAATGCTTTTTCGTGTTTTCGTCAACAGAAATCCCACGATTGTCCGTCTCAGAAAAACGGATATCCACCGGTCGGATACTTCTGGCCAGAAGAGCTTTCATATGGGCGATCAGCATCCCGTAATTGGTGATAGGCACCTGCGCGTCTCTGGCGCAGGCAATCCGGTACCGCATCTCTCTGGCGTTGAGCATACACCCTCCGCAGTGGACAATCAGCGCATACTCTGTCAGTTCCTCCGGAAATTCCCCGCCGCTGGTGAACCGGAAATTCAGCTGTTTCCCGGTATATTTCTGAAGCCATCCGGGGATCTTCACCGTTCCGATGTCGTTGCACTGCCGGTGATGGGTGCAGCCCTCGCTGATCAGCACCGTATCCCCGTCCGCCAGCCCTTCCACCGCCTGGATGCCGGAAAGCAGCGGTTCCAGCTCTCCTTTGTATCTGGCAAAGAGAATGGAGAAGGAGGTGAGGGGAATTTCTTCGGGCACAATCTTTCCCACTTTTCCGAATGCCTGGCTGTCGGTGATCACCATGCGTACCTTTCCCTCCAGCCTGGCAAGGGTATCGGCCAGCTCCGTATCCCGCACCACAATGGCTGAAGCCCCGCTCTCCAGAATATCCCGGATAGTCTGCTGCTGGGGCAGGATCAGACGGCCTTTGGGGGCCGCCTTGTCGATGGGCACCACCAGGAGGACAAAATCCCCTGGGTCGATCAGGTCTCCCACCAGACGACGGCCCTGGTTTTCCTCCGGTGCCATCCGGGCCAGCAGTTCTTTCATCTGATAAATGTTCTCTCCCGTGGCCGCGCTCACCGGAAGAAGGCGGATGCGGGATTCCGTCTGCACGCCGGAGGCTTTGAACACCGCCCCTTCTCCTTCGCTCCCCGTCTCTGCTTTCGCAGCCGTCTCCACCAAAATTCCCAGCTCCCGCAGCCGCTCTTCTGTCTCGTGCAGACACTGGTCCGTCCGGGCTTTTCCCGCCAGATCGCACTGGCTCACCGCCACCAGGCAGGGAATCTCTTTCTTCCGGATCCGCGCAAGCAGCGCCTCATCCTGGGGCGTCAGTCCCAGTGCCGCGTCAATCACCAGCACTGCCAGATCCGTTTTGTTCAGCACCTGGTAGCTCTTTTTTACCCGCAGTCCGCCCAGCTCTCCTTCATCGTCAATGCCGGGGGTGTCGATCATCACCACCGGTCCCAGCGGCAGAAGCTCCATGGCCTTGGACACCGGGTCGGTGGTGGTACCCTTCACGTCGGAGACAATGGCCATGTTCTGGCCGGTAAGAGCGTTGAGCAGACTGGATTTTCCCGCGTTCCTCCTGCCGAAGATACCGATATGCACCCGCTCGGCGGAAGGTGTACTGTTCAAACTCATAGGCCTCTCCTCCGTCAGAACCGGAAATCCCGGGCGCCCTGCTCGATTTCCTTCAGGTTTTTCTTCACAATCTCCCGTACTTTTTCCTTGGGAATGTTGTCGATCTCCCGTTCAATCAGCGCATTTCCCACATTTTTCGTATCCTCGGAGGCGTAATCCTGCAGATATTCCTTCAGGGTCAGCAATGCGTTGGGATGGCAGCAGTTCTGGATCTGTCCGCTCTTGCACAGGCTCATAAACCGGTCGCCGGTGCGGCCCTCCCGGTAGCAGGCGGTGCAGAAGCTGGGAATATAATCCATCTTCATCAGCCAGTTCACCACTTCATCCAGGGTCCGGTTGTCACTGACGTCAAACTGGGCGGAGCTTTCCTCCTCCGGTTCCGGCTCCACATAACCGCCCACGCTGGTGCGGGAACCGCCGCTGATCTGAGAAATCCCCAGATGCAGCACCCGCTCCCGGCATTTCTGGCTTTCTCTGGTGGAGACGATCATGCCGGTATAGGGAACGGCGATGCGGATGCAGGCCACCAGCTTGGCAAAGGTGTCGTCGTCGATGCCGTTGTCGAAATCATCGGGATCGATGTCGTCCGCCCGGCGGATTCTGGGAACGCTGATGGTATGGGGGCCCACCCCGTGTACCGCCTCCAGATGCTCCGCATGCATCAGCAGTCCGGCAAATTCATACCGGTACAGCTCCAGTCCGAACAGCACGCCCAGACCCACATCATCGATACCGCCTTCCATGGCCCGGTCCATGGCCTCGGTGTGGTAGGCATAATTGTGCTTCGGTCCCGTAGGATGCAGTTTTTCATAGGATTCTTTGTGATAAGTCTCCTGGAACAGAATATAGGTGCCGATCCCCGCCTCCTTCAGTTTCCGGTAGTTTTCCACCGTAGTGGCCGCAATATTCACATTTACCCGGCGGATGGCCCCGTTTTTGTGCTTGATGCTGTAAATGGTCTTGATACTTTCCAGCACATAGTCGATGGGACAGTTCACCGGATCCTCGCCGGTCTCGATGGCCAGCCGCTTGTGTCCCATATCCTGCAGGGCGATGACCTCCTTCCGGATTTCCTCCTGGGTCAGTTTTTTTCTGGGGATATGTTTGTTTTTGGCGTGGTAAGGACAGTACACACAGCCGTTCACACAGTAATTGGACAGATACAGGGGCGCGAACATGACGATCCGGTTCCCGTAAAAGTCTTTCTTAATCTGCTCCGCCAGAGCAAAGATCTCCTGCTCCTTCTCCGGGGCCGAACAGACCAGCAGCACCGAAGCTTCCCGGTGGGAAAGCCCTTTTCTCAGTTTTGCCTTCTCGATAATCTGATCCACCAGTTCCAGATTGTCCTTATTCTTTTCCGCATACTCCAGCGTCTCCATAATTTCCTCATGATTGATGAATTCTTCCGCCTTCATGGAATCTACCCGATACATAATTCTGTTTCTCCTTTCCTTGTTTTTGGCCGAATGGCCATAAAGGGATCCCCGCAGGGGGTTTCCTTGTTTTTGGCCGAATGGCCCATGGCTCACGTTCCGGGATAATCCCCCCGGTCCGTCACCACCTGATAACCGATGGACTGCATCTGCGCTTTCAGAAGCGCCAGCCCTTCCGCGCTCTCCTCTCCGGTCCCCAGCTTGTTGTCGTACAGCATATACTGTTTTCTTCTGACCGGCGGGGAGAGATTCGGCATCACCACATTGGCCCCCGCCAGAATTCCCTTCTGCCTGCCCTCCGGATCGATGGTTCCCAGGGCCGTGGTGGCGGGCAGCAGCACCCTGGGCAGCAGCAGACGGATCAGTCCCAGCATCACCAGGGTTTGAGTAAGTCCTCCCCCCGGAAAATCCCGAAACGGCGTGTCCTTCTGGGAAATGAACGGCCCGATGCCCACCATTTCCGGCTGCAGCCGCTCCATGAATTTCAAATCCTCCGCCAGATGCTCCGCAGTCTGAAACGGCGAACCGATCATGCAGCCGCAGCCCACCTGATAACCGATTTCCTTCAAATCCCGCAGGCACTGCACCCGGTGCTCCCAGGACATGGACGGCGGATGCAGCCTCCGGTAATGCTCCGGGCTGGCAGTCTCATGGCGCAGCAGATACCGGCTGGCTCCCGCGTCAAAAAACCGCTGATAGCTTTCCCGCTCTTTCTCCCCCAGGGACAGGGTGATGGCACAGTCGGGAAATTCCCTGTGAACCGCAGCCACCAGCGCCTCCACCACCTCGTCCGTCATGGCCGGATCCTCACCGCCCTGAAAGACGAAGGTGCGGAAACCCAGACGATATCCTTCCCGGCAGCATTCCAAGATTTCCTCCTGATCCATCCGGTAGCGGACGGCATGTCCGTTGCTTTTCCGGATTCCGCAGTAATAGCAGTCGTTCCGGCATACATTGGACACCTCCACCAGCCCCCGGATGTAAACCTTTTTCCCGTAGACCGCTTCCCGCACCCGCCCGGCCCGGGCAAACAGCTCCTCCCGTTCGCCGGCGGCCTCTTCCCGGGACAGCGTCCTGACCAGTTCCTCATATTCCTCCGTTGCCAGCCGCCGTTCCCGTCCCAGCCGGTCCAGCAGCTTCTCAAAACGGCTCACCCCTGCTCCGCCTTTGTGTGTTTTTCCGCCTTAGAATACACCGTTTTGCTGGTGACACCGGGAAGCATCCCCAGTTTTCCGGACAGGGTACTGATCACATTCTGGGGAGCATCCAGAATCACACTGATCACGGAAATCTTCTTTTCCCGGTAGGGAACTCCCATCCGGCCCACAATATAATCCCCCGCCTCATGGAGCAGCTCATTCAGCGCCCCCGCCGACTCCCTGTTTTCCACAATAATAGCAATCACTGCCAACCTCGTTTCCATATTTCCTCTCTTTCCGGCCGTATGGCCATAAAGGTATCCCTTTGGGATTTCCTCTCTTTCCGGCCGCATGGCCATGAAGGTATCAAAAAAGCACCCGATAAAAGGGTGCAGTTGGAACTAACGGCCATTGGGATATCTCCCGGAAGTCCGTCTGCCCGTTCTGAAAGGGAAACCTCCCCATCGGTCCGGTGCTCTGTAAAAACTGTCCGGTATCTGTGCCGTTTACAATATCTGCAGCCCTTTCTTCTCAGGTTATCTCCCATCCCCGGGATCTTGCCTTTGAAGGCAGAAAGCTGTGTCTTTTTTATCATAATACATTTTCCCGGTTATTGCCACATTTTTTTACAATTGTTATAATTGATCATATACAGCAGGCAAACAGATTTCCCGCAGAATGACAGGGAAGAAATTGTCGATCTTGAAAAAATGATTTTCGCAAAGAAATCTTTCCTTTTCCTGGTTTTTAGCTGCCTCTCAGCCGGAAAATTGCATCTTTTCCAGGACTTTCCCTGTTTTTAGCTGCTACCTGGCTGGAAAATTGCATCTTTTTCGGGACTTTTCCTGGTTTTAGCTGCCTCTCAGTCCCCAAAATGCATCTTTTTCAGGATTTTTCCCATTTTTAGCCGCCTCCCGGCTATAAAACTGCATCTTTTTCGGGAACTTTCCCGTTTTTAGCCGCTTCCCGGCAGGAAAATTGCATCTTTTCCGGGATTTTTCCCGTTTTTAGCTGTTTCACAGCCATGAAAAGGCGGCTTTTCTCAGGATCTCGGAACTTTTCCTGTTTTAGCCGCCACAAGCAACAATCCAAAAACTGCCTCTGCGTTTCCAGGGCGAAGCAAGGCAGAGCTGCCGGGCACAGGGCTGCCGGGCAGGTATGTTATTTTTCCGGGAGAGTTCAAAGAAAGTATGAAGAATTCAAAATATGGAGGATTCAAGTTATGAAATATTTCTTTATTGTCAATCCCGCTTCCAGATCCGGCCAGGGGAAGGAGGTGTGGCTGGGCATCCGGCGTACCCTTGATGGGCGGAAGATTCCCTTTCAGGTATTTTTCACCCAATATGAAGGACATGGTACCCGCCTGGTCCGGCAGATTGCCGGGCAGCTGCCGGGATGCCACCTGGTGGTTGTGGGCGGAGACGGCACGCTCAATGAAGTGCTCAACGGGCTGGCCGGGATTTCCGGGGTGACACTGGGCTACATTCCGCTGGGCTCCGGCAACGACTTTGCCCGGGGACTTGGGCTTTCCACCGATCCCCAAAGGGCGCTGGCCTGTATTCTCTCTCCCTCCCGGATCCTGTCTCTGGATCTGGGGCAGGTGACTTCCCATGGCCGGACTTCTTACTTCGGCATCAGCGCCGGGCTGGGATATGACGCGGAAATCTGTTATCAGGTTTCCCATTCCCCTGTCAAAAAGCTGCTGAACCGGCTGCATCTGGGCAACCTGATCTACGCCCTGGTGGCGGTGCGGCTGCTGCTCACCTATCCGCCCTGTGATATGGAGATCACGGTGGACGGGCAGCGCCGCAATTTTCAGAAGGTACACTTTGTCACCGGCATGAATCTGCCCTACGAGGGAGGCGGATTTCGTTTCTGTCCCGACGCCCGGCCGGATGACGGACGGCTCTCCTGCATGGTGGTTCACGGGATGAAGCCGCTGAAAATCCTGTTTCTGTTTCCCACCGCCTATTTTGGAAAACATACGGGATTTCGCGGCATTACCCTGCTGGAAGGGAAAAGCATACAGATCCACAGCGCCTCCCCCTGTAAAATCCATCGGGACGGGGAATTCGGCGGGGTGTCCGATCAGGTGGTATTTCGGGCAGGGGACGGGGATGTTTCGCTGATTGTGGGATAAACGCTCTACCGCAGAAACAGCCGGATCAGCTTTTCCTTCGTGGCATTATAAGGCATATAGCGGAAGGGTAGATCCAGCCAGGTGGATTTGTTCACAATACTCTTTCTGTGGCTGAAGGTCTCAAAGGACAGTTTCCCGTGATAGCTTCCCATCCCGCTGTTGCCCACGCCGCCGAATCCCAGCCGGGAGGTGGCCAGGTGAATGATGGTATCGTTGATGCAGCCGCCGCCGAAGGAAATGCTTTTCAGCACTTTTTTCTGTTCTTTTTTGTCCTCTGTAAAGAGATAAAGCGCCAGCGGTTTTTCTCTCTTCTTCACCTGGGCGATGGCTTCCTCCAGGCTCCGGAAGGTCAGCACCGGCAACACGGGCCCGAAGATTTCCTCCTGCATCACCGGATCCTCCCAGCGGACATTTTCCAGCACGGTGGGGGTGATCTGCAGGGTTTCCTCATGGCCGTAGCCGCCGCAGCAGACATGGGCTCCCTTAAGAAGTCCCATCACCCGGTGATAATGCTTTTCGTTGATCATTTTCGGATAATCGGGATTATCCAGCGGCTCTTTTCCCAGCATTTTTCCGATCCAGTAAACCACCCAGGACAGGAATTCTTCCTTCACCTTCTCATCCACCAGGGCATAGTCAGGCGCCACACAGGTCTGGCCGCTGTTCAGGAATTTTCCGAATACCATCCGTTTGGCCGCCAGGGAAAGCTTTGCCTTATCCGTGACGATGCAGGGACTTTTTCCTCCCAGCTCCAGGGTCACCGGCGTCAGATACCGGGATGCTTTTTCCATCACCAGTTTCCCCACCGTCACGCCGCCGGTGAAGAAAATATAGTCAAACCGCTGCTCCAGAAGCTCTGTATTTTCCTTTCTTCCGCCTTCCACCACGGCCACATATTTTCCGGGAAATGCGTCCCGGATCACGGTCTGGATCACCGAGGAAGTGGCCGGCGCATAGGCGGAGGGTTTCAGCACGCAGCAGTTTCCCGCCGCGATGGCGCCGATCAGCGGCTCCATGCACAGCATGAAAGGATAATTCCAGGGGGACATCACCAGCACCACTCCGTAGGGCTCCGCCTGGGAAAAGCTTGTGGCATGAAACTGGGCCAGCGGTGTGGGCACATACTGCCGCATCACCCAGGCCGGCAGATGACGCTTCACAAAAGACAATTCCGACAACGTCATACCCACCTCGGTCATGTAGGCTTCCACGGAGGACTTATGCAAATCCTTCTTTAAAGCCTGGTTAATGTCCTCCTCGTGATGCTTAATGGAAGCCTCCAGACGCTCCAGCGCTTCCAGCCGGAACCGGAGATCACGGGTCCGGTCTGTCCGGAAAAAATCTCTCTGCCGTTCCACAATTTTCTCAATCTTCATATGCCATACCTCCCGAATCTATGCATACCTTTTCATTCTCAAAATGCCTTTTTCAGTATAAACAGCACATCCTCCACATCCGCCTTGCGGGGATTTACCAGCATGGCACCATCGTTGATGGCTGTCTCGGCCACTTTTTCAAAATCCTCCGGATTCACATCGAAATCCCGCAGGCGCACGGACAGGCCGCAGGAACGGTGGAGGCGTTTTCGCAGGCTCCAGACTTCTTTGATGGCCTGTTTTGCCCGCTGCGCCTTCGGGGTGGAGAAATAGACTTCCTCCCCGGCCAGGGGCAGCAGCAGTTCTCCGTACAGCTGTCTTGTCCGCTCGTCAGCATAGTTGTATGCCATGCCGTGGGGCAGCAGAATCGTCATGGCGTCCCCGTGGGGCACATGGCAGACGCCGCCCAGGGCGTGGCCGATGGCGTGGACAATGCCCACCATGCTGTTGGAAAAGGCCGCCCCCGCCATCATGGAGGCATTAGCCATGGCCAGCCGCGCCTGGCCGTCGTGGCCCCGGTTCACCGCCCGCTCCAGATTGTCCCGGATCAGTTCGATGGCTTTCACCGCATAGGCGTCGCTGACGGGATTTTTCTGAATACAGGAATAGGCCTCAATGGCATGGCACAGGGCGTCCATGCCGGTGGACGCGGTCATCCGGGGCGGCAGGGTCTCGGTCATCCGCACATCCAGCACTGCCACATCCGGCTGTAAATAATAGGAAATGAATTCCATTTTCAGCTTCCGGGCCTCATTTTTGATCACCGCCACCAGGGTGGATTCCGATCCGGTTCCGGAGGTGGTGGGAACGGCGATGAAAGGAACCCGGTGGCCCATGGTAAGATTTTCACAGCCCCACACCTCCAGAATATCATCCATATCCTGGGACAGAAGCATCCGCACGCCCTTGGCGGTGTCAATGACAGAACCTCCGCCCACGGCAATGAGGCTGTCACAGTTTTTCCGTTTGAACTCTTTGGCGATTCCGTTGACCACATGCAGGGAGGAGTCCGCCGGAATGTCCGTGTAAATGGCTCCTGCCTCCATTCCCTGGGAAGCCAGGGCGTCCAGCACCTTCTGCAGCGTTCCGATTTTCTCCAGCATATTGTCGGAGAGAATCATGGGGTGCACCGCATGAAGATTTCTCATTTCCTGAGGAATATTTTCCAGGGCGAATTTTCCGGACATGATTTTCGCCGCGCTTTGAAATTCATAGTAATCAGGCAGTTTCATTTTCCGCTTTCTCCTCTCAGCTGTTCCATCCGCATCTGGCGGAAGGTTTTCTTCTCTCCCCTGGCAGGGGTGTAGGCGCCCCGCAGCAGGCCCACCAGAATTCTCGCGTACAGCACCAAGCTGCTGGTGCGCTTTTTGGCCACTTCCTTTAAAATCCGCCGGGTCATGATTTTGGGGAACAGATAGGACTCCGCCAGATCCACGCACCGGGTCAGCTCCATGGCCGTGCCGATATCGCCGTGCAGGGAAAATCCGTGGGCCGCGTAAGCCCCGGCAATGCCCATCCGTCCCGTCAGCACCAGAAAGGCCGTCTCCAGGCTCTTGAAGGTGATGCAGGTGTCATACTGCTTCTGAATTCTGGGATTTAAGCGCATCAGCTTTCCGTCATTTTTCCGGAAATACAGGCTGGGGCCCTGACTGCTGCAGCGGATGGCGTAGGTCATCCCCTCCGGCCACCGGTCGATTTCTCTCTGAACCCGGGAATCCGTCTGATACAGCTCATAAATGCCGCCGTACAGCACCGTCAGCACCACGGAGGCAATCCTGGCCCGCCCCCACACTCCCAGGCTTTTGCCGATACTCATTTCCAGTTCCATACCCTTATCCCTCCACAATCAGAAAGGCGCCGTCGGGAAGAGGAAATACTTCGCTGGCCGAAAGAAGTTCCTCGTCGCTCATGCCCTCCACATCCATGCCGCTCTCGTCCAGCCACCGGCGCACTTCCTTTTTACTGTTCACCACCACCGCCATACAGTCTTCCAGAAATTCCTCTGCCTCCTGCAGCGTTTCCGCCACCGGCTCGTCGAAGAGCTGGCCCTGGTTCTTCAAAAAGGTTTCCAGACATTCTTTGCTGTATCCGTTCATTTCTTTCTACCTCCGTTTTCTTCGAAACTGTAATTTCCTGTAACCGTTCTTCTGTGTCTTCCGGCTTTCCTGTCACTTCTCCTCGCAGCCGCCGGCCGCAGTCTCAGACGCCCGGCAGGATACCGGAACGCCGGTTTTCAGAATCTCTTCCAGTGCATGCCCCACCGTATCCGTATGCCAGGGACAATCTTTGCGGATTCCCGGCACCGCCGTATCCATGGCAAAAGCCCATCCTGCCATCGCCAGCATCTCCGCGTCATTATAATTATCTCCAAAAACCACGCATTCTTCCGGCGCAATGTCCAGATGCTTCAGAAGCAGCCGCAGAGCCGTACCTTTATTGACCCCTTTGGGCATCATGTCCAGCCACTCATTTCCCGAGGTCACCACCGTCACCCGGGAGGAGAAACGGTTCTTCCAGTAATCCTCGCTGGCGGCGATGCCGTCCTTTTCAAAAACAGAGATCTTAAAATAATCCTCACTGGTCTGAAGAATATCGGGAACCACCGTCACATTGTTCTCCACCTCATCCCGCACATGACGCAGGTAGGATTCCTCCTTGGGCTGAATATAAGAGGTATCCTCCCCGGAAAGAAGGGCCTCCGCGGAATCCTTCTCCATAATAGCCTGAAGAATCTCCTGCCCGGTCTCCCGGTCCATATGGGCCTTGTAAATCTTTTTTCCGCCATCCATCACCAGACAGCCGTTTTCACAGATATAGGAAATCTCATCCGCCACAGGCGCAAACAGCCGCCGCAGATTGGGATACTGCCTGCCGCTGGCCGCCGCGAAACAAATACCCTGATCCAGCAGACGCCGGATCTGCCCGCAGGTCTCTTCGGGCAGCTGCTGGCTTCCATTCAGAAGAAGCGTACCGTCCAGGTCACTGACCACCAGCCGGATATGTGGCGCCGCCGCAATGCCCAGAAGCTGCCCGGGCCGGGCAATCACACAGTCCGCCCCTGCCTCCTCCAGCTCTTTTCTCTCCCGGAATCCCCAAAGAACGCCCACCGTGTACATGCCGGCGGCTTTCCCCGTCTGCATATCCGTATTGGTATCCCCCACATAAAGGCACTCCCCGGGCTTTACTCCGAACTTTTCCGCCAGGGCCAGCGCTCCGATGGGGCTTGGTTTCCGGGGAATCCCCGGCTGCTGTCCCTGCACCTCGTCAAACAGTTCCTTTCCGAACAAGCCCTCGATGGCCGGCACCGCCGCCTCGTGGGGTTTGTTGGAAAGCACCGCCAGCTTCATCCCCCGTTCCTTCATTTCTTTCAGCATGTCCACAATCCCCGGAAAGGGCTTCACCCGGTAAAGGGGATCTGCGGCAAATACATCCCGGTACATCTGCTGCGCCTCGGCAAGATTACTCCGGTCACCTTTGGCGGCGGCAAAACACCGCTCCATCAGCATATCTCCGCCGTCCCCCGCAAAATATTTATAGGCCTCCACCGGCTGAGCCGCCAGGCCAAAATGATCCAGCACCTGATTGGCCACATGAGCGATGGACTCCACCGTGTCCGCCACCGTTCCATCCAGGTCAAAAATACAGGCTTTATACATCCTTGTCACTCCTCGCTGTCTGACAGTTTTCCGCGGCAGCCCGGCTCTGTGCCCCTCTGCCGCAGTTTTTCGACATCATTATATCCTTCACAATTTTGCATCGCAAGAGTATTTCTGTAAAAAGCTGAAAAAATATAAAGTGTGGGCTTTCCTTTTCCATAAAAAAGTATTAAAATAGAGAAATGGACGAATCTCGGAAAGCCCTCGGGATGAAAGGAGAAGGAGATTATGGCAAAAAAAGGTATTGTGACCACTCTGGCCGGACTGGCCATTGCCGGTGCTGCCGTTGGCGGCGCTGTCGCATATTTGAAAAAATGCAAACGGGTGAACGATTTCGCGGAGGAGGATTTCGACGATCTGGATTATCTGGACGAGGAAGACTCCAGCTGCGGCTGCGGACCGGAGCGCACTTATACCACGCTTCCCACGGAAAACGCGGCGGCGAAAGAGCATACTGCCAAAGCAGAGCAGGAGACCCCGCAGGAAACGGAGGCTGAAGAAGCGGAAGCTGACGGAGAAGAGGCAGACGGCGAAATGGCGGAAGGAAATGCGTCTGACGCTGAGGCGGAGGCATCTGCTGAAAAAGAATAATCTGGAAAACGCCCTGTGGAAAGTTCAGCCACAGGGCGTTCTGTTTATGAGCATTAATTTCATCCATCAATCTCCCACACTTTCTCAAGGCGCCGGGCAGCCTCCACGATTTCCTCCTCCTTTAGTGTGGCATATCCCAAAAGCAGAGTGGGCGGCCCGGCGGGCACATATCCTTTCACACAGTATTCCGATAACCCGTACACCCGCACGCCGGCGGCAGCCGCGCGCCGGATGGCTTCCCCCTCGGACAGGCCGTTTTCCAGGCTCACCAGCAGGTGTACCCCCGCGTTCTCCCCCCGGATCCGGATTCCCGGTTTCCCCTTCAGGCAGTTCAGCAGGCAATCATGTTTTCCCCGGTAAATTCCCCGCATCCGGTTCAGATGGCGTTCAAAGTAGCCGTCCCGCAGAAACAGCTCCAGAATTTTCTGATCCACCCGGGAGACCGTGGCGGAAAAGTTGGCCGCCCGCTGCCGGTATGCTTCCAGAAGCACCGGCGGCAGTACCATATAGCTGACACGGATGGCCGGCGCCAGCGATTTGGAAAAGGTTCCCAGATAGATCACCCGGCCCGCCGTATCGTAGCCCTGCAGGCTGGGCACCGGTTTCCCTTTGTAGCGGAATTCACTGTCATAGTCATCTTCGATGAGAAAACGATTTCCTCCGGCCGCCCAGGCCAGAAGCTGCATCCGCCGCTGAATGGGCATCACGGTTCCCAGCGGAAAATGGTGCGAAGGCATCACATATGCCAGATCCGCCCCACAGTCCTCCAGCTGCCGGGCACGCATTCCCCGCTCATCCGGAAAAATGGGACACATCTCATAACCCACTTTTTCAAAGTCCAGCCAGGCGCTGGGATAAGTGGGATTGTCCATGGCCACCTTTCTGCCGGGACCCAGGATCACATGAAGCAGCAGCAGCAGATAATCATTTCCCGCCCCCACAAGCACCTGATCCGGCTGACAGTTTACCCCTCTGGCGTGACTCAGATAAGAGACAATTTCCCGTCGAAGTCCCGCGTCGCCCCGGGGATCTCCCAAAGAAAACAGTTCGCCGTCCGGATCCTCCGCCAGCACCTGGCGGGACAGTTTTTTCCAGGTATTGTAGGGAAATCCGTCCCTGTCAATGCCGTTGAGGGCGAAATCAAATTCCGGCGCCTCCCGCTCAGGTTCACTGTCCGCCGCCTCGCGGCGCTCCGGACGCGGCTGTCGGTACAATCCTTCGATCTCACAGGCAAAATATCCCCGGCAGGGACGGGAGGTGATAAATCCCTCCGCGTACAGCTGCTCATAGGCCAGATCCACCGTACTCCTGCTGACCCCCAGATTCGCCGCCAGCAGCCTGGTGGACGGCAGTTTTTCTCCGGGGGCAATCCTCCCCTCCCCGATTTCTTCCCGGATATGGCGGTAAATCTGCTGATACAGCGGTACCTTTTGGTGGGAATCCAGGGGAATCATCAATTCCTGCATCGCTTCGCCTCCTCCCTATGGCAAAAGCCCCGCGGAAAACCGCGGGGCCCGAATATACAATTCTATTTTGCGGGCAGCTTGAAAGAGCTCTTCAAAGAAACAATCCGGTTAAACACCAGCGCGTCCTCGCGGGAGTCTTTGGCGTCCACGCAGAAAAATCCATTTCTTACAAACTGGAAGCTGTCATAGGCTTTGGCGTCCTTCAGGCTTCGCTCCAGGCAGCAGTTTTCCACCACCGTCAGGGAATTGGGATTCAGGTTCAGAGAACCGTCCTCATTGTACACACCCTTCTCCTCATCGATGATGTTCTCATACAGGCGCACCTGGGCCTTCACATGATCCTGGGCGCTGACCCAGTGAATGGTTCCCTTCACTTTCCGGCCGTCCGGGGCGTTGCCGCCCTTGGTGGCGGGGTCATAGGTGCAGTGTACCACGGTCACATTGCCCTCGTCATCGGTCTCGTAGCCGGTGCAGGTGACAAAGTAGGCGTTCATCAGACGGACTTCATTCCCCGGATAGAGACGTTTGTATTTCTTCGGGGGTTCCACCATGAAATCCTCCCGCTCGATATACAGTTCTTTTCCAAAAGGCAGCATTCTGGTTCCCAGCGCCTCATTTTCCATGTTGTTGGGAGCTTCCAGTTCTTCTGTCTGCCCCTCCGGATAATTGTCGATCACCAGCTTCAGCGGATCCAACACCGCCATCACCCGGGGACGTTTCAGCTTCAGGTCCTCCCGGATGCAGTACTCCAGCATGGCGTAGTCCACGGAGCTGTTGGCCTTGGAGACGCCGCACAGATCCACAAACATTTTAATGGACTCCGGTGTAAATCCCCGGCGGCGCAGGGCGGCGATGGATACCAGGCGGGGATCATCCCAGCCGTCCACAATGCCTTCCTCCACCAGTTTCTTGATATACCGTTTTCCCGTCACCACGTTGGTCAGATACAGCTTGGCAAACTCGATCTGCTTGGGCGGATGGGGATACTCCAGCTCGCGCACCACCCAGTCGTACAGGGGACGGTGATCCTCAAACTCCAGGGTACAGATGGAGTGGGTCACGCCTTCAATGGCGTCCTCGATGGGATGGGCGAAATCGTACATGGGGTAAATGCACCAGGTATTTCCGGTGTTGTGATGCTCCATGTGAGCCACCCGGTAGATTACCGGATCCCGCATGTTGATGTTGGGGGAGGCCATGTCGATCTTGGCACGCAGCACCTTGGCGCCGTCGGCGAACTCGCCGTTCTTCATCCGTTCAAACAGATCCAGGTTCTCCTCCACGCTCCGGTCCCGGTAGGGGCTGTTCTTTCCCGGCTCCGTCAGGGTTCCCCGGTACTGGCGGATCTCCTCGGCGGAAAGATCACAGACGAACGCTTTCCCCTTTTTGATCAGCTTCACCGCCGCCTCATACATCTGCGGGAAATAATCGGAGGCAAAATACAGCCGGTCCTCCCAGTCCGCGCCCAGCCAGCGGACATCCTCCTTGATGGACTCCACAAATTCCACCTTCTCCTTGGTGGGGTTGGTGTCATCAAAACGCAGGTTGAATTTTCCATTATATTTCTGGGCCAAACCGTAGTTCAGCAGTATTGATTTCGCATGTCCGATATGAAGATATCCGTTGGGCTCCGGCGGGAAGCGGGTACAGATCGTCTCATATTTTCCTTCTTCCAGATCCTTTTCAATGATCTGCTCGATAAAGTTTTTCGAAACTACTTCTTTTTCTTCCATTTGCTTCCTCCTCAGAAATTGTATACTTCTGAAATCATATCACAGATTCTCTTATTTTCAAAGGTTTTTTTAGCGCTTTTCTTTTTCTTGACAAAGCGTGCCGCAGACTTTATACTTTAATTTGTTTTCTAACTATTAGAATTCTAATTATTTGGAACCGTCAGGATCGTATTCCAAAAGCCGGTTCCCGTCTGCAGGGAGGTATTGTTATGGAATCTTCTTTTCATTATCTGCTGATGGCCAATCAGGCCCGTTTTCAGAAAAAGTTTTTTTCCCTTCTGGCCGATACGCCGCTGACTCAGGGACAGCCGAAGGTGCTGGATTATCTCCGGGAACACGACGGGGCCGCGCAGAAAGAGATCGCCGCCGCCTGCCAGATTGAACCGGCCTCTCTCACTTCCATTCTCAACGGCATGGAACAGAAAGGGCTGATTCAGCGCCGTATGCAAAACGGTGACCGGCGTTCCTTCCATATTTTCATGACCCCGGAAGGAAGGCGCCTCTCCGAAATTATCCGGGAACGGTTCCTCTGGCTGGAAGAGCACACGCTTCGGGGGATTTCTTTGCAAGAGCGGCAGCAATTTCTGGCCACCTTTGAAAAAATCTTTGAAAATCTCAATCATGAGGAAGGGAGTCTTTAATCTATGGAAAAACTGAAACGATATCTGATCTTTCTGGCCGGGCTGTTCGTCAATTCCTTTGGCGTCAGCTTCATCACCAGAGCCAGTCTGGGAACCTCGCCGATTTCATCCATTCCCTATGTGCTGAGTCTGCGGTTTCCTTTCACGCTGGGGGAATTCACCATTGCCTTCAGTATTCTTCTGATTCTGCTCCAGCTTCTCATTCTCAGGAAGAATTTCCACCTGGAACATATCCTGCAGATTCCGGTATCCATCATCTTCGGCTATTTTATCGATCTGACCATGCTCCTTCTGGGCTGGCTGAATCCGGGCTCCTATCCGATGAAAATCCTGAGCCTGCTGATCGGCTGTGTGATCCTGGCCTTCGGCGTCTACATGGAAGTGCTGGCCAATGTGGTGATGCTTCCCGGAGAATCCTTTGTGAGAGCGGTATCTTCCACCTGGAAGCTGGATTTCGGCAATACCAAAGTGGCATTTGACGCCTCCATGACCATCATCGCCGGCGTTCTTTCTCTCCTTTTCTGGCAGCGGCTGGAAGGCGTCCGGGAAGGCACCGTCATCGCAGCCCTGCTGGTGGGATTCATTGCCCGTCAGTTTGGCCGTCTGTTCTCCTTTCTGCCTCCGCTTCTGTTCCCCGGCTCTTCCCTGGAGGAAAAGGGAGCTTCTGCGGGAAATGCTTCCGGTGAAGGAAATATGGTGATCGCCATCGGCCGCCAGTACGCCTGCGGCGGTCATCCCATCGGCCAGGAGCTGGCCCGGCGGCTGGGATGGAACTTCTACGACGGCGAGGTCATCCGCATGGCCGCCGGAACCACCGGTTACGCGGAAACCTTTGTCCGGGAACAGGAGGAGCGGATGACCGGCAGCCTGCTGTACGATCTGATGAACCAGATGTACGCCTACAGCGCGGATACCCCATCCCCCAAAGACGCCATTTTCGCTGCGGAGGAGGCTGCCATCCGCCAGCTGGCCCAAAAGGGAAATTGTGTGATCGTGGGCCATTGCTGTGATCATGTGCTTCGGGAAAATCCCAACTGTTTCCGGGCATTTCTGGCCTGCCCCGCCGAAAAGAGAGCCCGCCGGCTGATGGAGAAAAAGAGTCTGACGGAAAAAGAAGCCCTGTCTCTTATCGCCAAAGAGGACCGGCACAGACGGGACAATTATCAGTACTACACCCGAAATCTGTGGGGCTATGCCGGAAATTATCACATCATGCTGGATACTGGATATTGATTCCTCCGTGGATCTGCTTTTATCTGCTTTCCAACATTTTCGTAATCTGGCGGAAAAATCAAAAAAACCGCAGCAGGCGGAGTGATCCGATTTGACGCTCCGCACAGCGGCGGGGGAATCTGACGCTTCCTGACGTTCACAACGGTTGCCAAATGGGATGCATAAGCATGTCCACCCATCTGGGCGCCCGCATAAATACGGCCGTCAGGCGTACCCCATGCAAAAAGGCCCTTCGGCCTCCGGATTTTATTCCGGGGTCGAAGGGCCTTGTCCGTCTACCGGTTCAGAATGTCCATAAACTGTTCTCCGGTGATGGTCTCATTTTCATATAAGAACTTGGCCAGCTCATGCAGCTTCATGATATTTTCCTGCAGAATCTGCGCTGCCTTCTCATGCTGCCGTTTCACCAGCTCCACCACTTTTCTGTCGATCTCCGTCTGGGTCTCGAAAGAGCATGCCAGGGAAGAGTCTCCGCCCAGATACTGGTTGGATACAGTCTCCATGGCCACCATATCGAACTCGTCGCTCATACCGAACCGGGTAATCATACCCCGGGCCAGCTTGGTAGCCTGTTCGATATCGTTGGAAGCGCCGGTGGTAATGGAATGGAAAATCAATTCCTCCGCCGCCCGGCCTCCGGTCAGCGTGGCAATCTTGTTCTCCAGTTCTTCCTTGGACATCAGATAATGCTCGTCCTCGTCCACCTGCATGGTATAGCCCAGTGCTCCGGAAGTTCTGGGGATGATGGTAATCTTGTGTACCGGCGCCGACTCGGTCTGCTTGGCCGCCACCAGGGCATGACCGATCTCATGGTAGGAGACAATCAGTTTCTCCTTCTCTGACAGCACGCGGTTTTTCTTCTGGTATCCGGCAATAACCACCTCGATGCTCTCCTCCATATCTGCCTGAGTGGCAAATCTTCTGCCGTCCCGGACCGCCCGCAGGGCCGCCTCATTGACAATATTTGCCAGCTCCGCGCCGGAGGCGCCGGAGGCCGCCTTGGCGATTTCACGGAAATTCACATTGTCCGCGATCTTGATATTCTTGGCATGTACCTTCAGGATATCCTCTCTTCCCTGCAGATCCGGCAGCTCCACCGGAATTCTCCGGTCAAACCGTCCCGGACGCAGCAGGGCGGGATCCAGGGAATCCGGCCGGTTGGTGGCTCCCAGAATCACCACACCTTTGGAGCTGTCAAATCCGTCCATCTCCGTCAGCAGCTGGTTCAGGGTCTGCTCCCGCTCGTCATTGCCGGTGATCTGGCCGTCACGCTTCTTTCCGATGGTATCGATCTCATCGATAAATACGATACAGGGCGCCTTCTCGTTGGCCTGCTTGAACAGGTCCCGCACCTTGGCAGCTCCCATACCCACAAACATCTCCACAAATTCCGAACCGGAGATGGAGAAGAAGGGTACCTCCGCCTCGCCGGCCACTGCCTTGGCAAGCAAGGTCTTACCGGTTCCGGGCGGGCCCACCAGCAGCGCGCCTTTTGGCATCTTCGCGCCGATTTCCTGATACTTCTGGGGATTATGCAGATAGTCCACAATCTCTGTCAGAAGCTCCTTGGCCTCATCCTCCCCGGCCACATCGGAAAACTTGATTCCCGTGGAAGACTTCACATAAATCTTGGCGTTGCTCTTTCCGAACATCATGGCCCCGGGCCCGCCGCCCATGCTCTTGGCCATCTTCCGGGAAATAAACTGCCCGATGACAATAATCAGAACAATCGGCAGAATCCAGCTGATCAGGAAACTGAGAATCGGCGACTGCCGGGTGGGGATCACCTGCCCGAAATGTACCTTGCCGTACAGCCGGTTCACTTCCTGCATGTCGTAGATCCTTCCGGTTTTGCAGATCTGCTGATGGCCGTCTGACTCCACGGTATAGTAGATGACGTCTGAATCCAGCTGCACCTCGTCCACAATGCCTTCATTGACGGCATCCAGGAACTGATCGTAAGTTGTTTCCCGGATACTTCTCTGGGTCATGGTCGGCACTACAAAAAAGTTCAGCAGCAGCAGAACGCCCAGCACAATCAGATAATAAAAGATCAGAGGCCGCTTGGGCTTCTTATCTTTCAGTTCGTTTAAATCCATGAACGTTACTCCTCTTTCCCTTCCGTTCATCCGGCCCTGTCGGGAACGGATCCGAAAGTATTTTCTTATATTTTATACATTTTCCCCTCTTTCCTGCAAGAAAAGGATTCTAAAATTCTATAAAATTTGTATGAATTTTCGCAACGGCTCCGGAAAACCCGCCGGACGAAACCACGGCAAATTCCAATTCCTGATTACAGTCCCAGTTCCGGCGCCAAGTCTTTCATGGCATCCAGGGTTTTTTCCAGTAATTCATCCAGTTCCCACCCCAGCTGTTCGGCTCCTGTACGGATCACCTCCCGGGAGCATCCGGCTGCAAAACGCTTGTCCTTGAATTTTTTCTTCAGGGATTTCAGTTCCATATCGGAGACGCTTTTCGACGGCCGCATCAGGGCGGCAGCTCCGATCAGACCTGTGAGTTCGTCGGTGGCGAAAAGAATCTTTTCCATCGTCTGCTCCGGCTTCACATCGATCACCAGTCCATACCCATGACTTACACAGGCATGAATCAGCTCCTCGTCCAGATCCATTTCGCGCATCATCTGCTGTTCTTTTTTACAGTGTTCCTCCGGATACATCTCAAAATCCAGATCATGAAGAATCCCCACGGATTTCCAGAATTCGCATCTTTCCGGATCATACTGACGGGCAAAATATTCCATCACGCCTCCCACCACCTGACCGTGATGGATATGGAACTCCTCTTTATTGTATTTTTTCAGAATCTCCAGTGCTTCCTCTGGTGTCGGTACATAGCTCATTTTTTCCTCTCTTTCCGGCCCTGCGGCCTCAAAGGCATCCCTGCCGGGGAAATGCCCCTGCTATTTGATTTCTGTGCAGCCTTTTTCTGTTCCGTGTAAGAAAATGTGTGGACTGCGTCTGCATCCTATTGTAATCCCATTGGACCAGGTTTGCAATGCAATCCGTGAAAAACATCGTTTCCTCTGATCCCTGCTTTTCACCCGCTGCGGGCGAAATGTTAATTTTCTGCTGTTCTTTTAGAGGAACTTAGATCATGCGGAAGTGAATAATGTGCTGCGGGGGGGAGATGCATTTGATGCATCTCCTGCGACAGACTCTCTCGCAATGCCAGTTTCTGCTGTACATGGTATTGAAACGGGCTTTTTACGGTTAGTTTTCTCATTTTGACATTTTCAACCGTACCGCCACTCTCTTTTTACGGTTAGTTTTCGCATTTTGACATTTTCAACCGTACTGCCACTCGCTTTTTTACGGTTAGATTCCCCATTTCGGCGTTTTCAACCGTACTGCCATTTGTTTTTTTACGGTTAGATTTCGCACTTCAGCGTTTTCAACCGTACCGCCACTCGCTTTTCTACGGTTAAATTTCGCATTTCGACATTTTCAACTGTATTACATCTCTTTCCACCACGGCAAACCCCTCCGTCTCGCCAATGCCTGCCGTATTTCCTTTCCTATTTCCGTATCGAATTCTCTTATTATTCCTTGAATCTCCCCCGGTTAATCCCTCATTTCAATGCCCTCTCACAAGAAACTCTATTTTCACAAATACTTTCAGAAACGCGGAAAATCATCCCATAATCCCCCAACTTTACAATAAATATAATTTACTGTCTTGTCAGTTGTAATTTTTAAGTGTATAATTCACGGGTATGCATGTGAATTGTCGATTGGTAAGGAGGAAAATGAACCGATGAACATACAGGAAGAAATCCGTACCCTGAAAAAAGAGCGCAATGCCCTGATTCTGGCGCATTACTACGTTCCCGGGCCGGTGCAGGAGATTGCGGATGTGGTGGGGGATTCCTTTGCGCTCAGCCAGAAAGCCGCCGATACCGATGCGGATGTTCTGGTCTTTGCCGGGGTTTCCTTTATGGGGGAAAGCGCCAAAATTCTGAGTCCAGATAAAACAGTGCTGCTGCCGGATGCCGAAGCAGACTGCCCCATGGCTCATATGGCCACGGAAGAGAACATCCGAAAGCTCAAAAAACAATACCCGGATCTGGCAGTGGTCTGCTATATCAATTCCACTGCCCGGCTGAAGGCGTTGTCGGATGTCTGCGTCACATCATCCAACGCATTAAAAATTGTCCGCGCCCTTCCCAACCGGAATATTTATTTTATTCCTGACAAAAATCTTGGACAGTATGTAGCCGGTCAGGTACCGGAAAAAAACATTATTCTCAATGACGGATACTGCCCCATCCACCACAGCCTGACGCCCGCTCTTCTTCTGGAGGCAAAAAAAGCGCATCCGGAAGCGCAGGTGCTGATGCATCCGGAATGTCCTCCAAAGACTCTCCCGATGGCGGATTATGTGGGGAGCACTGCCGGCATCCTCGCCTATGCCCGCCAGAGCAGCCATAAAGAATTTCTCGTGGCTACAGAGGAAGGGGTGCTGTGGCAGCTTCAACGGGAAAATCCGGGAAAACAGTTCTATTCTCCCACCGAGGATTTCTGCTGTCCCGGCATGAAACTGATTACGCTGGAGAAGGTAAGAGACGCACTGAAAAACAACACCAATCCGGTGGAAATTGAGGAATCACTGCGGCTGGCCGCCCTGCGTCCCCTGAAACGGATGCTGCAGCTGGCCGCGCAGAGAAAGGAGCAGTAAATATGAAAACCGACATTGTGATCGTGGGATGCGGGGTCAGCGGTCTGTACTGCGCGCTGAATCTTCCCAGAGACAAACAAATACTGATCATCACGAAATCTGACCTGACCTCCAGTGATTCCTTTCTGGCCCAGGGCGGGATCTGTATGCTGAAGAGTCCGGAGGACTACGATTCCTTTTTCCAGGACACCCTGCGGGCAGGGCACTACGAAAACAACCGGGAATCTGTGGACATCATGATCCGCTCCTCGAGGGACGTGATCCGGGATCTGATCGGGTATGGGGTGGAATTTGCCATGGCGGACGGCAAGCTGTGCTTCACCAGAGAAGGCGCCCACTCCACCAATCGGATTCTCTATCACGAAGATATCACCGGAGAAGAGATCACCAGCAAGCTGCTGGCACAGGTAAAAAAACTGGAAAATGTTACGCTTTGGGAGTATACTCAGATGGTAGACCTGCTGGAAGAGGAAGACGGCTGCGGTGGGATCATCGCCCGGGACCGTGAGGGACGGCTGTTTCCCATTCAGGCCCGGCAGACCATGCTGGCCTGCGGCGGAATCGGCGGATTGTTTCTCCATTCCACCAATTTCCCCCATCTCACCGGCGACGGCCTTGCCGTCTGCTTAAAGCACGGGGTGCGGCTTCAGAATCCGGACTATATTCAGATTCACCCCACCACCCTCTATACCGGCAGAAGCAAAGAGCGTCAGTTCCTGATTTCCGAGTCGGTGCGGGGAGAAGGGGCTCTCCTGTACAATCAGGCGGGAGAACGTTTTGTCAACGAACTGCTCCCCCGGGATCTGCTGACCCAAAAGATTTATGAACAGATGGAAAAGGATCAGACACCTTGCGTATGGCTGGATATGCGTCCCATCGGGGAGGAAACCCTCAGGAAGCATTTCCCGCATATTCTGGAACGCTGTCAGCAGGAAGGATATGATCCGTTAAGCGAACGGGTTCCCATCGTGCCCGCCCAGCATTATTTCATGGGCGGCATCTGGGTGGACCGGTATTCCCGCACCTCCATGAACCGGCTGTACGCCGCCGGAGAAACCAGCTGCAACGGCGTCCACGGGGCCAACCGGCTGGCCAGCAATTCCCTGCTGGAAAGCCTGGTATTTGCCAAAAGAGCCGCGCTGCATATGACAGCTCAGGAACAGAATACACCGGAAGAAAAAACCCTTGGCGAACCGGTCTGGAATCCGGAAGCATACCGGGATAGCCGGAAGCTGGAAGAAGAATATAAAACCATCGTATTACGCGAAATGAATCCCCCTTCGGGGATCCCTCTATGGCCATTCGGCCAAAATTAATGAAAGGATGAAAACGATACATGAACAACAAAATCACCATGACACTGAATGCGGATCATCTTCTGATCCAGGCACTGCAGGAGGATATCACCAGCGAGGATATCACCACCAATTCCGTCATGCCGGCTCCCAGGCAGGGGGAAGTGGAGCTGATCTGCAAGCAGGACGGTGTCATCGCGGGTCTTGCGGTCTTTGAGCGGGTATTCCAGCTGCTGGACGATACCGTAAAAGTGGAATTTTTCTGCCAGGACGGGGACGAGGTAAAGAACGGCCAGCGGATGGCTGTGGTGCGGGGCGATATCCGGGCGCTGCTTTCCGGCGAACGGGTGGCTCTCAATTATCTGCAGCGGATGAGCGGCATCGCCACCTACACCCGTTCCATCGCCAGTCTGCTTCGCGGAAGCCGCACAAAGCTTCTGGACACCCGGAAGACCACCCCGAATATGCGGGTATTTGAAAAATATGCCGTCAAGGTGGGCGGCGGCTACAACCACCGGTATAACCTTTCTGACGGAATTCTCTTAAAAGACAACCACATCGGAGCCGCCGGCAGCGTCACAAAAGCCGTACAGATGGCAAAGGAATACGCGCCTTTCGTGCGGAAAATCGAGGTGGAAGTGGAAACTCTGGAAATGGTTCAGGAAGCGGTGGAGGCCGGAGCAGACATCATCATGCTGGACAACATGAGTCCGGAGCAGATGAAAGAGGCCGTAAAACTCATTGACGGCCGTGCCGAGACCGAGTGTTCCGGCAACGTCACCCGGGAAAATGTGGAACGTCTGCTGGATATCGGCGTGGATTACATTTCCAGCGGCGCGCTGACCCATTCCGCGCCGATTCTGGACATTTCTCTGAAAAATCTTCATCCGGTGGAGGAGTAAAACGATCAGGAGGTGAACCCATGGGAAAAGGAACCGAGAGAAGACAGGAAATTCTGCGGCTGATGGCTGCCAGTCAGCGGCCGCTGTCAGGGGCCTGGCTGGCGGAACATTTTTCCGTGAGCCGGCAGGTAATCGTTCAGGACATTGCCCTGATCCGGGCCGCCGGGAAGGAAATCATCTCCACCAACCGGGGCTATGTGCTGAAAGTCCCCCTGCAGGCCAGACGATCGGTAAAATGTTACCACACCGACGAACAGATCACCGAGGAGCTGTATGCGGTGGTGGATCTGGGGGGCTGCGTGGAGGACGTCTATGTGAACCACAAGGTATACGGCCAGCTGCGGGCCCGGCTGGATGTGGCCTCCCGCCGGGACGCGGACCGTTTTGTGGAATCCATCCATTCCGGAATGTCCACCCCTTTAAAATCGGTGACCTCCGGCTATCACTACCACACCATCCTGGCAGATTCCCCGGAGACTCTGGATCTCATCGAGGAAGCCCTGCGGAAGAAGGGGTTTCTCTGTGAAACCTGATTATAAAACATCCCGGATCGCGACCCCATCGGCCGCGATCCGGGATGTTTCTTTTTCTGTTACTTATTCAATATCAGGCAGTCTGCCGTGCGCAGCGCCTGTTTATTTTCCCATCTGGAAAAATGTCTTATAGCACCGGTAGGTCTCATACACATCCGCCTTGGAGCTCACCTCATAGGGCGCATGCATATTCAGAATCGGCACGCCCAGATCCACCACATCCATGCCGTAAGCCGCAGTGATATAGGCGATGGTTCCGCCGCCTCCCACATCGATCTTGCCCAGCTCCGCGGTCTGATACTGGATATCGTCCGCGTCGAAGGCCCGGCGCAGGCTTCCCAGAAATTCCGCGCTGGCGTCATTGGAGCCGCTCTTTCCTCTGGAACCGGTGTATTTGCTGATCACCGCTCCCTTGCCCACATAGGCGGCGTTGTTCTTCTCAAAAGCGTCCGCGTACAGAGGATCGTAGCCGGCGTTCACATCGGCGGAAAGCATGGTGGAATTTTTCAGGGCCCGGCGCAGTGCCAGCTCGCTGTACTGTCCCAGGCAGTTCAGCACTTCTGCCAGGGTATTTTCCAGGAAACGGGACTGCATACCGGTGGCGCCCACGCTGCCGATCTCTTCTTTATCCACAAACAGGCAGACATTGGTTCTCTGGCTGTTCTCCGCATCCAGAAATGCCATCAGAGAGGTAAAGGCACAGATTCTGTCGTCCTGTCCGTAAGCCATGATCATGCTGCCGTCCAGTCCGAAATCTCTTGCCCGTCCTGCGGGAACCACTTCCAGCTCCGCGGAGACGAAATCCTTCTCCTCCATGCCGTATTTTTCTTTCAGCACCTTCAGAAGAAATGCCTTCACCGGCTCCTTCTCCTCCTTGTCATCCACCGCATAGCTTCCCACCAGCAGATCCAGCGCTTCGCCCTCGATTACGGTGCTGCCCTTTTTATCCATCTGCTTTCCGGACAGGTGTACCAGCAGGTCGGTGATACCCACCACTGGATCCTCGTCCTTTTCCCCGATGGAAAGCTCCAGCACGGTGCCGTCGGTGCGGACCACGGTGCCGTGCAGCGCCATGGGAGAGGCCACCCACTGATATTTTTTGATACCGCCGTAATAATGGGTATCCAGATAGGCCAGGCCGCTGTTCTCATAAACGGGATTCTGCTTGATATCCAGTCTGGGGGAATCGATATGGGAACCGATCAGATTCATTCCTTTCTCCAGACTCTCCTGGCCAATCTGCATCAGCAGAACCGCCTTTTTCATATTTACGGCATAGATCTTGTCGCCTGCCTTCAGGCTCTCTCCTTTTTCCAGGATTTCATCCAGGTCGCGGAAGCCGTGCGCTCTGGCAATTGCGCAGATATTCGCCGCGCATTCCCGCTCAGTTTTTCCGGCGTCCAGAAAGCTTCTGTAATCACTTGCCATCTGCTCCAGCCTGTTTTTCTCCGTCTCGTTGTACTGTCTCATTTTTCTTTTCTCCTTTGAATATAGTAATCAACTCCCGCTTTTTCAGCCGGTCGTATACCAACTGCCGAAACAGGGTATAACAGACGGACATCAGCGGGATAAATACCAGCATACCCACAATTCCCATCAGGCTGCCGCCCACGGTAACCGCCACCAGCACCCAGATGGAAGGCAGCCCCACAGAGCTTCCCACCACATGGGGATAGATCAGGTTCCCCTCAATCTGCTGAAGGATCAGGAACATGATCACAAACAGCACCGCCTGCATGGGATTTTCCATCAGAATCAGGAACGCGCCCACCACGCAGCCGATAAAAGCTCCGAAAATGGGGATCAGCGCCGTAAATGCCACCAGAATTCCCACCAGCAGCGCATAGGGAAAACGGAAAATCGTCATGGTGATAAAGAACATGCTTCCCAGAATCACCGCTTCCAGGCACTGCCCGGTAAAAAAATGGGAAAAGGTGGTATAAGCCAGGGACGCCACATGATCGATCCAGTCAGCTCCCTTTTTCGGCAGAAACGCGTACATGATCTTCCGCACCTGCACACTGAGCCGCTCTTTCTGCAGCACAATGTACATGGCAAACACAAAGGCAATCACAAAATTTGTGGCCGCGCTCACCACGCCGGAGACAATGTTCACCGTAGACCCCAGAAGATTTGTGGCGCCATTGCGCAGAAAAGTCACCGCATTCTGCATCAGGCCTTCCCAGTCGATCTCCAGGGTATTCAGCCATTCCATGATCTGGGGATAATCGTTAAAAGTCTGCATCCCCCACTGCTGAATGGAAGGAACAAAATTCCGGATATCCACACTCAGCCGGTAAATCGTTGCGCCCAGCTGAGGAACCACCACCCCGAATACAATGGCGATTACCGCAAGAATCAGAATCAGGGCGATCACCAGGCTCAGAGGCCTGGACAGTTTTTTCATCAGTCTGCCAGGCCTTCCCTGCTTCAGCTTTCTGCGGCCGAAGACATTCCGCTCCACAAAATTCATGGGAATGTTAATGACAAACGCAATTGCTCCCCCCAACGCGAAGGGATAGATGATCCGGAACAGAAATACAATCGCTCCTATCACGGTGCCGAAATTCTGCAGGCCCACCAGGACCAGCACCGTGAAAACAATCAGGAGCATGATTTTCTTCATGTTTTCTTTACTTAGATCCAATCTGCTACCTCCATAAAAATGGGATGTCCCGCGCCCAAATCCTGCTCCGGCGCCGGGAGCATCCCTCCTGCGCGTTATCTGTTCTGTTCTTCCGCTTCATCTGTTCCGGAAGCCGCTTCCGCCCGGACGGGTTCTTTGGCATCCCCGGAAGCTTTCCCCGGCTGTTCCGCATGTTCGGTTTCCGTGGAAGCGGTCTCCGTCTGTTCTGTCTCTTCGTTATCTGCCGGAGACGTTCCTTCTTTATCTTCCGCTTCCTGCGTGTCATGATCAGCCGCCGCGTTCATGGCTGCCACAAACTCCAGATCATCATATTTTACCGGATGCCCCTGGGGCTGTTTCTGCGTTTCTTCAGGCGTTTCACCGGCCACCCGGGCGGCCAGTTCCTCATCTTTTACCTGCGCCTTTGCCCGCTGCATCAGACTTGTGGTCTTTTTCGGCTGCTGCCGGCCCCTGGCCGTTCTGCTGGGATCCACCACATAAATTCTCTTGGGATCCGCTTTTGCCAAGCGCAGATTCTTCCGCAGCGCCCAGATCAGCACGCCGGGCATCAGGATGGCGGAAATCCAGGAAAGCGCCCCGGTAACCCCCATCAGAAACAGGTACGCCTGCTGCAGCAGAGATACCGCAGTATAAATGCCGGCCACAATTTTCAGGATCTTCACCTTGTCCAGCCGGTTGGCCAGCCGGAAACTGAACAGCCCGGTGAAAATCTGGGTAAGTCCCAGGATCAGATAAACGACTCCGATGGATACCAGAAGCGGCACCGTGTAGCCGCCCTCCAGCAGCTGCTGTCTTGCCTCCACGGAAGCTTCACTGCCGCCCAGCGACATGGACAGCATCATCACTCCCTGAAATACTACGCTGATGGCCGTGAAAATCAGCAGTGCGCCGATCATCTGCAGCAGCATCTTTCCCTGAATGGACTTGATTTCTTCTACACTTTGACTCATGCTATTCCTCCTGCCTGCATCCCCGCCTCCGCCCGCCCTGCGGGCCCGGGAAGATGCGTCCGTTAAAGAACATTGTAGTAAGGAAGAGACTGTTTGTCAAATTAAAAATTTATGTACAAAACAACAATGTACCCACTGTATTACAAATCATCCGGCAGCGAAATCCGCCTCCCGGCCCGCAGCCGGTGCAGCCGTCCCCCCAGCACCTCCTTCAGAATCCCGAAGGCCTCTTCCCCGGTGCAGTGGCCCGTATAGATTTCCGGAATCTCCATATCCCGCAAGGTCTCTCCCAACTGGCGAATCTCCTGCGGGGAGAAGGGCATGCCAACGCCTCCCGGGCCTCCCTTCAGATGAAAGCCTCCCAGCACCGCCCGGACGGGCGTGCCCGGAAAACGTCGGGCTGCCTCCCGGATCGTCCGGTCGATTCCCCCGTGGGAACAGCTGCTGAGAATCACCAGGCCTTTTGCCGTCTGCAGCACCAGGCTCTGTTCATGGGCAAAAGTATCCGGCTGCAGCGTCCCGCCGGTTTTCTCATACATTTTCTCCTTTACCGCCCGCTCCCCGTCAGAGGGGCCCTCATGGCCCAGCACCCAGACACCGGGAAGAATCTGCATCTCCCCGGAAAGGAAACAAAACCGCTCCCGAAAAGCCTGCACCGGGTCCGGAAGCCCGATGAAGCGGGGGCTCCCGGAGGTCAGGGAATAGTATTCCCCGAAAGCTTCCTCTCTGGCATATACTTTTCCCGCAGGATTTCTCCGAAACCACTCCGCCAGCCCTCCGCCATGGTCGTAATGACCGTGGGAAAGCACGGCAAATTCCGCCTCCTCCACATGGATTCCCAACCGGTCCGCATTTTCGGCAAATACCGCGGTGGAACCGGCATCCAGCAGGAAGGAATGGCCTTCGTACCGGATCCAGAAAGAAAGCCCATGCTCCGCCGCAAGACCTTCACCGGCCGTATTTTCCGCCAGCACGGTAATCTCCACAGACATTTCCTCCCTCCTCACATCTGATGCCGGACGATCCGATACTCATCGTCCAGACGGTAGTAGGGACACTGGTAAAAGGTATCGGTCAGAAACCGGTACATTTCATCCTCGTCCAGATTCACATCGCAGAAATACTCTTCCGTATCCTCATCGTAGGTATAATTGCTGCAGGTATCACAGCTGGTTTTCTGTGCCATGTTCTTTCTCCTTTTGTTTTTTCTATACCCGGAAATGTCTGCACAGCGACAGTTCCGCCTTCCGGCTTTGCCGAACCGTTACCTTGCACAGTCTCCGCTCTCTCCGGCCAGCACCTCAAGTCCGTGATCCAGCGCCGGAAGAATATATTCCAGGCTTTCCGCCACCGCCTTGGGACTTCCCGGCAGATTGATGATCAGGGTTTTTCCCCGAATGGCGGAAACGGCCCGGCTCAGCATGGCCCGCTTTGTGATGGTCATGGAATAGGCGCGGATGGCCTCGGCGATTCCGGGCGCCATCCGGTCTGCCACCGCCAAAGTGGCCTCCGGCGTCCGATCCCTGGGGGCAAATCCCGTTCCGCCGGTGGTGAGAATCAGATCCACGCCCACCCGGTCACAAAGCCGGATGAGCGTCTGTTCTATTTCCGCCTGTTCATCGTGAATCAGCAGCTGTTCCACCACCAGATAAGGCCCGGCCTCCACCATCCGGCGGATCAGCGGCCCGCTCTCGTCCTTGCGAAGCCCGGCCGCTCCCTTATCACTCATGGTCACCACGCCCACCCGGAACCGATGATTCTGTCCGGTAATCTCCATGGAATCCCCGGGGCGGATCGTGCCGCCTTTCAGCACCTTCGCGAATACCCCCTCCCGGGGCATGATGCAGTCTCCCACCTGCCGGAAAATGGCACAGTGGGAATGACATTCCTTTCCGATCTGTGTCACCTCCAGCTGCACCTGGCCGCAGGAAAGAACGGTTCCCACCGGCAGGGAGGCAAAGTCTATTCCCTCCACCACCAGATTTTCCCCGAAATCTCCAAAGGCCACCCGGGCGCCCCTTTGGCCAAATTCCTGAATTTTTTCCAGGGACAGAAGGCTCACCTGCCGGTGCCATTTCCCCGCATGGGCGTCCCCGGCGATTCCCAGATCCTCCACAAATTCTCCCTGCGGCACCGGATGCTTTGCCGTTCCTTTTTTCTCACTGACACAAACCGCTCTCACAATTCCCATTTCGGCATACCTCCTTCAATGTCTCCCCTTCCCGAATCCACAGTTGGGGAACGTACAGACCGGACAGTTCATACAGAAGCCGCCTTCCCCCAGGGCCGCCAGCTCATCGGCAGTCACCGGGTCATCCGCCATCACCCGCGGCAGCACCAGATCGAAAATCGTCCGCTTTGAATACATCACGCATCCGGGCAGGCCCAGCACCGGAATCCTTCCCCCTTCCCAGGAAAGATACGCCATCAGCAGCATGGCTCCCGGCAGCACCGGCGCTCCATAGGAAATGATTTCCGCTCCCGTATCGGCAATGGCTCCCGGGGTCCGGTCATCGGGATCCACACTCATGCCGCCGGTGCAGAGAATCATCCGGGCCCCCTGCCGGGCAAAATCCAGAATTGCTTCCCGGATATGATCCTTCTGATCATCCGTGTACGTCTGCCCCAGAACCTGCGCCGGATACTCTGCCAGCTTTTCCCGGATCACCGGGCCGAAGGTATCCTGAATTCTCCCGTAAAACACTTCGTTTCCCGTGGTGACAATCCCCACCTTCTTTTCCTGAAAGGGAAGGATCTGAAACAGCGGAGCCGGGCCTGCGGCCCTGCGGGCCTTATCCATCTTTTCCTGTTCGATCACCAGGGGAATAATTCTGGTTCCCGCCAGCCGGTCTCCCTTTTTCACAGGTACATCCCCGTGGCGGCAGGCAATCATCATCTCTCCCAGCCGGTTTACCGCGTACAGCCCCTGGCGGTTCACTTTGAACAGGCCGTCCCTGTCGGCAATCAGTTCAATTTTTCCTTCCGACACATCGGAGCCGTGCATCCCGTCTCCCCGGCAGATTTCATACAGGATACGGGCCGCCTCATTTTCATGGAGAATGCCCTCTTTCTTCTCCCATACAAACAGATGATCCTTTCCCAGCCTGAGAAGCACGGGAATATCCTCCTCTGTGACAATATGTCCCTTCCGGAATGCCGGTCCTTTTCTCTCGCCTTTTACAATTTCCGTAATGTCATGGCAGAGTACATGCCCCGCCGCGTGAATTGTTTCAATTTCTTTCATCTTCCCAATCTCCCTGATTTCACCTTTACGGCCGCCCTCCGGGCTTATCATGAAAGTGGCCCGCCGCCCTGCGGCGGCCGGCCAGATTCTGTCCGTTCAGCCCTGCGGCCACACCGCCGCCAAAGCATGCCGGGTTATGCCCAAATAATATAATTTTCTTTTCTGGGTTTCGGGTCCGGAAGCGGATCCTTCGCATATCCCAGAATACAGTTTCCAATACCGATATAATCATCGGAAAGTCTCCATTTTTTCAGCAGTTCCTTTCCCTCCGGGGTTTCAAATACTTCTCTGGCCCGGTGAATCCAGCAGGAAGCCACGCCCAGGGACGCCGCCGCATTCATCAGATTCCCCATCACCAGACTGCCGTCCTCCACACAGGTACCGCGGTTCTTGTCAGCCAGCACCACAACCACTGTGGGCGCTCCGTAAAACGGATCTCCATTGTTTCCCATCACCGCCGCGTTCATCCGGGAAAGCTGCCCGATCGTCTCCGGATCCTGAACCACTACCATCACCGGTGACTGGGCTCCCATACCGGTGGGCGCATAGGTGCCGGCCTCCAGGATCTGCTTCAGATCCTCCTCCTTTACCTGATCGGGGAGATATGCTCTCACGCTTCTTCTTGTGGTCAAAGTTTTCAACGTCTCATTCATTGTCGGTTCCTCCTCCTGCTGTTATTTTGTAACAGATCAGCCTTCCGGCTGAACTGTTACGTTTTTGCCTTGCGGATACCTTTCGAAAAAGAAAGGCACCGCAAAACCTCTGCCTTTATTATAACGGTTCCCTTTTCCCGATACAAGCGAATTTTATTCTTGCCTTTTCCGTTTCCGCATGCTATAATAAGATCCGTCCGCAGGCCGGTGTGTCGGAATTGGCAGACGAGACAGACTCAAAATCTGTTATCCGCAAGGGTGTGTGGGTTCGAGTCCCACCACCGGCAGTCAGAATTTTCAGGGGCAGGAGTGATTCATAAGAATCGCGCCTGCCCCTGTTTGTAACTGTCTGCAGTGTTTTCATACGTTCCGCCGTCAGAGAGCAGCAACCGGATCTTCGGCGCCCAGGCAAAGAAAAACTGCCGCGCCCTTTCCCCTTCCTGCCTCAGCTTTTTAACTTATCCGGCGCCGGATAGCCTGTTCCAGAAATCCGGCACAGCCTGGCACTTCCCGGTCATAATAGGCGGTAAACCGTTCATCCATCGCATACAGATCCGCCATGGCTCTGTGCGCTTCCCTGGTATACGTTTTCCAGGTCATTCCCAGCCATTCCTTATGCAGCATCACAATACGCTCTGCCTCCGGACTTTCCGGGCTTACGCCCGCCGTAACCGCTTCCGCAAGCCGCTGGCGGATTTCCTTTCCCAGATTTTCAAAACGCTCATACGCCTCCGGCGTCATATTCAGCACCTTCTGCATGGCAGCATCCACCTGGCTGTCCCCATATTTTTCCCGGGCTTCTGCGCCATACATTTGTTCATACTGGTCTGTCACCTGCTCCTTAAACGCCTGAAATTTTTCCGCATCTGTCATCACTTCTTCTCCTTTCATTGCTGTAATGGACCGCCGTACCAGATCAATCAGAGATTCCGTATGCGCCTTCCGGGCTTCCAGCTCCCGGAGATGTTCCTCAAGCGCGCCCAGAATATCAAAATTCTCCGTATAAAGAATCTCCCGGATCTCCTTTAAATCCATGCCCCGCTCCCGGTAAAACAGGATCTGCTGCAGCAAATCCACCTCCCGCTCTCCGTAAAGCCGGTAGCCCGCCGCACTGATACAGGCCGGCTTCAGCAGGCCGATGGAATCATAATGACGGAGCGTCCGTGCACTGACACCCGCCAGATCCGCCAGTTCTTTTACACGATACATACGCATCTTCTCCTTTTCGATTTCGATTTTATCCGGGCCGGACGGCCCTCTGGTATTGCTTCCATACATGATGATACTTGTTGACGCTGCGGCAAGGTCAAGGGTTATTTTTAGGTTTTTTACTGAATCATTACCGTTCCTCACTGTGCACTTATGCGGTAATAATTCAATTCCGGTTTTTCCCTGTGGAACTGTCTCACTTGCCTCTCTCATACGGTTATATGACCAGCTTCCTCCTGTGGAACCGTTCCACTTGCCTCTCTCATACGGTTATATGGCCAATTCCCTCCCGCGGAACCGTTCCACTTGCCTCTCTCATACGGTTATGTAGCCTATTTCCTCCTGTGGAACCGTTCTACTTATCTATTTTGGCGTTTTACTACAGCAGGATACTCAAATTCTTCATCTCTACAGTAGATTCCCACAATTTTCTGTGGTATGACGATCCGCTAATCCCTTATTTCTGCAGTAATTCACCAATGTTTGGAACCGCCGGATTTCCCATTTTATCCCCATTAGCTGTATTTCCGTTTTCCGGAGGGGAAACAAGTTCTGATATTTTTATCTTGCAATTTTTAACCGAATAAATTTCCTGCTCTTTCCCGCCGCATGCACTTTCCCTCTGCTTCGTCAAACATTTTCAGGAACAGAGCCTTCCGATACGATACCAATCCGATCTTCCCCCCACCGAACCGCATGCATCACCGGCTCCGTATCAGCCCGGCCTGAGGCCCTGGCAATCCGCTGCCACAGTTGTCTGTCCCGCTATTTTGTTTCCACCGGCACCCGCATCCGCACCTGTCCCCCGCCTCCGGCGGCATTTCCCAGCAGCAGGCAGCCGCCGGCTTCCTCCAGGATTGTCCTGGCAATATACAGTCCCATTCCGTAATGATCCTGGCCGGTGCGGCTTTTATCCCCCTGATAAAACTGTTCCGTCCCATGGGCCAGTGCCTCCCCAAAGAAGCCCGGACCGCTGTCAGTGACGGTGATCTGCAGGAAATCCCGCTGCCGGTGCCGGGCGATTTCCGCCCGGATTTCCAGGCAGGTTCCCTGGGGGCAGTAATCCACCCCGTTTCCCACCACGTTCTGCACCGCCCGCATCAGTTTCTCCCGAAATCCGGCGGTTCCCGCAAGGATGCCCTCATCTTCGGGAAGGCGGCAGACGATCTCCACCGCTTTGGCCCTCCCCAGAGCCCGGGCCTTTTCCTCCAATTCTCTCAGAAAAGAGGCACTGTCAAACCGTTCTTCCCGGTCCGTATTTTCCGGGCTGCCGTCCTTCTCCCGCAGGGTCTCCTGCAGGACGGCCAGATACCGCTCCATCTGTCCGGCGCTATCCAGAATTTCCCGGTCCCATTCCCGGATTTCCTCCAGATCCTCCGTCTCCTGCAGAAGCTCCGCATTTCCCCGGATGATGGTCAGCGGCGTCTTGATGTCGTGGGCCAGAGCAGCCACCTGCTCCTGCTTCTGCTGCCGGGCTTTCCACTGCTCCCGGAGAGATTTCTGCAGAGCCTCCTTCATCAGAAACAGGGAAGTGAGCACATCGTCCACTTCCCGGATATCCGAGTGTTCCTGTTGAAAATTCAGATCCTCCTGCCCCACCTTGGCGGCAATCCGGGTCAACGCCTCCAGACGTTTGTTCAGATAGCGGCCGAAACTTCTGGCCGTCAGCACCGCCTGCAGAAGAAACAGCGCCAGCAGAACACCCAGGAAAAGGAATTCCGCGTTGGGAAACAGGCTTCGCAGCCGGGGATTTTCAAATTTGGCGATATACTGGTAGCGGATCACCAGGATTTTGCCGTCCTCCCGCTCCAGTCTCATATAAAAGGTATTGTAGAATCTTCCGGTGTAGCCGTCGCCCGCCGTGATCTCCCAGGCCTCCGTCTGCAGTCTTTCGGGAAAGTTCCCGTCAAGATACGCGCCTTTGGAATCGTAAATCCCGTAAAGGCAGGTATCGGGGAGAAGTCCGGCCACATCCTTTCGGCCCTCCCGAAGTTCCTCCTCGCTGGCCTCAATCCGGCTACGCTCATAGGTGGGAATCCGGCTGAGCCCCACATTTGCCAGAACAATATACAGCCCCAGAACCATCACCACCAGCGCCACCGTCATCAGGCAGAACCGCAGCAGATACCAGATAAACACCATGTACAGGCTCCGCTTTCTCTTCATCCTCTTACACCTTCCATTTGTATCCGATCCCCCACACCGTCTCGATGGGAGAAAGGCCCGCTTTGCGGAATTTCCCCCGGATATTTTTCACATGCTCCGTGATGGCCGAATCGTCGCTTTCTCCCCCATAGCCAAAGACCTTCTCGTAAATCTGCTCCCGGGAAAATACCTGTCCCCGATGCAGCGCCAGAAATTCACAGATCTCATACTCCCCCGGCGTCAGCGCAATTTCCCCGCCGCCGGATTCCACCCGTTTCTCCTTCAGATAAAAACGAACCTCCCCCACGGTGACGGAATTTCTCTTCTCCCGTTTTTCCCGGCGGATGTGGGCCTGCACTCTGGCCCGCAGCTCCCCCACTCCGAAGGGCTTGCGGATATAGTCGTCGGCCCCCAGACCGAAGCCTTTCATCACATCCTCCTCCGAAGTCTTTGCCGTCAGAAACAGCACCGGGCAGTCCATATCCTCCCGCAGCTTCCCCAGCAGGGAAAATCCATCAATCCCCGGCATCATCACATCCAGAAGCACCAGATCATAGGAAGCCAGAGAAAGCTCCCCCGACAGAAGCCGGCAGGGATCCGAAACCGTGTCCACCACGGCCCCGTCCCGTTCCAGCGCCCGCCGGATCAGCCGGAGAATCCCTTCCTCATCATCCACCGCCAGTATTCTCACACTCATTCTTCCAGATTCCTCCTGCCTTCATAGTGGGAAAACCAGCCAAAAATCACCGCAATCAGCACAAGGCCCATCACCAGGCAGAAGATGCCCTCCATTTTCACCGACGGACTCAGCGCAATATTCCGGCCGCTTCCCGCTGCATATAATAACAGATACGAACAGCCCCGGCAACTCCAGGCCCATGGAAAAAACATCCAGATCCCGTCCCCCAGCCCGGTGAGCATCAGAAAAGCCAGCAGGCTTCCGGCGATCCCCACACCGATGGATACGGTTTTCCCAAACCGCAGGGAAAGGGCCAGATGAAGCAGGTAGACCACCGCCTGTCCCAGCCAGATCAGAACCGTCTCCAGAAAGTACACAGAAAACGGATACACCGTTCCCTCCGGGAAAAACCGGTAAACCGCGGCAAATCCCACTACCGCCAGCAGACAGGCCGCAAGACCCGCCGCCAGAAGAACCAGCCATTTCGCCAGCAGGGCCTGGTACTTCCGCTTTGGCAGAATCAGGAAATTCTGCCAGCCGCCCTCTGCTTCCATTTCCTCCGCCAGCGCGCAGAGAATGCCGCACAGAAATGGCCAGGAGCAGGAAACCACCTGCAGGTAGCCCTGTACCTTCGCGGCGCTTCCCCATCCGGCGAAACGGTAATATGCCAGAAATACCGCCGCACCCAGAATCGGCACAATCAGATGGATCCACAGAAGCGGTGTGTGTTTCAGCCGGATGGCCTCGCTTTTCAAAAGTCTCCAGATTCCTCTCATACCGTCTGCGCCCCCTTTCGTCCGTACCACCGTCTGGAAGCCGCCCACAAAAGGGCCAGCCAGAGAAGCGATACCAGCAGGCCCCATTTCTGGTTCATCCAGAAACAGAAGGGTACCTGCCACAGACTGCCCGCCACCATCACCGCCGCGGCCCCGGCCGCCTGCCCCACAGTCACTTCCATCACCTGAGCCATCCAGAAGCGGGGAATCAGCCAGCAGCCGCCCAGCAAAATCCCCGCTGCAAACAGAAGATTGGCGGCAGCCACGGTCCCCACACCGGTAAGGAGCTTCGCGTCCCAGACCGTTTCCATCTTCACGGGAAGTGCCAGCACCGTCCGGTTTTTCCTTTTCCTGTCCCTGCCGCCGGACAGACAGCAGAACAGGGTAATCATCCCCTGCATCATCAGGGTATACCACCAGTTATAGGCGGAATTGGTTCCATTGCTCTGGGAAATTCCGTAGGCCAGCGCCAGGGTCAGCACCGGCATCAGCAGCCACAGCCGGTTGGCCGCGGTATGCCGTCCTTTGATCCTCTCCGCCCGATACAGCCGCATTCCTGTACTGTTCATGCCGGGATCCCTCCTTTCCGGCATTTTTCCGCCACCTTCATGAACATTTCCTCCAGGTGGCCCCTGGGCGGCATGCCTCCCTGGTAGCCCAGAATCCCGTTGGAAAGGATTCCGATATGATCCGCCACTTGCTCCACCTCCCCGAGAATGTGGCTGGAAACCAGCACGGTAATGCCCTTTTTGGGAAAACTTCTGATCAGCTGCCGCAGTTCCTGAATCCCGAAAGGATCCAGGCCGTTGGTGGGTTCGTCCAGAATCAGAAATCCGGGATGGCCGATCAGCGCCGCTGCGATCCCCAGCCGCTGCTTCATACCCAGGGAAAACTGCCCGGCCCGCTTTTTTCCGGTATTGACAAGATCCACCGTCCAAAGCGCCTCATCAATCTCCTCCTCGCCAAGCCCCAGGGCCGTGGTGCGGACCAGAAGATTTTCCCTGGCGGTCAGATTTCCGTAAATGGGCGGCGTCTCGATCAGTGCCCCGATATCCCGCAGACAGGAGCGGTTCCATTTCGTTCCTTTATAAAAGATTTCCCCCTCATCCGGGCGCATCATGCCGGTGATAATTTTCAGCAGCGTGGATTTTCCCGCCCCGTTGGGCCCCAGAAGGCCGTAAACACTCCCCTCCGGGATTCGCAGGGAAACCTGATCCAGCGCCCGCTCCCCGTATCCCCGGAAAGTCTTCACCAGATCCTTTGTTTCTAAAATATTGGTTGTCATATTCTGTACTCCTCCTTCTTGTTACTTCCTTTCAAAACAGAGTATAGGGGAGAATTCTAAGGAATTTCTAAGGATCCGGAAATTTCTGTGACAAATAGTCATATTAATATCTGTAACCATCCGGCCTTTCGGCCCCACTGCCAGCCATGGGAGGCTAAGCGGTTGCCGGTATCTGCCGCCGCTTTCTTCCCTTTTCCGGAGGAATCTCATGTCCGAACTTCTGTATTCTTATGAAGATATGCTGAATAATCTTCAGATGCTCTGCCGCCGGTACCGGCCTCTGGCCCAGTCCAGAACCATCGCCCTCACCGGAGACGGCCGGGCCATTGTCCTGTTGACCCTGGGAAATCCCCATGCCCGGAAGCATCTTCTGATCCAGGCCTCCATCCACGGCCGGGAGTACGTCAATTCCCTGCTGGCGATGAAACAGGCGGAAGCGTTTCTGGCTGGATATCCCTGTTCCCTGTACTGCGGGATTTCTTACAGGAAACTTCTGAACTCTGTATGCTTCCACATTCTTCCCATGGCCAATCCTGACGGAGTGGCCATCAGTCAACAGGGTCCCCGGGCCATCCGAAACGCCGCTCTCCGGCAAAATCTTTGTGCCGCCTGCCCTGGGATTTCTTCCGGGCAAAGGACCGATTTCTGGAAACGCTGGAAGGCTAACGCTTCGGGCGTGGATCTGAACCGGAACTTTTCCGCCGGATGGCAGGAATACCAGGGCGCTTCCCTGCCCGGACCGGAAAAATACAAAGGCCCCTTCCCCGCCTCAGAGCCGGAAACCCGCGCCATTCTGGCAGCTGCCCGGGGAATTCCTGTCTGCTGTGTGATTTCCCTGCACTCCTCCGGCAACCTGATCTACTGGGACTATGGAAGCCGGGGAAAACTGCATGATCAGGAGACTGCGCTGGCCCGGATGCTCTCCCGCGTCTCCGACTATCCCGCCGTATCTGTCCGGAACGCTTCTGCCGATGCGGCCGGATGCAGCGATTATTTTGTCCGGGTCAGAAAAATTCCCGCCGTCACCATCGAAAACGGCGCCGGGCCTGCCCCTGTGGGACTGGAGGAATTTGGAGCCCTCTGGGCCGCCAACCGCAAACTGCTTCCTGCTCTGGCCCGCTTCTATTTGTGACAGTGAAACCGGAAGGCTGAACGGATATGCCTCTCTTTTGGAATCCGGGTTTGGGGACTGAATCTTTTTCTGTTTTCATGTTTTTTTGAAAAAATCTTAATCTTCTCTTGATTTTTTTCCGGCAGATGTTATAATAAAGGATATGGAAGCATAGCTCAGCTGGGATGAGCGTTCGCCTCACACGCGAGAGGTCATGGGTTCGAGCCCCATTGCTTCCATTTTTTGGGGCATTAGCGCAGTTGGGAGCGCGCCACATTCGCATTGTGGAGGCCG
>DVIN01000003.1 GCA_018711275.1 Candidatus Pullilachnospira intestinigallinarum
AAGACCGTTCCTCTGGAGTAAGTGTTATTGTTGTTGCTTTTCTTCCCATGATATTGCCCTCCATAGTTACTGTATAGAGATTATATCATAGGTTGATTATATAGTCGAGTTAATTAAAAACTTTTATACTATATCAACGGTGCCAACACGGTCACCTATTTTGGAGCGCTTCTGTGCGACGGCAAAGAGCTGCTGCAATAACATCCGCTCTGCCTGCTCTCTCAGAAGCGGATGGCCACCTTCAGATCCCCATACTTTCCGGAGGCATGATCGAACGCCTCCTCCCACTGCTCAATGGGAAACATGGAGGACACCACGCCGTCTGTTTTCAGACTGCCATTGGCAATCTTTTTAATCACAAAGGGATAGCAGTATGGACTCAGATGTGATCCCAGTATATCCAGTTCCTTCCGGTCACCGATGATGGACCAGTCAATGGTGGCCGGCTGTCCAAACACGCTGAACTCCACAAAACGCCCCAGCTTCCGGATCATGTTCAGTCCCTGCTGCACGCTGGAGGGGTGTCCCGTGGCCTCGATATAGATATCACAGCCGTACCCTTCGGTCAGTTCCATCACCCGTTTTGTCACATCCTCCTTCTGCGGATTCATCGCCAGATCCGCGCCGAATTCCTTCGCCTTTTCCAGCCGGTTGTCCGCCAGATCCAAAGCGATCAGAAGGGCCGGATTTCTCATTCTGGCATAGGTGATCATCCCCAGGCCAAGGGTACCGGCGCCGGAAATCACCACCACATCCTCGCTGCCGATCTGCGCCCTGTCCACCGCGTGTTTGGAACAGCCATAGGGTTCAATCAAGAGCGCTTTTTCAAGAGGCATGTCCTCCGGCACCCGGGAAATCACCGCATTTTTCGGGTAACGGACATACTCCGCCATTCCCCCGTTATTTGCGCTCTGAAATCCGAAAATCGCGTGGGGCTGACACATCCAGTAGCGTCCGGATCTGCAGAACCGGCAGGTGCCGCAGGGCACAATCTGATCCGCCGTAATCCGGTCCCCCACGGAAAATCCCGTGACATTTTCCCCCAGTTTCACAATATGTCCCAAAAATTCATGCCCCGGAATAAAGGGCGGCTCCACATAGGCAGGCTGCACCTCATCCCCCCAGAACATGGCGGCCCCGTGCATACATTTCAGATCTCCGGCACAGATGCCGCAGGCCTCTGTCCTGATGATGATATCATCCGGCCCGCACTCCGGCACCGGATAATCTGTCTCAAGCCGGTAGTCCCCCAGTCCATAGGCCACCAGCGCTTTCATGGTTTTTGGCAATTCCCCCATTGAAAACCTCCTTTAATGAAATATGTTTTGTTAATCAGTTTTACATATCCGATTATATATAAAGAAAAGCTTCCCGTCAACACTCCTTCTCATGTTTCGGAAAGCTTTTTTATTCCGCCCTGTACCTTGCCGCCGGCACCCAGAGGAAACCGGTCTCAGATATTTTTCCAGAATTCATGTACAAAGGGAAGGGCCGCCCCGAAAGCCAGCGCCTCCCGTTTTACCTGACAGGCCACCAGAAAATCCGCGTTTCTGTCAAAGGGATTCCGTGCCAGCGCCAGCATCCTCAGCCGGTCCAGATAGGGTTCCATGCAGGCCCCCACATATCCGCCCAGAATCACCGGACAGTCAAACAACATTCTGATATTATTCACTGCAATGGCCAGATAGTCCAGATACTCCTCCCATACCTGCACACATTTTGGATCGCCCTGTGCCGTCTTTGCAAAAAACAGTTCCAGATCGCCACCGCTGTGAGCAGACAGCAGAGAGGCGTTGCAGTACGCTTCAAAGCAGCCTGTTTTCCCGCAGTAGCATGGCCGTCCTCCCGGAATCAGCGTCATATGGCCGATTTCTCCGCTTCGCGCCCCCTCTCCTTTGTAGACTTTATGATCAATCAGGATCGCTCCTCCGATATTATTGCTGAGACTGATATAAAAAGCATCCCGCAGCTGACTGTTTTCTGAAATTTCCGCATAACCGCCGGCATCCGCATCGTTGTACAGACGGCAGGGCCAGGGAATGGATTCCCCGAGGATATCTGCCGTTGCCCCGGTAAAATCCAGAATTTTTCCATAGGATATGCGCTGATGGTCCTCGGTCACCAGCCCGGGCACAGCGATTCCCACTCCCAGAATCCCTTCCGCACCCGTCCTGGCAGCGGCCGCGGCCTCCCCGGCCAGGCGTCCCAGAAGTTTCCGGTACTCTGTGTTCAGGGAAAAGGGCGCCCGCACCCGTTTTTCATAAATGAGATTTCCGCACAGATCCGCCGCCGTAACCATGATATGGTTTCTTGTAATGTCCATCCCGATGGCGCTTCTGGCGGAAGCTCTCACGGAATAGGTTCTGGCGCGCCGTCCGCCGGTATGTCCTTCAAATCCATTTTCATAGATATACCCCAGTCCCAGCAGTTCATCCAGATTCTGCTTTACGGTGGGACGGCTCAGTTTCAGCTCATAGGAAAGGGAAGGACTGGAGATTCGTCCCGCCTCGCGGATTCTGTGGAATACCCGGTTTCTGTTTTCCGCCTTTAAATCCTGATAAACATTTTTCTCCCGAACCATTTTTCCGTATCCTTTCGTTCCATGCTTTCGTAAATCAAGTATACCATTTTGGAGCAAAGCAGGCAAAGCAATTTTTCTGACGCACATTTTTTTAAGAAAAGAAAAAAAATGATTGATTTTTTCTGAAATCCATGTATAATATAGTTTGTGCCGAAAAGCACAGGCTGGAATAGCTCAGTCGGTAGAGCACTTCACTCGTAATGAAGGGGTCGAGAGTTCAAGTCTCTTTTCCAGCTTTGAAGGAAGAAAGCGTTTCGCAGCAGACGCTTTCTTTTTTTATATTATCGGACAGCCCGCAGTGCATGTCGGGTATGCCCGATTTCATATTTGGGAGGTATCTTTATGAAACTGGAAAAGCTTGTGGGAGAACGGTTTAAGGAACGCCCCGCCGACTGTGTGGTAGACAGCCACGCGCTGATGATCCGGGGCGGGTATATGAAGTATGTGGCCAACGGCATTTACTCCTCCTACCTTCCCCTGAGAAGGATCACCCGGAAAATCGAGCAGATTATCCGGGAGGAGATGGACGCCATCGACGGCCAGGAGGTACAGTTTCCGGTGGTGCTGCCCGCTTCTCTGTGGCAGGAATCCGGCCGGTATGAAAGCGTGGGAAAAGAACTGCTCCGTTTTCAGGACAGAAACGGCAGCCCCATGGTACTGGGCATGACCCATGAGGAAGCAGCGGTTCATCTGGTCCGGGAATACGGCCAGAGCTACAGCCGTTATCCTTTTATGATCTATCAGATCCAGACAAAGTTCCGGGATGAGGCCCGCCCGCGTGCCGGACTGATCCGTGTCAGGGAATTTACCATGAAGGACGCCTACTCCTTCCACACCAGCCAGGAGGATCTGGAGGCTTACTATAACCGGTGTCACAAGGCCTATGAACGGATTTTTGCCAGAGCCGGCGTGCCCCAGGTAATTTCCGTGGCCTCCGATTCCGGCATGATGGGCGGCAGCATTTCCCATGAATTTATGCTGCTGACCCCCATCGGAGAAGATTCCATCGCCATCTGTCCGGAATGCGGCTACCGGTCCAACATGGAAGCGGCGGAAAATATCATCCCCCCTATCCGGGATGAGGTCTCTGACCCTCTGACCCTGGTTTACACCCCCGACATCCACACCATCGAGGAAATCTGTGATTTTCTGAAAAGCCCGAAAGAAAATTCCTGCAAGGCGGTGGTCTATCAGCAGGTGCCTGACGGCAAATATGTGGTGCTTTTCCTCCGGGGGGATCTGGAGGTCAATGAGACGAAGCTGACCGGCTATCTGGGCTGTGAGATCCGCCCGGCGGAGATTACGCCTGAGTCCGGGCTCCATGCGGGATACATCGGTCCCGTGGATCTGGAAGGAGACTTTACGGTATTATACGACCGGTCTTTGGAGGGAAGGAACAATCTCTCCTGCGGAGCCAACCGGGAGGAATATCATTATACGGGTCTGGATATGGCACGGGATGTTCCCGAAGCCAGCTATCACGATTTCGCCAAAATCCGGGAGGGCGGTATCTGCCCCTGCTGCAAAAAATCCGCCATCACCATCCGGCGTGGCATTGAGGTGGGAAATATTTTCCAGCTGGGCACCAAATATACCCGATCCATGCACATGACTTACATCGATCCGGATGGAAACTCTCAGTATCCCATCATGGGCTGCTACGGCATCGGCGTGGGCCGTCTGGCCGCCGCTGTCTGCGAAGCCTCCCATGACGAATACGGCCCCATCTGGCCCATGGCCATCGCTCCCTGGCAGATTCATCTGTGCGCTGTCCGGTCCGATGACGCCCAGGTACGGGAATATGCGGATCGCCTGTATGAAGAACTTCAGCGGCTCGGCGCAGAGGTGATCTACGACGACCGTCCGGTGCGGGCCGGCGTCATGTTCTCCGACGCGGATCTTCTGGGCGTTCCCATCCGTGTGGTGGTCAGCCCCCGCAACCTGAAAGATCAGGTGCTGGAGATTACCTCCAGGGATAAGACACTGTCCGAAAAAATCCCGGCGCAGGATGCGGCGGCACGGATTCTTCAGATCGTATCCGACTTTGCCAGGAAAGAAAATTAGAAAGTATAAGCCCTGCGGGATATGCAGATCACACTTGATCTCTGCATATCCCGCAGGGCTTTTTTTCTGCAGGCATCCAGCGGCCTGCCACAAAAAATCCGCGAAGGACGCGTCAGGACTGCAGCAGTTCGGTCTCCAGATCCTGAAGCATGATATCCAGGGCCTGGATTCCTCCCTCTGCCGTATACCACACAGCCGGATGTGCCAGGTAGATCAGATGGCCGTTTTTGTAGGCATCCGTTCCCTGAACCAGTTCATTTTCCATGATATCCTGAGCCAGCTGGGCACCCTCTGTGGCAATGGCTGCATCCCGGTCCAGCACAAAGATATAGTCCGGATTTTTCTCTGTCACAAATTCAAAAGAGGCTTCATTTCCATGGGTGGAGGTATCCGCATCCGCATCAACGCCGATATTCTCAAATCCGATCTCCCTTCCGATCAGAGAGCAGCGGCCGTCATTTCCCAGCACATTGAAGCTTCCGCTGGTACACATTCCGATAATGGCAGTCTTTCCCTCAGCAAACGCCGACAGCGTCTGGATTCTTTCGTCAAAATCACTCATCAGAGTATCCACCTGATCTTCTTTTCCAAAAATGGAAGCGATGGTCTGGGCATTTTCCGCACACTCTCCACGACACCTGCCTCGGTATCCGTGGAAAGGTAAATCACCGGCGCAATATCATTCAGGCTGTCGTAGGACGCGGACAGTCTTCCTCCGATGAAGATCACATCCGGTTCGCAGGCCATTATCACCGATTCCAGGTGATGTTCCATGGAAAAATAATCTCTGGCGCCGCGGATAAACTCCAGCTGGGAAAGCAGGGAAAAATCAATGCTTTCTCTTTCGTAAAGCGGATGATTTTTCCCTGCGTACACACACAGCTTTCTGTTATCCAGCGGTTCAAAGTCCAGTTTTTTATGGCCCAGAATGTGGTGAAAAGCGGTCAGCTGTTTCTTGGCGATAAATACAAGGCCCAGCTGTGCCGCACCGGTTTTCACATGATCCGTAATCTCCTCCGCCGTACCTTCCAGATGTTCAATGACATATTTTTTCTCCATCTGATTATAAAAATCGACGAGAAAACGGGAAATCAAAATGCTGGGCCAGGTGGAGACGGAAAGTTTCTCTCCCGGGTTGGCGGGAGCAATATTGCTGATCATCAGCACATTTCTCAGAATATCCCTGGCATAGTCCCGGACCGTTTCTCCGAACGGCGTCAGTTGGATGCCTTTGCTGGTTCTCTCGAAAAGCTTTTTTCCCAGTTCCTTCTCCAGCCCCGAGATCACTTTGCTCACATTAGGCTGAGAAGTATACAGACACTCTGCGGCTTTATTGAAGCTCTCGCACTCACTGGCAGTGACAAAATATTCCAGCTGCTTAATCTCCATGAATGTCCTCCTTTTTAGTTTGTTTAGACTAACTATAAAGAAATCCATTCCTCCTGTCAAGTTTTTCCGGCCTGGGCTCTCCGGCGCTCTGCAGCAGCCTACTGTACCTTCTGATACAGCTGCAGCGTTTCCCGGCTGCTGCCTCCGAAAAAGAAATAATAATCAATCTGCCCGCTTCCTTCCGTGTACACATACGGGCCATACATGGGGATATCGCAGCACATAACGGTATTTCCCGCGGCAATACCGATTCCATATCCCAGTTCGGAAACCACCAGAGGCATCCGCAGTTTCTTTCCCCCGAAACTGATATACCGGGCCTTCTGATCCACCCGTTCCAGATCCTGTGCCAGCAGGCCTTTCGCCCAGAGTTTCTCTTTCTTCCCCCAGTCAAAGTATGTCCAGGTCTGACCGGCCGGTGCTTCCTCCACCTGGCGGGGCAATGCGGCTTTCTCTGCCAGAAGAAGCCGCCCTCCTTTTTCAAGAAACTGTACCGCCCCGGTTTTCTTATCAACTCTTACGGTCAGTTTCTCCGTGGCAATCTCCACCAGGCTTTTGTTTTCTCTGGCGCTCCAGACCAAAGCAGCCGGCGGCTGATAATTCCAGAAGCCTTCCGCAAAAGGCGTCAGTCTGCCTTTCACAAACTGTACCCGAATCACATCGTCCTCTGCCGGTGAAATGCGAAGTGTTCCATAACTGCTGATCAGCTCCACATGTTGTTTCGTTCTGCGCACCATACGGACGGAATTGTCAATACGTCCGTGCCCCCTGGGCCGAAGCACACTGCTGTCCGGAGCGGTTCCGAATTTCCAGCGGGAGGGATTCACAGGCATCTCCCGGTCCGGGTGCTCTTTTCCGGTTTCCTGTATTTTTTCTGAAACTTCTGCTGATTTTCCTTCTTTCTCTCCCTTTTTTATGAGATCTCCCGATGGATCCCTGCCATGCATTCCCACTTTTTCTGTTTTCTTTTCTTTCGGAGAGGAAACCACAAGGGGCTTTGGCCCCAGATAGTCCCGCATGGCCCGCTCTTTATTTCCCTGCAGCACATCCCGGGCCATCTGCTCCTTGTCCGTGAGTTCCCGTTTTGTTTCAAACCGGAAGGGTTTTTTCGCCCTGCCTTCCAGAGAACCCATTCTCTTTTCTTCGGGTACCGGCTTCGCGATCAGATCCGTCAGATCTCCCCGGTGAACCACCGCCAGTTCATGGAGCGCCCGGGTGGCAGCCACATAGAGCAGCTTCACATAGCCATCCTCGCAGGGATAGTGTTCCCCGGAGGGATGATAGATCAGCACCGCGTCAAATTCCAGTCCTTTGGTATACTCCACCGGAAGCACCATGATGCCGCTACCAAATTCGGCAGTCTCCAGATTGCTGTCTGCCAGCGGCAGATACTTCCCCAGGTTTTCGCTGACCGTGGCGGCCTCCTCCTGATCCCGGCAGATCACAGCGATGGTCTCCCTCTCTTCCTGCTGCCATCCCCGGATAATCTCCGCCGACTGGCGCAGCATATCCTCTTCATCTGCGCACTCCCGGATCACCACCGGATTCCCATGGCGGCTGATGGGTTCCACCGGATAAATGGAAAAATTCCCATGCCGCAGGATCTCTGTGGCAAAATCAGAGATTTCCACCGTATTCCGGTAACTTTTTTTCAGCAGTTCAAAGCTGTCGAAGGTTCCCGTCAGAATCAGATCCTGCAGTTCCTTCCAGTCGTTGAGGCCGTATCCGAAATGGATATTCTGGGAAACATCTCCCATGATGGTATAGGTACAGCCCCGCAGGCAGTAAGCCAGCGCTCCATAAGCCATCATACCGAAATCCTGGGCCTCGTCAATGATCACATGGCTGGCCTCCCGGATCCCGTCCGTCTCTTTGATCCGCTTATACAGAAAAGCCAGCGCCGCCAGATCATAGACATCGAAACAATCTTCCTCAAAGGGGACGCTTTTTTCGTTCCTTTTCTGCTCCTTTAAAAATTCGCCATACAGCCGGAAAACCGATCCCTTCCAGGCATTTCCTCCGAAATGCTGCCGGCAGGCCTTCTGAAGCTCCTTTTTCTCCTCCGGCGTACAGGAAATATATTTTCCGGACAGTTCATTTTCCAGTTTCGCCAGAAGCCGTGCATTGAGCATATTGATTTTGCTCTGCATGGACATCCGGGGATATTCCTCCAGATACTGCCGGATGGATGCTGCGGACAACAGCAGCGCTCCTGTTTTCTTCAGGCGGATGTCCTTTGCCGGGATCTGCTGCCGCTCATAGGCGTTGCAGAATTCCTCCAGATCATGGAACCAGGAAAGACTGCCCTTCCGGCAAATCCGCGGATCCTTCCGGTCCGCCGGACGGATCCGATACTTTTCCCTGTCCCAGTCCTCATAAAGCAGGCGCACAAACAGTTCTTCCATAGTCATCTGGGAAACGCCGTATACATCCAGCTCCGGCAGCACGCCGGTGATGTAATTCAGCAGAATCCGGTTGCTGCCGATAATATAAAAATCCTCCGGGCGGAATTCCTCATAATTGTACAGAATATAGGAAATCCGGTGCATGGCCACGGTGGTCTTTCCGGATCCCGCCACCCCCTGAACAATCAGATTCGTCTTCGGGGATTTTCGGATAATGGCATTCTGCTCCTTCTGAATGGTGGCAATGATTTCCCCCAGCACTGCTTTCTTATTTCTGGCCAGATATTTATTCAGCAGCTCATCGTTGGCCACCACATCGGAATCGTAAAAATCTTTCAGTTTGTCATTCTCGATTTCATAGGTGCGCTTCCGCTTCAGATCAATCGCAAAGGTACCCTCATTTTTCACGGTGTATCTGCAGGGGCCCAGGGAATTTTCGTAATACACGGAGGCCACGGGAGCCCGCCAGTCGATCACCAGGGGTTCCCGCCCATTTTGAGAAATCCCCACCCTTCCCACATAATAGGACTCCTCCTGGCGGATCCTGCCATCCAGGAAATCAATTCTTCCAAAGTACGGTTTCTTTCTGGCTTTCCGGCACCGGATCAGATCCCGCTGATTTTCCCGCATCTGCGACTGGGTATTAAAAAGCAGCGCCAGAGCTTCCTTATCCTTTGGGCCGTAGGTTTCCATCAGATCGTGCAGTTCCTCCGTAAGCTCCCTGCTCCGTCCGGCAGTCCGCTCCAGATTTTCCTGCGCCACAGCGATAATCCTGGCCAGCTGCTCTTCCTCATCCTTCCTGGATAATCCCGGAATGGGCCGGGGGGTTTTCATCACATTTTCCATCTCGTTTTCCTTTTCCGGTTATTTCCGGTACATGGCCGCCACCCGGTCAAAGGCCGCCAGGGAACGTTCTACTTTTTCCGTATCAATGCAGTAGGCAATCCGGAAATACCCCGGACAGCCAAAGGTATCCCCCGGAACCAGCAACAGATCCGCTTCCATGGCTTTTTTACAGAATGCCTGGGAATCCGCCTCCAGCGCTTTGGGGAACATGTAGAAGGTCCCGCCGGGCCTTACGATCTCAAAGCCCAGCTTTGTCAGTCTGTCATAAAGAATCCCGGCGTTTTTCTCGTAAACCGACAGATCCGAGGTATCGCAAAGGCACTCTGCCACCGCCAGCTGAATAATGGAGGACGGACAGTTATGGCCGATTCCTCTGGAAATCTGGCCGCACATCTCCACAATCAGTTCCGCGTCCTCGCAGGACGGGGAGACCGCCACATATCCGATCCGCTCTCCGGGAATGGACAGAGACTTGCTGAAGGAATAGCAGGTAATGGTGTTTTTGTAATATTTCGCCACATAAGGAGCATCCACACCGTCAAATACAATCTCCCGGTAGGGTTCATCGGAAATCAGATAAATCTCATGGCCGTACGCCTTCTCCTTCTCCTCCAGAATCCGGGCCAGCTGCTGAATCGTTTCCGTGGTATAGACGATACCTGACGGATTGTTGGGCGTATTGATCAGCACCGCCGTGACATCCTCCGTCAGCATCTCCTCAAATTTCTGAAAATCCACCTGGAACCCGGCAAGATCCGGCGGGACCACCTTCAGATTGGCTCCTGTGAGATTCACATAAAACCGGTATTCCGGGAAAAACGGCGCAAAGGTCAAAATAGCGTCTCCCGGGACCGTCACCGCCCGGAAGGCATGGGCCAGGGCCGCCGCCGCCCCGCTGGTCATGAAAATGTGTTCTTTCTTATATTCCATGCCGAACCGCTGATTCAGCGAATCCGCCACCGCCTGCCGGACGGAATCAATGCCCAGCGTGGGACTGTAGCCGTGGAGTGCCACCGGGCTCTCGTTTTCCAGCAGGCTGATCATCTTTTTGGTAAACTTTTCCGGTACGGGCACCGAAGGATTTCCCAGACTGTAGTCAAACACATTCTCCGGTCCGATCTCCTTTCCTCTTTTTGCTCCGTAAGCCGCCATCTCCCGGATGGCAGATTTTGCTCCCAGCATGTTTTTATACTGTTTGGCGATCATATCTATCTTCCTTTCTTTTCGTATATTTACAATGGCATTGGCCATCGGAGGATCTATCCGGGGTTCCTTTACATCGGATGCCTGGTCATAAAGGGATCCCGGGTAACGCCCGCAAAGGACAGCATCCCGGCCGTATGGCCGGGATTCTGCCCTTCCTCTTAAATTTCGGGAAATCTTTCCTCCGGTTACTTTTTTATTTCCCTGGGAACCTCCTGAATCCGCAGATCCATCTGAGGATATGGGATCTGAATGCCGTTGGCGTCGAAGGCTTCCTTGATGCGCTCATTCATCCGCCACTTGGTATTCCAGAATTCTTCTGTCTTTACCCAGGACTTCATTCCCAGCACCACAGAACTGTCTCCCAGCGAATCCACATAAATCTGGCTTTCCTCCTGATCCATCAGTTCCGGATCCTCCTGAATCAACTGCCGGAGAATCTCTTTGGCCTTCTGCAGATCCGAATCGTAAGAGATTCCCACTTTGATTTCCAGACGCCGTTTATCGGCCGCCGTCACATTGGTAATGCAGTTGCCGGTCAGCAGGGAATTGGGAATCACCACTTTTCTGCTGTCCGTGGTGGCCAGGGTGGTATAATACAGTTCAATTTTCTCCACGGTTCCTTCATTATTCTCTCCATGTTCGATTATGTAATCGCCCACGGAAAAGGGTCTGAGAAACATAATGATCAGCCCGCTGGCAAAATTGGACAGTCCGTCTTTCAAAGCCAGGCTGACCGCCACGCCGGCGGAGGCCAGCACGGTGGCTATGGAAGTCCGGTCCACCCCCACCTGGGCTGCCAGCGTCATGATCAGAAGGATGTGGAGGCTGATCTTTAAAATCGACATCAGGAAACTTTTGGCCGCCTCGTCCGTTCCATACTTCAGCAGATGCTTCTTTACCATACGGCACAGCCAGGCAATCACCTTTGTCCCGACAGCGTAGACAATCAGCGCCAGAACCAGTCGGAGCAGAAATCCCAGCATACTGTCTCTGGGAATGTTATTCAGCCAGGACAGCGCTTCTTTGATCACATCCATAAAATAAACTTATCCTTTCTCTCCGGCCGGTCCGCGTTTCTTTCCGACGCCTGCCGTATCCGTCTCTGCTCGCTTTTGCGGTTCTGGTTTTTCATTCTCTGGTTTTGTCTTCCCGGTCTTTGCGGCCCTCTGTTTCGGCTCCTCCGCTTCCTCCTTCACAACCCTCTGCTTTGGCTCCTCCACTTTCGGCTCTTCCGCCTTTCCTTTCTTCGTCTGCTCCTCTGCTTTTTGGGCCAGCTCCATCTGTCTGCTGATCTCTTCCTTCAGACCGGTTTTCTTTGCGGAAGTATTCTTTCTCTTTCCTCTGGCAGTCTTGTTGTCCACCGCTTTTTCCACGGTTTTGGTATAACTGTAAATACAGATGCCCAGCGCCGGAACCTTGACGGTGAGCGAATAGGGCCGGTCGTCACATTCCACCTTTTTTGCGATCTTCACCCGGGGATTCACGAAACCGCTTCCGCCGTAAGCCTCGGCATCACTGTTGAGGATTTCTTTATATTTTCCCGCGTAGGGCACGCCCACCTGATGGGCGTCATAGGCCACATCAGAGAAGTTGCAGATCACCACCAGAGTCTCCTCCGGCTTTGCGGTTCTTCTCATGAAGGATACCATGCTTTTTTCCCAGTCCACGCAGTTGATCCACTCAAAGCCCTGGGGATCGTAATCCATCCGGTAGAGAGCCGGATACTGCCGGTAAAGTCCGATCAACGCTTTCATGAAATCACGCAGCTTCTGATGCTCCGGCTGCTCCATATCGCTCCAGTCCAGCGATTTATTCTCCGCCCACTCATGCTCCTGGCCAAACTCCTGCCCCATAAACAGAAGCTTCTTTCCGGGATGCGTCACGAAAAATCCCAGCGCCAGCCGCAGATTGGCAAACTTCTTTTCCCGTTCCCCGGGCATCTTATTCAGCAGCGAGCCTTTTCCATGTACCACCTCATCATGGGAAAGACTCAGCATGAAATTCTCACTGTAAGCATAAATCATGCTGAAGGTCAGCTCGTTGTGATGGCTTCCCCGAAACAGGGGATCGTTGCACATATAGCCGATGAAATCGTTCATCCATCCCATATTCCACTTATAGTCAAAGCCCAGGCCGTCGTCCTCCACACTGCCGGTCACTCGCGGCCATGCGGTGGACTCCTCCGCGATCAGCAGCGTATCCGGATATTTTTTCTTGAAGATGGAATTCAGATGCTTCAGGAATTCCACCGCGTCCAGATTTTCGTTGCCTCCATAGATATTGGGAATCCATTCTCCATCGTTTTTCCCGTAATCCAGATAAAGCATGGATGCCACCGCGTCGAAACGGATACCGTCCACATGGTACTTGTCCGCCCAGTACAGTGCGTTGGAAATCAGGAAATTCTTCACCTGGGGGCGGCCGTAATTATAGATCAGTGTGCCCCAGTGGGGGTGATATCCCTGCCGGGGATCCAGATGTTCATAGAGGCAGGTTCCGTCAAAGGAAGCCAGACCGAAGGTATCTCTCGGAAAATGGGCCGGCACCCAGTCCAGAATCACACCGAAACCGGCCCGGTGAAGGGTATCCACAAAGAACATGAAATCCTCCGGTGAACCGTACCGGCTGGTGGGCGCATAATACCCCGTCACCTGGTAGCCCCAGGAAGCGTCAAAGGGATGCTCCATGATGGGCATCAGCTCCACATGAGTATAGCCCATCTCTGTCAGATACTCCACCAGCATAGGGGCAATCTCCCGGTAATTGTAAAACTCCCGGCCATCCTCCGGTTTTTTCCAGGAACCCAGATGCATCTCATAGACAAACATGGGCTGATCCGTCTTATTCAGTTTTTTTCTGCTGCGCAGCCATGCCTTGTCCCGCCAGCGAAACCGGGTCAGATCCGCCACCACAGAAGCAGTGGCCGGGCGAAGCTCCGCGGCATTGGCGTAAGGATCCGCTTTCAGATAAGTCAGTCCGTCCCGCAGCTTCAGTTCGTATTTGTAAATGGCCCCCACGGGAATTCCCGGGATGAACAGTTCGTAGATTCCGGAAGCCTGCAGAAGATTCATCTGATACATCCTGCCGTCCCAGTTGTTGAAATCGCCCACCACGGACACCCGCATGGCATTGGGCGCCCAAACCGCGAAGTACACGCCGTCCACACCGTCAATGGTCATGGGATGGGCGCCCATCTTCTCATAAATCTCATAACAGATCCCGTTGGTAAACTGCTGCTCTTCCTCCAGGGTGATCTGAGGGCCGAAAGCATAGGGATCCCGGTATTCTCTCACTTCCTCCTGCTCACTTACCAGATACACATAGTCAGGAATCTCCTGATACGGCAGCAGTGCCGCAAAGAAACCTGCCTCATCCTCCATCACCATGGGATATGTTTTCTCATCGGAAAGAACTTTGACGCTTACCTGGGTTCTCTCCGGAAAAAAGCACTGCACCAGAACACCGTCTCCGGTCATCCGGGGACCCAGAATATTCCTGGGGGCATTTTCCTCCGAATACACCACGGCCTCAATCTCCGGCCAGTCCATCATTTCATATAATTTGTCTGCCATAAAACCCGTACCTCCTCTTTTCATAATTATCCCAACGGATATCTCTGCATATGCAGTGTATCCAATTATGAAAGTATAAACTTATTCTATCACTTTTGCCCTGGAAATACAAGTTTCAGTCAGCTTTCCCTACAGCAGTTCCGACGCCTTTTTTCCTGTCATATGTTCGATGCGCATTTCCAGGACACAAAGTCCCTTCCACTCCCGCCGGATCGCCTGGTTTCTGTTTTCTTCGCTGTCATTGGGGGCATACTTTACAGCCAGCTTTTCAATGGCAGTTCTCTTTTCTTCATCCGTCTCCAGAATCCGCATCTTCCCGAATACGGTCACACTCCGGTAATAGGTGGTATACACGGCGGGCGCCACCTGATCCTGCCCTACCACGCAGAAGGACGCCTTCGCGTCCCGGCGGACGGCATCGATTTTATGACCGGTTTTTGCGGAGTGAAAAATGATGGTTCCCTCCTGTTCGTCGTACACATAGCTTAAAGGAACCGCATAGGGATATCCCTCGTCACCGGCAAGGGCCAGTACCCCACAAGTGCCCTTTTTCAGAATTTCTTGCGCTTCCTCCGGCGCCATCTGCTGTCTTTTCAGTCGCATTTCCCGAAACATTTTTCTCCCTCCTGTTCTTGAATTGAACGGCAACAGTTCCGCCGCCTTCTCCGTTCCCTTCTCACATCGCCCTGCGGTACAGTTTTGCTATGGCTTCCCTGTCGAACTGCACCGGATGCGCGCTGATGGCTGCGGCGGACACTTTCAGACAGTTATCCGTCATCCACTCCACATCCTCTTTTCTGACGCCTTCCGCCGACAGGGTGGTCTCAAGGCCGATGTCCCGCAGAAGATCCGTAAGAAGCACCAGGAAATCGCCGCCGCCCATATGCTGTGCCAGCACCTGAAATTTTTCGGGCGCCCGGGGGATGGTGGCCTCGTAAATCACCGGGGAAAGGGCCGCCAGGCCCCGGCCATGCACAATATCCCTCAGGCCGCTGGCCGGGTGCTCCATACCGTGGGGCAGCGCCACTCCCGCCATATTGATGCACATGCCGCCCAGGGTACTTCCCAGACATACCCGCCCCCAGGCTTCCATATCCGAATGATCCGCCAGAGCCTTGCGGATATTGTCTGCCAGAAGTTCCACCCCAAAAAGCGCCTGCTGCATCACCAGAGGCTGGGTGGTTCTGGACAGATACGCCTCCATATTGTGGCAGAGGGCATCGAACATCACGCTGGAAGCCACCCCATTGGGCATGGTCACCATCAGCTCCGGATCGATGATGGATACTTTGGAGAGACTGACCATATTGCGCAGCGACTTTTTGTCTCCCGTTTTGTCATTGGTAAGCACAGCAAAACAGTTGCCCTCGCTGCCGGTTCCGCAGGTGGTGGGCAGGGCCACCAGCGGCAGCGCCTGGCTGCCGGTTCGGAGCCCGAAAATGTAGTCAAAAATGTCGCCGTCGTTTTTCGCCAGAAACGCGATGGCTTTTCCGCAGTCGATAATACTTCCGCCGCCTGCGGCCACCACCACGTCACACTTCTCTTCCCGGGCCAGCGCCATTCCCCGGTAGGCGTCGGAGGCCAGCGGGTTTGGACGGGCCTGGTCATAGACCACCGAAGAGACGCCGGCTTTTTTCAGAGAATCCTGAATGCGGTCAAGAAGACCGGTTTTCCTGGCGCTGTTTCTTCCTGTCACCACCAGGGCCCGCCTTCCGTATTTGGCGGTCTCTTCTCCCACCAGGTCGGCCTTCCCCTGCCCGAAAATCAGATTCACCGGAAGATAATACTGAAATTCCATACTGCAGTCACCTCTTTCCATGGGTCAGAAGAATCTGATACATCTCCGGTCTTCGATCCCGGAATACGCCCCATTCCCGCCTTTTTTCCGCGATGGCATCCAGGTCAAAGGAAGCGGTCAGCACCATCTCGCTCTCCCGGTCCGCCTGGGCCACCAGTGCTCCCGTTTCATCGGCGATGAAGGAAGAGCCGTAAAATGTCATTTCAGAATCCTTTTCCGCTTCCGTACCGATCCGGTTGGAGGCGATCACCGGCATGATGTTTGCGGCCGCATGCCCCTGCATGCAGCGGGTCCAGTGGGGCTGGGAATCGTTCTGAAGTACCGGTTCACTGCCGATAGCGGTGGGATAAAACAGCAGTTCCGCACCCAGAAGCGCCATGCATCTGGCCGCTTCCGGGAACCACTGATCCCAGCAGATCCCGCAGCCGATCCTGCCGTATCTGGTATCCCATACTTTAAAACCGGTATCCCCCGGCGTGAAATAGAATTTCTCCGCATAGGGCAGGCCGTCGGGGATGTGCGTTTTGCGGTAATAGCCCAGAACACTTCCGTCCGCATCGATGATAGCCAGCGTGTTGAAGCCCGTATTTCCGGCTTTTTCATAAAAGCTCACCGGAATCACCACCGACAGTTCCCGGGCCACCTGCTGAAACCGGAGAACCGCTGGATTTTCCTCCGCCTTCGTACACATTTTCATATAATCAAAGCTCTGGATCTGGGCAAAATACGGGGTTTCAAACAACTCCTGCAGCAGAACAATATTGGCGCCCTGCGCCGCCGCCTGCCGCACCAGACCTTCCGCCTTGTTCAGATTTTCCTCCCGATTCCAGCTGCAGCTCATCTGGGTGGCAGCCACAGTCACTTTTCTCATACTCCGGCACCTCCTTTTTCCGTGCATACCCGGATGGCCTCCTCGTAAATGGCAAGCCCGGCTTCCAGCTGCGCGTCCGTCATCACCAGCGGGGCCAGGAAGCGGATCACATTGTTATGAATACCGGCATTTTCCACCAGCAGTCCGCGGCGGGCACATTCCTGGATGATGTCGGATACCAGCTGCGGATCCGGCTCCCTGGTGGCTTTGTCCTTAACAAATTCCACGCCCAGCATGGCGCCCAGACCCCGGACATCACCCACCTGCTCATACGTTTCTTTCCATTTCAGGAATCTTTCCCGGCATTTATCGCCAATCTGACGGGAACGCAGCGCCAGGTTCTCTTTTTCAATGACCTCCAGCACCTTGACGCCTGCCGCGCAGGCCAGGGCGTTTCCTCCGTAGGTACCGCCGATGATCCCTGACGGAATCCCGTCCATGATCTCTTTGCGGGCGATCACCGCGCTGAGGGGAATTCCTCCCGCGATGGACTTCGCGGTGGCCAGGATATCCGGCTCCACTCCCGCTTCCTTCCAGTAGTCGCAGGCAAACAGCCGGCCCGTCCGGCAAAATCCGGTCTGCACCTCATCTGCCACCAGAAGAATTCCATACTGGTCGCAGATCTCCCGCAGGGCTTTCACAAACGAAAGGGGGGCCGGAATAAATCCGCCTTCTCCCTGCAGCGGCTCGATGACCATGGCGGCCACATATTCCGGCAGAGAAGCATTTTCAAAGACCTCCTTCACACTGTCCACACACCAGCGGATATAGGCCTCCTCCGTCATCTGCTCCGGTTTCCGGTAGAGATAAGGAAACTCCGCCCGGTATACCCCGTCGGGGAAGGGACCCATCCCCCGGGAATAGGCTTTTTTCGCGGTCATGGACATGGTCAGCATGGTGCGGCCGTGGAATGCTCCGGAAAATACGATGATGTTGGGGCGGCCTGTATAGCCTTTCGCGATTTTCACCGCGTTTTCATCCGCCTCGGCGCCGCTGTTGGCAAACATGACCTTCTTTTCCTCACCTTTTACCGGCGTGACGGCCGCCAGCTTTTCCGCCAGCTCAATATACCGCTCATGGGTCACAATATTTGCCATGCCGTGAAAATATTTTCCCGCCTGTTCGCGGACAGCCTCCACCAGTTCCGGATGGCAGTGTCCCACATTCAGAACGCCTACGCCGCCTACCCAGTCCAGGAAGCGGTTTCCGTCCACATCTTCAATCATGGCCCCTTCTGCCCGCTCCATAACACAGGGATAGACGCACCGGATCGCGTCCGGCATGATCTTTTTTCTGCGCTCCAGCACGGCGGCCGCCTTAGGCCCCGGCAGTGTCTCCGTTTTTATTTCCGGTAATGCTTCTCTTAACTCGCTCATAATCGTACACCTCGCTCCTGTCGCATAAAATGTCATACTCCGAATTTTCTTCTGACTGCCTCCGCAAGAAACTGGGCCGTTTTTTCCACACCCAGAAAACTGCTGTCTATCATAATGTCCTTGTGATTCTTGTCATCCGGCAGATAGCCCGCGTAATGCATATGGTAGGAATCTCTGGCTTCATCCACATCCACAATCATCTGACGTGCCTCCTGAATATCCATTTTCAGATTATCCACACTCTGCTGCACTCTTACCTCATAGGGTGCGTAGATATAAATATGCATGGCGTTCTTCATCTCTTCCAGGATGAAATCCGAGCAGCGTCCCACGATAATGCAGGTTTCCTTTTCTGCCAGAAACTGAATAATGTTCTGCTGCGCCTCAAAAATGGCGTCCTGGGTATCACTGGTCCCTTTTCCCAGCGGATACTTCATGCGGGTAAAGGGATTCAGGGGAACTTTTTTCGCCGACTCTTCCTCCTTATCCACCACCGATACCGGCAGCTTCAGCTTTTTCGCCGCCTCGTCCACCAGATCGCGGTCATAGTAGCCGATATCCAGAATCTCGCTCATCCGTTTGGCGATGGGTCTTCCCAGACTTCCAAACTGTCGGGTGATGGTCACCACATACTTGCTTCTCGTCATATCACATTCTCCTCTCTTCAGTCAGCCTGACCGGCTGATCAGTGCTCATACCAGCCCAGAATACCGGGGTTCAGGTTGATATTGATCTGCTTTACCTCCTGATATTCCTCCAGGCCGTGGACACTCAGCTCCCTTCCGATACCGGACATCTTATATCCGCCCCACGGAGCCTCGTTGAAGGTGGGATTGTAACAGTTGATCCAGGTGATTCCGGCCCGGATCTCCCGGATCACCCGCAGCGCCCGGGCGCCGTCTGTGGTAAAGACTGCCCCCGCCAGGCCGTAAGGCGTATCGTTGGCCAGGTCGATGGCCTCCTGCTCGGTCCGGAAGGTCTGGATGGTCACCACCGGCCCGAAAATCTCTTCCTTCACGATGGTCATATCACTGGTACAATTATCGAAAATGGTGGGCCGCACATAATACCCGGAAGCACATTCTCCTTCCGTATACCGTTCACCGCCGCATACCAGCGTGGCGCCCTCGTCGATTCCCTTCTGAATATAAGAAAGCACCCGGTTCATATGTCCCTCCGTCACCAGCGGTCCCATATCCGGATTGTCCAGGGGATTTCCAATGGTCATCGCGTTGGCTCTCTCAGCCAGCCGTTTCACGAAGGCATCCTTTATGCTCTCCTCTATAATGATTCTGGAGCCTGCGGAGCAGACTTCGCCCTGGTTGAAGAAAATCCCCACCATGGCCCATTCCACGGCGCCCTCCAGATCCGCGTCCGCGAAAATCACGTTGGGGGATTTGCCGCCCAGCTCCAGGCCTACCTTCTTCACATTTCCTGCGGCGGCCCGCATGATGCTCTGCCCCACCTGGGTGCTGCCGGTGAAGGTTACCATATCCACATCCATGCTGGCTGCCATCTCATTTCCCACCACGGAGCCCGGACCCAGCACCAGGTTGACGCTGCCTTTCGGCATTTCCAGTTTCTCAAAAATTTCAAACAGTTTCACACAGGACAGCACACAGTTGGAGCTGGGTTTAAAGACCACGCTGTTGCCCGCGGCCAGGGCAGGCGCCAGTTTCCACACCGCCATCAGCAGCGGATAATTCCAGGGGGTAATCAGCGCGCACACCCCCACCGGCTCGTGGATGGTATAGGAATGCATGGCTCCAAAGCCGTCATTCACCTCATAGCTTCCGCCGCAGGGCGCTTTCAGAATTCCCGCGTAATAGCGGAAGCAGTGAATGGCGTCGTCCACATCACATTCTGCCTCCCGCAGAGGCTTTCCGTGATCCATGCTGTCCAGACGGGCGAATTCCTCTTTTTCCGCCTCGATGGCGTTGGCGATCTCCAGAAGCTTATCGCTGCGGCTCTGGGAATCCAGATCTCTCCATTCCCTGGTTTCGTAGAAGGATTTTCTGGCAGCAGCCACGGCCCGGTGCACATCCTCTTTGGTTCCCACCGTCATGTAAGCCAGCACCTGGCCGTTGGCGGGATTGATGGTGGGTTCCGATTTTCCTTCACTGCCTTCCATCCAGCAGCCGTCAATGAACATCTTTTTCAGATCCATAACCTTCACTCCTCTCAAAAATCTTTTTTCCTTCAAAATAGTTCACCAAAACCTGTGTTTGGGGAATCTTCTCTGCGTCAATCTCAAAGAGATTCCGATCCAGTACCAGCAGATTCGCCAGCTTTCCGGCTTCCAGCGTCCCCATCTCCTTCTCCGCCCGGTACGCTCTGGCAGCGTCCAGGGTGTAGCCGGTCAGCGCCTCCGGAAGCGTCAGCGTCTCCCAGGGATTGTGTCCTGTGGCCACCCCGTATTCGTCTTTTCTGGTGACCGCCGAATGGAGACTGGCAAAGGGATTGATACCCACCACGGGAAAGTCGGTTCCCAGGGCCAGCATACCGGCGCTCTCCCGCATGGACCGCTCCGGCCACTCATAGCGGCAGCGCGTTTCTCCGATCCGGAAAATCTTGTCATTTCTGGACAAGGTCAGATGATAGGGCTGCATGGAGGGCAGCACCCCGATCTGACCAAATCTGGGAATATCATCCGGATGGATATTTTCAATATGTTCAATGGTATTATAAAAATCCATCGGTCCGTTGACGGCCCGTGATCTTTCATAAGCATCCAGCGCCAGCCGGACGGACCCGTCCGCGATACAGTGAAGTCTCACCTGAATCCCTGCCCCGTTGGCGGCGATGATCTCTTCTTCAATCCTGTCCCGGGGCCAAAGGGGAACGGAAAGTCCGCGGCAGTCCGGCCGGTCGGTATAAGGCTCCAGCATCATTCCGGTATAGGTTTCCGTAACCCCGTCCACAAACCCTTTCAGACCTCCGATGTGAAAATGGGGGGAATCAAAAAACTCTTTCATCCGGAAATACGGAGAAAAATCAGTATAACCGAACAGACGGGTGTACGCATAGATATGTGCGGAAAGTCCTTCCTGATTATCCAGTTTTTTCAACAGCCCGTAATCATGATACGTTTTCCCGGTATAATCATCGGCATACATCTCGCTGGCCGCGCTGATTCCCCAGGCCGCCAGCTGGTTCTGAAATCCCCGATGAATTTTCATCATCTCTTCATCGGAAAATTCCATATATTTTTCCACCGCCGGCGCACAGGCGGAAGGTTCAAGAAGCAGGCCGCTCATCTGGCCGTCGCCGAACCGGACGATAATTCCATCGGAAAGCTTCCGGTCGGGATCGATGTTCGCCTCCTCAAGCGCCCTGGAATTCAGCCACATACTATGGGCGTCCGCGCACTGCAGATACACCGGCCGGTCTGGGATGGCCTGATCCAGAAGCCGTCTGTCCGGAAGCACATCCTCTTTCCAGTTTCCCACAAACCAGCCGGTCCCACGGATCCTGGGATAATCCGGATGTTCTTCGGCAAAAGCCCGGATGATTTCCACACACTCCTCCTGAGATCTTCCCCGTCCCAGATCCGTACAGACGTATTCGCTGGAACTGACCGCCCCGGAAAACAGATGCGTATGCGCGTCGATAAACGAGGGCATCACCATACGGTCACCGTAATCATGAATTTCCCAGTTTCCATCGATTTTTTCACAGTCCCAGGGCAGCACCCCGAGAATCCGTTCTCCCTCCACGGCTATGGCTGCCGGAGCGGGCCGGTCCGTCCGGCCCGTATACACCGCCCGGCTCCGGACGATAAATCTTCTGCTGCTCATTTTCTCACCATCCTTCCCGAATCAGACAGGATTCGGTCCTGTCCGCTGCCGTTCGTTCTCCCGGCTTTACCGCGATTTCCGTTCTACATCACAATTCCGCAGATCACAAATCCCACAATCGACAGCACACTGGCAATCGCCACATAGGGAAGCTGGGAGATGGTATGCTCCATGTTATCAATTCCGGCGCTCTGGGAAGAAAGCAGGGTTGCATCCGCATAGAAGCAGGCATGGCTTCCGAAAGCTCCGCCGGATACCACAGCTGCCATGATCAGAACCGGATTTGCCCCGATGGCCGCGCCCAGCGGAAATACAATGGGGGAAACCACCGCGCTCATGCCCCAGAAAGAACCGGTAGCGAAACAGATGGCAGCAAGAACAACAAATACCACCGCCGGGAATGCGGCGCCTGTCATCAGCGGTTCCGCCACATCAATGATAAAATCTGTCATACCCATACCTTCCGTCACTCCCTGAAGGACAAAGGCAATCAGCAGAATCATCAGCGTCGGCAGCATATCCGCGAAACCGCGGATAACCAGGTTAAAGAACTCCTCCAGATTCATCAGCTTCTGAGGCACATACAGGATCAGGCACACAAACAGAGCCACTACCACCGCGGAAAGAAGATCGCCGGTGATTACGGTAAGGGCCACCAGGATTACCATAGGAATCACGAAATTCCAGATATTTCCGGATTCCTCATACCCCTTCCGGTCCTCATGATTGTATTTCCGGCTGGCGTCACTGTATACCTTGCCCGTTTCCTCCACCCGCTGGAACGCTTTCTTCATGGCGCCCAGCTTCGGCATAATGCCCAGAGAAAACAGCAGCGCAATCAGCAGGGTAAGAATCGGATAAAACGCAAAGGGCGCCGCATGAACATACGCGGACATTCCTGAAGAGAATCCCATCGCCTGTACGCTGGGCTGCTCCCAGAACAGGGAAGAATAAAACACCGCCCAGGTGGAAAAGGGAAGCAGCACACAGTCCGCGGCTCCGGTGGCGTCCAGCATGTATGCCAGACTCTCTCTGGGAAGCTTCCGTTTGTCGCTGACATTTTTCATACAGACGCCGATGGTCAGCACGTTCAGATAATCGTCCACAAAGATCAGGATTCCCATGATAAAGGTGGTCAGCAGCGTTCTCCTCTGATTGGTACAGAATTTGGACACCAGCGCGGAAAATCCGAAGGTTCCCTTCGACTCCTGAAGCAGGGCGATGAGACTTCCGAACAGCCCGCAGACCAGGAAAATCCACACGTTGTCCGTCAGCGAGGTCTGCAGAAGCGAACACCATTCCGTCAGGAAATCGCCTCCGTACATGACGATGGCCGCCACAATGGATCCGCCGATCAAAAATTCCATGCAGCGCCTGGTGACAATGGCGCCCACGATAACCACTAAAATAATAAGAATTGCTATAAGTCCAGTATTCATATTGTTTCCTCCCGTATGAAAAAGAGGCATACCTGTCTGTCGGTATGCCTCTTTGCATTACGAAATTCCTTATTTCGGAATATCCGCCGCAGCGGAATCCTTTTTACAGCTGAAATGCCTTCTTTGTGTCAGCCAGCGCCTCGTCCATCCGGCTGATCACATCCTTGATATCCTGCTCGGAAATCACCGCCGTGGGCTCGAACCGGATCGTCTTGGCGTTCACCAGCGTACCTGCCGTCATAACTCTTCTGGCAAATAATCCTTTGGCACATTCGTAACCCAGTTCACAGGTGTGGAATTCCACCGCCAGCATCAGGCCTACGCCCCGCACCTCCTGGATCACCTCCGGATATTTCTCTGCCAGCTGTTCCAGTCCTGCTTTCAGCAGCTTTCCTTTTTCGCGGCAAACGCCGGGGATATCGTTTTCCAGCATATATTTGATGGTGGCAATGGCTGCCGAACAGCAGACCGGATTGCCGCCGAAAGTGGGAGAGCCCAGGAGCCAGGGATTATCAATCAGATCCTGCACCCACATCTTCGGTTTGCAGATAATTCCGGTAATCGGCATGATGCCGCCGCCGAAAGCCTTTCCGAATGTCATGATATCCGGAACCACGCCCTCTGCCTCGCAGCGCCACATGGTACCTGTCCGTCCCATACCGGTCTGGATTTCATCAAAGATAAGCGCAACGCCCGTTTCGTCACAGATCTTCCGCACTTCCGTCAGGTATCCTTCCGGCGGAACGATCACGCCGGCTTCTCCCTGGATGGGTTCCAGAATCACCGCGGCGACCTTTTCCCCCACTGCCTGGAGATTCCGAATGGCCTTGCGGATATCCTCCGCATTGCCGTACTCCACATGCTGTACCTGCTGTACCATGGGAATGTACGGGATCCGGTAGGTACCCTTTCCTCCCATGGAAACGGCTCCCATGGATTTCCCGTGGAAAGCTCCCACCGTGGAAATAAACCATCTGCCTCCGGTAGCGATTCTGGCCAGCTTCAGTGACATCTCCACCGCCTCGGCCCCGCCGTTGGTGAAGAAGCAGTACTGCAGATCGCCCGGTGTGATATCTGCCACCGCCTTTGCCAGATAGCCGCGCAGAGGATCAAGAAGCTCCTGGGAATGCAGCGCCTGATGATCCAGCTGTGCCTTCACCACATCCAGAATGGCCGGATTTCTGTGACCGCAGGTATAGATACCAAATCCGCCCAGACAGTCGATGAATTTCTCACCATTTAATCCGTAGCAGTAAGCGCCTTCATCCTGCCACTCAAGAACGGCCCCGTTCTCCGAATCAGAAGAAACAGATTTCCGGTATTTCAGCCAGCCCGGGCTGACATAATTGTCAAAATGATCCAGCGTCTCGCTGACCATTTTCTTTTTCTCTTCCTCCGGGATCTGATCACTGTCCGTCTCAATCAGTGAAATCACCCGTTCCAGATCCTTGATTACCTGTTGTTTCTCTGCCATACAGTCTCCCTTCCTTTCCAGCCAGACAATTTCACGGCAAAAGAATACCTGTACATGTTATGAAAACACCTGTTTCCCTGCCATGAAAAAAGGTGTATCCGCTGCGATTCCACAGCAGATACACCTTCGTATCTATGTCAGTTTTTGTTTTGATGGATTTATCATACTCCTTTCTGCCCTTTTCCACAATGGTATCTTTTCAGAACTTTCTACTTAAAATCTATCATATATACTTGTTTTTAAGTATTTCATGTGCTATGATAGCTTATATTTCCTTTACCTTTGAGGAAGGGAGGAACCAGCCATGGATAAGAACATGTTTTTTATTTTCAATGATATCGTTTACCATCTCTATGCCTGCCGCAGCCTGGAAGATCTGAAAAATGATTTTCTTGTCCCGCTGAAGATGCTGGTGCCCTACAGCTTTGCCAGTATTCTGCTGACAGATCCCTCTGCCGGCACGGATGAGATCCGGTTCGGACGGGCAGTGTGCATTCCGGATTCTTTTGAGGAAGCGGAAAATATTTATATGGATCGTCTGGACGAAGACCCGCTGCTCTGGATTCTGCACACCAAGGAGTCCACGCTGGTCCGGGAAAGCGAACTGCTCCCGGAGGAGGAACGCCTAAGTTCTCCCCTGTACCGGAGCTGCTATCAGAAATATCACATTTTTGATTCCGTTCAGTACAGTATCGTTTACCGGCAGAAAATGCTGGGGATCCTTACCCTATACCATACCCGGATCGACGGAACCTTTACCAATGAGGATATGTTCCGGCTGCGCTCACTGGGGATCCATCTGAACGCGGCTCTGCACAATCTTCTGGAGGGCCGTCCTCCGGAAGCTGTTACAGAGCAAAAACGTCTGGATCATTTTCGCCTGAGCTGCGGACTGACCCCCAGGGAAACACAGATCCTGCAGCTTCTGCTGACCTTCTCTTCCAATGAGGAGATCACGGACGCTCTCGGAATTTCCACCCACACGCTGCAGAAACATATGCAGAATATTTTTCGGAAAACGGGTGTTTCCTCCCGCTGGGAGCTTTTAAAAAAGGGACAGACTTTCTGATCTGTCCCTTTCTCCGTATTTCTTTACCGTCTTTATTTTTTCAGTTCCGTCCAGATGGAATCATAGATTGCCAGTGTGTCCGGATCCAGATTCTGTACATATTCCCCGGATGCGATCACATCCTGCGGCACATTCTTGGCCGGGTTGGAGGAGTAATCCTCTCCCAGCAGATCCATGGCCGCCGTGTTGGGCTGCAGATACGGAAATTCTTCCGATACCTTCTGCGCGGTCTCAGCCCTCAGCATATAGTCAATAAACTGATACGCGGCGTCCACATTTTTCGCGTCTTTGGTAATGCACCAGTTGTCCATAAAGATATAAGGGCCTTCCTTGGGAAATACAATTTCTATAGCGGGATTTTCTTCCATGGCCAGCGCGATTTCCGCGCTCCAGCAGACACCGGCGGAACAGTCCCCGGCAATCAGCGCGGATTTGGGACTGTCGCTGTCATACAGCTTGATATTATTTTTCAGCTTCAGGGTCTGTTCTTTTATCTGCTCCAGCTTATCCGGATCCGTCTCATTCATACTCAGTCCGATACTGCGGGCCGCCATACCGATCACCGCCCGGTAGTCGTCCAGCACCACCAGGCTGTTCCGGAACTCATCAGTGAACAGATCCGCATAGGAGGTCACTTCCGTCTGAATCATATCGGTATTCACAGCGATCGCGGCCACACCTCCCATGTAGGGAACCGCGTATTTTCCTTCGGGATCATAGGAGGGGTTCCGGTAGGCCTCGCCGATATTGTCCAGATTCTCCAGCCGGTCCGTATCCAGCTTCAGCAGCATATCCTGGGAGGCCATCTGTTCCACCATATAATCGCTGGGCTGCACAATATCATAGGCCCCGGCAGTCTCCGATTTCACCTTTGCCAGCATATCCTCATTGGAAGAGTAGGTGGAGATATTCACCTGAATCCCTGTCTCTTCTTCAAAGGCCTCCACCACCGAGTCCGGAACATATTCCGTCCAGATAAACACGTTCAGTTCCCCTGCGTCGCCGCTTCCGCCACTGCTTCCGCAGCCGGTCATGGAAAGCATTGCCGACAAAATCACCAAGCCTGCGCACATTCTCTTTTTCATAGTTTTCTCCTCCTTTTCGGCCTCAGTTTCTTTTCTTCTGGAACAACCCGCTCTGGGTCACCGCCACCAGCGCGATGGTGCCGATCAGTATCAGCACGGACAAGGCGTTCACATCGGGCGATACGCCGCTTTTGATACTCTCCATTACCTTCAGCGGGAAGGTGCTTACCTGCCCGTTGGTAAAATAACTGATGATCACGTCATCAATGGAGAGGGTAAATGCCAGCAGAGCGCCCCCGCCGATTCCCGGCACCAGCACCGGAAGGGTAATGCGCAGAAACGTCTGCACTCTTCCGGCTCCCAGATCCATCGAGGCTTCCTCCACCGAATAATCATAGCCTGCCAGCCTGGCCCGCACGTTGAAGATCACAAATGGAATACAGAACGTGGTATGGGCCAGAATCAGAGTGAAAAGTCCTCTGGGAATTCCGGTTCTGGAAAACAAGGTCAAAAGCGCAATTCCCAGCACAATTTCCGGAATCACCACCGGAATATAAAGCAGCGCGTCTACCGTCTTTTTCCCCCGGAATTTGTACCGGTACATTCCCACCGCTCCCAGCGTGCCGATCACGGTGGAAAGCAGCGTGCTGGTCAGGGCAATCAGCATGGTATTTCCGAAGGCAGACAGAAGCGTATGATTGTCAAAAAGCCGGACGTACCAGTCCAGGGTAAATCCCTTCCAGGACAGGTAAGGCTTTGTGGTGGAAGCATTGAAAGAATTGACTGCCACCACTGCGATCGGAAGAAACAGGAACAGGTAAATCAGCGTACAGTATGCCACCCCCAGCCCTTTCTTCCCTTTCTTTTTTCCCTCTCTCTTCATCCGTCACACCCCCAGACTTTCCATGCTCCCCCCGCATTTTTGATAAAGCTTTACCAGCAGGAGGGTTATCAGAATCAGAATAATGGACAGCGCGGCCCCCAGCGGCCAGTTGTTTCCGCTCTGGAACTGCCGTTCGATCAGATTTCCGATCACATCCGCGTTTCCGCCTCCCAGGATATCCGACACATAAAAGAAGCCCAGACACGGAATAAATACCATGATGGATCCGGAAAAAATTCCGCTGGCCGTCAGCGGCAGCACCACCCGGAAAAAGGTCACCGGTCCCTTCGCTCCCAGATCCGAGGAAGCCTCCATCAGACTCTGATCCAGTTTTTCGATGGCGGTATACAGCGGAAGCACCATGAAGGGGAACAGGCAATAAACCATGCCCAGCACCGTCGTGCCCTGGCGAAACAGAAAGTCTATTGGAGTATCCACCAGATGCAGCGTCTGCAGAAGGCTGTTCAGCCATCCGTTGGTTCCCAGAAACGTTCTCCACCCGTATATCCGGATCAGGGAATTGGTCCAGAAAGGAATGATCACCAGCATATAAAGCAGCGCCTTTCTCTTTGGAAATGTCCTGGCGATCAGAAACGCGAAGGGATATCCCAGAAAAATGCAGATCACTGTGGTCAGCGCGGCAATCAGAAAGGACTGCGCGTAAATCTGAATATAACTGGCATCCAACAGCCTCCGGTAGTTCTCCAGTGTAAACTGAAATTGAACGTTGTAGTTCTGATCAATACTGCAGAAGCTTATCACCGCCACAAACAGCAGCGGAAGCGCCACAAAAAACAGAAGCCACAGGGTCACCGGCCCCACCATGGGGAGGGCGGCGGCCAGATTTCTTTTTTCTGCCTTCATTCCATCACCTCCTAAGCCATCTTTACATTTTCCACGGCATCAAAAAATACATCGTCCAGTGAATGGAGCAGTCTCTCGTCTCCCGGATCCCAGTAAAGATAAACCCTCCCCTCCCCGGGCAGTTCCTCCCTGGAAAGCCGCTCGATACGGATCTCGTCTCCATTGGGGAGGACGACAATGGTTTTCAGCACAGAACCCGCGTAAATCTGTTCCCGGATTTCGCCGGAAATGGTAAACCCTTCCACCGGAACGGCGGAAAATTTCATGCGCTCCGGTCTGACAGAGACAGCCACCATCTCCCGTTCCCGGAATTCCCTGCCCCATGCACGGACCGTTCCCGCTTCCACTGTGACCGTTACCTCATCCCCCATCTTACGGCTGACATATCCCTCCAGCAGATTGGTCTCTCCGATAAAGGTCGCCACAAAACGGGTGGCCGGATTTTCATAGATCTCCAGAGGGGTCCCCACCTGCTCCAGAACACCGTCCCGCATAATCGCGATCCGGTCGCTCATGGTCAGCGCCTCCTCCTGATCGTGGGTGACATAGATGAAAGTGATATTCAGCTTTCTCTGCAGCCGTTTCAGTTCCAGCTGCATCTGCTTGCGAAGCTTCAGATCCAGCGCTCCCAGAGGCTCATCCAGCAGCAGCACCCGCGGCCGGTTAATCAGCGCCCGGGCGATGGCCACCCGCTGCCTCTGCCCGCCGGAAAGCTGAGAGGGATAGCGTTTTTCAAAGCCTCCCAGCTGCACCAGCTCCAGCATATGCGTCACCCGTTCCCGGATCTCCTGCTTCTTCACCTTGCGGATGGTGAGTCCGTAAGCCACATTGTCAAATACCGTCATGTGGGGAAACAGCGCATAACTCTGGAATACGGTATTGACATTGCGCTCATAGGGTTCCCGGTTCGCCATATTCTCTCCTTCCACATATACGGCTCCCCCGGTAGGCATTTCAAAACCGGCGATCATCCGCAGGGTCGTGGTCTTTCCACAACCGGAAGAACCCAGCAGCGTCAGAAATTCTCCTTCGTAAACCTCCAGATTCAGATCTTTTACCACATGGTTCTGACCGTCATATACTTTGTTCAGATTTTCCAGCTTCACCGTAACTTTTCTTTCTCCCAAATCACTCCACCTCGGTTTCCGTTATAATGCTTTCTTTCCCCGCTCGCCGGTACGGATGCGGATCACATCCTCCACGCTGCGGATAAAGATTTTTCCGTCTCCCACATGGCCCTCTGCCAGTTCCTCCCGGATTCTGGCAATGACGGGCTCCACCATGCTGTCCCGCATCACCGCCTCCACCCGGATCTTTGGCAGAAGATTGATGGTGGTTTTGAAGCCTTTGATCTGGTTCTGATAGGGTCCCGATTCCTCATCGTATCCTTTCTGGGTTCCGCAGCCCATCACACTGGAAATGGTCATACCGCCGCAGCCCATCTCCTCCATGATGTTTTTCACCGTCTCCAGTTTCTCCGGACGAATAATAATCATCAATTCCTTCATACACAATCTCCTCCCTTTCTTTCCGTAAAAGCAAAAAGAGCAAAGGATTCTGGCGCCTTTGCTCTTAATGGTGTTATCATATACCGTTTTTGCCTGTCTTTACAATTACCCATCCGTTTGATTCCTCTGCTTAAAAATTGTAAGATGACTCCTCTTCCATGCCCTGTATCTTCTTAAAAAGCTGTACCCGGCTGCGCACGCCCAGCTTCCGGTAAATATTTAAAATGTGTTTCTTCACCGTATTTTCCGTAATCACCAGCGTTTCACCGATCTGCCGGTTTCCCTGCCCCTCCATGATACAGTCAAGAATTTCCCGCTCTCTTCTGGTCAGTCCGCAGTTTGCCGCCAGTCCCTCTCCCATCCGGCTCTCCTCCTGTCTTCCCTGTGTTTTTTCCCTTTCATCCAGCCGGTATGCCAGATGCTCTTTCACCATATCCAGCAGGAAAATATCACGGTATTGGAAATCCTCCTGCTGGAAGGAACGGAAAAAGAACACGGTACCCAGAAATTTTTCATTGCGGACAAGTACCATGCGCAGACCATATCCCCGCAGATTTCCCGGCTCCGCGAAATCTGTTTCCCGATATACCATACTCTGTCCGTCATACAGTTCTTCCTGCGGCTGGCTGGCCCGAAGCTCCTCCAGGCAGATGTTCTCCCCGCAGACCACCTGTTCTTCTTCCCGTCCGTCCGCCAGACAGAAAACAGCCCCGTCAAAGGGGATCAGCGTGCGTATCCGTTCCAGAAAAATCCGCTGCATTTCCCGAAGATCTTCCGTGGTATAGATCCGGTAAATCGTTCCGTTCAACATCATCCAGTCCTTATTCTTTATCATCCGCGCATTCCTCCTTCCTGATTTCTGCGCTGAAAAAGGCATGTTTCTTCTGCAAACACCGGTTTATAAAACAAGAAAGACGCTCTGTCAGAAACAGAACGTCTTTGTTTGGATGGAATTATACATCATTTTTCTGAAAATGGCAAGGTGTCAGATTCTGTGAATAAAAAGGCCGCTTCGCAGTTTAGGCTCAAACCAGGTGGATTTCGGGGGCATCAGACGGCCCTGATCCGCCACGGCAAACAGTTCCTCAATGGATGTGGGATATAAGGCGAAGGCAACCCCTCCCTGGCTTCGCACCATCTGCTCCAGACTGCCGAGGCCGCGGATACCGCCCACAAACCGGATCCTGGCATCCGTTTTCGGATCCCGGATTCCCAGGATGGGAGCCAGAACCCTGTCCTGCAGCACCGATACATCCAGCGCTTTCACCGGATCCTCCAAATCCCGGGCGTGCTTCTCCCGAAGACGATACCATTGTCCCCCGAGGCACATGGAAAACTCTCCCTTCTTTTCCGGCCGAATTTCGCCAAAAGCGGGAGTAACCAGAAAATCCCGGTTCAGAGCCTCCAGAAATTCTTCCGCGGTTTTCCCATTCAAATCCGCCACCCAGCGGTTATAATCCAGGATTTGCAGCTGATTCGCGGGAAAAATCACCGAGAGAATCCACTGCGCCTCCCCGGACTCCCGCGAATCTGTCCTGGAACCGTTCATCTGACCGGCGCCAAGCTTCTGCGCAACCCGGACGGCGGAAGCCGCCCGGTGATGTCCGTCCGCGATATACAGGGAAGGGATTTGGGAAAATATCCCGCGGATATGTCCGATCACCGGATCCTCCGCAATTCGCCATACCCGGTGCCGCACACCGTCCCGGGCGGTAAAATCATACAGTGGCTCCCCCTGTTTTTCTCTCTCCTGAATTCCGGCAAGTTCCCCTTTCTCATCCCTGCAGGTCAGAAAAATGGGGCCGGTCTGCGCCCGGCAGGCCTCCACATGGCGCACCCGGTCCTCTTCCTTCTCTCTGCGGGTATTTTCATGGCGGCGGATCACTCCCGTCTCATAGTCCCGCACCGCCGTGCAGCCGCAGATGCCGGTCTGCGTTCTGCCGTTCATGGTCAGTTCATACAGATAAAGGCATGGTTTCTCCTCCTGGATGAACGCTCCTTCCTCCATCATCTGCCGCAGCGTATCGGCCGCCCGCCGGTAAACCTGCGGATCATAAGTATCCACCTCATCCGGCAGCTGCACCTCCGCCCGGTCTATTTTCAGAAAAGACCAGGGATTTTCTTTCACAATGGCTGCCGCCTCGCTGCGGCTGTACACATCGTAAGGCAGCGCCGCAATCCGGGATGCAAGATCTCTCTGCGGGCGCACCGCACGAAAGGGTCTGAGCTCAGCCATGGCTGTGTCCTCCTTTTCCGTGATGGCCCGCACCCTTCAGGCGGGCAGCCTGCCTGCCGGCGGCCGCCGCGAGAAGTCTCTTTACCGCCTGACAGGCAGGCATAATTTTCTTTCTGTTCCGGTACAAACTTTTTGCCAGGCCATACCGCCGTCTCCATTCGGCAGTTTTCTCCACAAATCTCATACGCATGATTTCTCTATTTGATAATTCGCGCCTTCAACACGCCGTCGATCGCCTCCAGACGCTCCACCAGCTCCTGAGTGGCAGGGGATTCCAGATCGATGAGGGTATAGGCATAATCTCCCTTACTTTTGTTTGTCATATCGGAAATATTGATGCCGGCGCTTCCCATGACGCTGGCAAACTGGCTGATCATATTCACCACATTCCGGTGATTGATGGCCACCCGGCTTGCCGCGGTGCAGACGCCCATGTCACAGTTGGGATAATTGACAGAATTATGGATATTTCCGTTCTCCAGAAAATCCCGCAGCTCGCGTACCGCCATCATGGCACAGTTGTCCTCGGATTCCTCCGTGGAAGCTCCCAGATGCGGGGTCACCAGAGTGTTTTTGGCTCCCGCCACCACCGGATTGGCAAAATCCGTCACATATTTCTTCACCTTTCCGTTCTCCAGTGCCTCCACCAGCGCCGTCTCGTCCACCAGCAAATCCCTGGAGAAATTCAGGAGTACCACGCCGTCCTTCATCTTTCCGATGTTTTCCCGGCTGATCATTCCCTTCGTGCTGTCCAGAAGCGGCACATGCAGGGTAATATAATCGCAGTCGCAGAAAATCTCGTCCACATTGCTGATATGGCGGATCTCCCGGGAAAGCTTCCAGGCTGAGTCGATGGAAATATACGGATCATAGCCGTAAACCTCCATCCCCAGATAAATGGCTGTGTTGGCCACCAGCGCGCCGATGGCGCCCAGGCCGATCACTCCCAGCTTCTTTCCTTTGATCTCACAGCCGGCGAACTGCTTTTTCTGCTTCTCTGCCAGCTTTCCGATATTTTCATCCACTTTCTGCTGCTCCAGCCATTCGATACCTCCCACGATATCACGGGAAGCCAGCAGCATGCCGGCGATAACCATTTCTTTCACGCCGTTGGCGTTGGCTCCCGGTGTGTTGAACACTACTATGCCGTTTTCCGCGCAGCGGTCCAGGGGAATATTGTTCACGCCCGCGCCGGCTCTGGCTACCGCCTTCAGTTTTCCCGGCAGTTCCATCTCATGCATGGACGCGCTTCGAACCAGAACCGCGTCCGCGTCCTCTATCGTTTCCGTTTTTACATAATCCTCCGGCAACTGCTCCAGCCCCATGGAGGAAATGGGATTCAGGCAAGTATACTGATACATATCACAGATTCTCCTTTTCAAATTTACTCATAAAGTCCACCAGCGCCTCTACGCCCTCGATGGGCATGGCATTGTAGATGCTGGCCCTCATGCCGCCAACAGTCCGATGCCCTTTAAGATTTTCCAGTCCGGCAGCCTTCGCTTCCTTTACAAATTTAGCGTCCAGCTCCGCATTTCCGGTGATAAAAGGCACGTTCATCAGCGAGCGGGAAGCCTTCTCCACCGTTCCCTTAAAGAGACGGCTTTCGTCCAGATAGTCGTAGAGAATCTTTGCTTTCTTTTCGTTGTGTGCTTTCATGGCTGCCAGTCCGCCCTGTTTTTTCAGCCATTTGAACACTTTGCCGCAGATGTAGATACACCAGCAGTTGGGAGTGTTATACATGGAACCGGCATCCGCATGGGTCTTGTACTTCATCATGGTGGGCGTTCCCGGAAGCACCTCATCCGTGATCAGATCCTCCCGGACAATGGCGATCACCATGCCGGCCGGTCCGATATTTTTCTGCACGCCTCCGTAGAGAACCGCATAACGGCTCACATCCACCGGCTCCGACAGGAAGCAGGAAGAAACGTCTGCCACCAGATCCTTGCCCTTGGTGTTGGGAAGTTCCTTAAATTTGGTTCCGTAGATGGTGTTGTTCTCACAGATATATACATAATCCGCGTCTTCGCTGATGGGAAGATCCGAACAGTCCGGAATGTAGGAAAATGTTCTGTCCTCCGAGGAGGCGATTTTGTTTGCTTTTCCGTACTTCTGCGCCTCCTGCCATGCCTTCTTCGCCCACTGGCCGGTGACAATATAATCCGCCACCCGGTTTTTCATCAGATTCATGGGAATCATGGCAAACTGCAGGGACGCTCCGCCCTGTAAAAACAGTACCTTGTAATTCTCCGGAATGTTCATCAGTTCCCGCAGATCCTTCTCCGCTTCCTGAATAATCTCGCCAAACATGGCGGAACGATGGCTCATCTCCATCACGGACATTCCGCAACCCCTGTAATCCAGCATCTCCTCCTGTGCTTCCCTCAGCACCTCCTCCGGCAAAACGGCCGGACCTGCCGAAAAATTGTATACTCTGCTCACGTTACCTCTCCTCCATTTCCCTGCATATTGCATAAACTGCCCGAAAGTTCCGCAGGGCGGTTCGGGCAGTTCCCACAGTTTTACACTGTTAATATACGAATCACTATACGCTTATGACAAAAATTTGTCAATATTTATTTCTTCTCCAGATCCTTCTCGTCAAACACATCCTCCAGCGGAGCGCCTGCAGGAACCATGGGGAATACCTTGTCATCACAGTCAATCTGGCAGTCGATCACTACCGTTGTCTGCAGAGCAATGGCTCTTTCGATGGCCGGACCCACCTCTTCCTTTTTCGTCACACGGATGCCCACGGCTCCCAGGCCCTCCGCAACCTTCACGAAATCCACCTGGTCATTCAGCACCGTATTGGAATAACGGTGGCCGTAGAACAGCGTCTGCCACTGGCGCACCATTCCCAGTACATGATTATTGATGACAATCTCGATAACCGGCAGATGGTTTCTCGCCGCAGTGGCAATCTCGTTCATATTCATCCGGAAACAGCCGTCTCCTCCGATATTCACCACCGTCTTGTCGGGGCGTCCCAGCTTTGCTCCGATGGCTGCTCCCAGGCCATAGCCCATGGTTCCCAGTCCTCCGGAGGTAATCAGCGTTCTCGGCTCTTTATATTTATAATACTGGGCGGCCCACATCTGGTGCTGCCCCACATCCGTCACCACGATGGCGTCCCCGTTGGTCACCCGGTACAGTTCCTCAATCACATAGGGACCGGTGAGGCCGTCGGGATTATAGCGGAGCGGATACTGTGCCTTCATCTCTTCGATTTCCGCCACCCACTCATCATGATTCTTGGGATGAATCTTCTTATTCAGCCGTTTCAGGACCTCATTGACATCTCCGATGATGCTGCAGTCGGTCCGCACGTTTTTGTTGATCTCCGCCGCGTCCACATCGATATGGATGATTTTTGCGTTTTTGGCAAAAGCCTTGGCATTTCCGGTCACCCGGTCGGAGAATCTTGCTCCGATGGCAATCAGCAGATCACACTTGGTCACCCCCAGGTTGGAGGTTTTGGTGCCGTGCATTCCCAGCATGCCGGTGTACAGCTCATCCGTTCCGGAAAACGCGCCTTTGCCCATCAGGGAATCCGTCACCGGCGCATTGAGGGTGTGCGCAAACGTTCTCAGTTCCTCGGAAGCGCCGGAAATCACCGCGCCGCCTCCCACAAAAATAAACGGCTTTTTCGCCTCGTCGATCAACTGCACCGCCTGTTCAATATCCTCGTCCCGGATCTCCGATACGCTGGGTCCCACATAAACCGGCTCCTGATACTTATACTCCGCCGTATCGGCGGTCACATCCTTGGTAATATCCACCAGCACAGGACCCGGACGGTCGCTTTTGGCAATCATAAAGGCCCGGCGGATGGTGTCCGCCAGCTTGTTTACATCCTTTACAATCATGCTGTGCTTTGTGATCGGCATCACGATACCCGCGATATCCACCTCCTGGAAACTGTCCTTTCCCAGCAGGCTGGTTCCCACGTTGGCGGTGATGGCCACCACGGGAATGGAATCCATGTATGCCGTGGCAATACCCGTCACCAGGTTGGTGGCTCCCGGTCCGGACGTTGCCATACAGACGCCCACCTTTCCGGTGGCCCGGGCATAGCCGTCAGCCGCGTGAGCCGCGCCCTGCTCATGGGATGTCAGAACGTGGTGAATCTCGTCCTGATGCTTATACAATTCATCATAAATATTCAGAATGGTTCCGCCCGGATAACCGAATACGGTATCCACACCCTGTTCTTTCAGACACTCTATTACAATCTCGGATCCTGTAAGCTTCATCCTCTTTCCTCCTCTTACCGTTTTTTACTGTCTGGGCACTTCCAGAACGGCGCCCCTGTTGCCGCTGGTAACCATGGCCGCGTAGCGGGCCAGATATCCGGTGGTTACCCGGGGCTCCCTGGGCTGCCATGCTGCCCGGCGTTTCTCCATTTCCTCATCGGAAACCTTCAGCGACAGGCTGTGTTCCGGGATATTGATGCTGATGATATCCCCCTCCTGCACCAGAGCGATGGGACCGCCCACCGCGGCTTCCGGAGAAATATGACCGATGGAGGCGCCTCTGGAAGCGCCGGAGAAACGCCCGTCGGTAATCAGAGCTACAGAGGATCCCAGGCCCATGCCGGCAATGGCGGAGGTGGGATTCAGCATTTCTCTCATGCCGGGGCCGCCCTTGGGTCCCTCATAACGGATCACCACCACATCTCCGGCAACGATCTTTCCGCCCTTGATGGCCGCAATGGCGTCTTCTTCACAGTCGAAAACTCTGGCCGGACCTTCGTGAACCATCATCTCGTCGCAGACCGCGCTCTTTTTCACCACGCCGCCGTCGGGCGCCAGGTTTCCGGTCAGCACTGCCAGGCCGCCGGTCTCGCTGTAGGGATGATCGATGGGCCGGATCACTTCCGGATTCCGGTTGACACTGTTTTTAATGTTCTCTCCCATGGTTTTTCCGGTGACCGTCATGCAGTCCAGGTTCAGCAGATCCTTTTTGGACAGCTCCTTCATCACCGCGTAAACACCGCCGGCCTCGTTGAGATCCTCCATGTAGGTGGGACCCGCCGGAGCCAGATGGCAGAGGTTGGGCGTTTTCTCACTGATGCCGTTGGCAAATGTGATATCAAAGTCAAAGCCGATCTCATGGGCGATGGCCGGCAGATGCAGCATACTGTTGGTGGAACATCCCAGAGCCATATCCACCGTCAAAGCGTTCAGGATGGCGTCTTTTGTCATGATGTCCCTGGGCCGGATATTCTTCCGGTACATCTCCATCACCTGCATGCCCGCATGCTTTGCCAGTTTGATTCTCTCGGAATATACGGCAGGGATGGTGCCGTTTCCGGGAAGGCCCATACCCAGCACTTCTGTCAGACAGTTCATGCTGTTGGCAGTGTACATGCCGGAGCAGGAACCGCAGGTGGGGCAGACCTTATTTTCGAACTCTTCCACATCCTCAGCAGTCATGGTTCCGGCGGCGTAGGAGCCCACAGCCTCGAACATGGAGGAGAGACTTCTTTTCTGTCCCTTCACATGGCCGGCAAGCATGGGACCGCCGCTGACAAATACGGTGGGAACATTGATTCTGGCTGCCGCCATCAGAAGTCCCGGCACATTCTTGTCGCAGTTGGGCACCATCACCAGCGCGTCAAACTGATGGGCCATGGCCATGGCCTCGGTGGAATCCGCAATCAGATCTCTGGTCACCAGAGAATACTTCATTCCGATATGTCCCATGGCAATTCCGTCACAGACCGCGATGGCCGGGAACACGATGGGCGTTCCGCCCGCCATGGCTACCCCCTGCTTCACGGCATTTACTATTTTATCCAGGTTCATATGCCCCGGTACAATCTCATTATAAGAGCTGACAATTCCCACCAGAGGACGTTCCATCTCTTCCTTTGTCATTCCCAGCGCGTTGAAAAGGGAACGGTGGGGTGCCTGCTGCATACCCGTCTTCACTGCATCACTTCTCATCTTCCATCTTCCTTTCCTTATTTTGGGCCGAATGGCCATAAAGGTATCCCCGCAGGGGGTTTCCTTGATATTGGCCGGATGGCCATAGAGGTATCCCCGCAGGGACCCCCCTTTTATTGAATTCTCTCCGCGATCAGATCTCCCATCTGCTCGGTTCCCACCTGGGTGCAGCCCCCGGACATAATATCCACGGTGCGGTATCCGTCTTTCAGCACCCGGCGTACCGCCTCTTCCACTGCATCCGCCTCCTTGTCCAGATCCAGGGAATACCGCAGCAGCATGGCCGCGGACAGAATGGTAGCGATGGGATTGGCGATACCTTTCCCGGCGATATCCGGCGCAGAGCCGTGGCTGGGCTCATACAGACCGAACTTTGTCTCATTGAGGCTCGCGGAGGAAAGCATGCCGATGGAGCCGGTCACCATACTGGCTTCATCCGAAAGGATATCTCCAAACATGTTTTCCGTCAGAATCACGTCGAACTGTCCCGGGTTGTGCACCAGCTGCATGGCACAGTTGTCCACCAGCATATGCTCCAGGGTCACCTGAGGATAGTCCTTCGCCACATCCTCCACCACTTTTCTCCAGAGCCGGGAGGAATCCAGCACGTTGGCCTTGTCCACGCTGGTGACTTTCTTTCTTCTCTTCATGGCGATGTCAAAAGCCTTGATCGCGATTCTCCGGATCTCCTGCTCGTTGTAGGTCAGGGTGTCCACAGCGGTCATCACCCCGTCCTTCTCAGCCGTCTCCCGCTTTCCGAAGTACAGACCGCCGGTCAGCTCCCGGACGATAATCATGTCAAAACCGTCGCCGATCCGCTCCTCTTTCAGAGGGCAGGCGGCCTTCAATTCTTCATACAGATAAGCGGGCCGCAGGTTCGCGAACAGATTCAGCGCCTTCCGGATCCCCAGAAGACCTGCCTCCGGCCGTTTGGAAGGCTCCAGCCGATACCAGGGGGATGTCTTTGCGTCTCCGCCGATGGAGCCCATCAGCACCGCATCAGAAGCCTTCGCGTCCGCGATGGTCTCGTCGGTCAGCGGCACCCCGTGCCGGTCAATGGAGGCTCCTCCAAGCAGCAGCTCCTTATATGTAAAGGAATGCCCGTAAACCTGACATACCTTATCCAGAATCTTCTTTGCCTCGCGGACAATCTCCGGGCCAATGCCATCGCCCGGAATCAGCGCAATCTTGTAATCCATACCACTTACGTCCTTTCTGAAATGTATTTCGGCCGGACGGACACTGAAAATCTCTCAGAGCCTTCCTGTCGGCCGAACAGCCATAAAGAGATCCCCACAGGGAGAATTTGGGTCTTTATCTCTTTAATATATCGCAGTATACTCTATACTATAATCCATTTTCCCCTTGTTTTCAAGAGTGAAAAACCCGGAGGTCCAGCCTCCGCAGACAGCCAAATCCCGAATTTCATCCGTCCCTGCGCGATTCGATCCTTATTGAAATATTCCACACTGTCTGGCGCAGCCGGTGGGTGTGGCGGCGCAACCGCCCAGGGCAGTCTCCCTCAGTTCAAAAGGAATCCGTTTTCCCACCCGGTACATGGCCTCTGCCATCTCGTCAAAGGGAATCAGCTGGGTAACACCGCTTAAGGCAATCTCCGCACAGGTGAGGGCATTGGCCACCCCGATGGCGTTTCTGCTCTGACAGGGGGATTCCACCAGACCGGCGATGGGATCGCACACCAGCCCCATAAGATTTGCAAGAGCAGTGGAAGCGGCATCCAGGCACTGGGCCGGCGTTCCTCCCATCAGTTCCACCGCCGCGGAGGCCGCCATGGCCGCAGCGGATCCCACCTCTGCCTGACAGCCGGCTTCGGCTCCGGCCACGGATGCGTTCCGCATCAGCAGATACCCCACCGCGCCGGCATTGTAAAGGCCGGAAAGCATTTCTTCATCCGTCAGCTGATAAACCTCCTGCAGTGCCAGCAAAAGTCCGGGCACCACTCCGGATGATCCGGCGGTGGGCGCCGCCACGATCACTCCCATGGAAGCATTCAGTTCCAGAACAGCCATGGAATGGACGATGGCCCGGGAAAGCACCTCCCCGCAGATGGCCTTTCCTTCCCTGCGGTGTCTGCGGATTTTTTCGGCCTCCCCGCCGATGAGTCCTCCAATGGAACGGACCGGTTTTTCCAGAGATTCATGCACGGAATTTTTCATGATATCCAGGGCCTTCTTCATCCTGGCATCCACCTGATCTCCTGTCATTTCCTTCAGAAATTCTTCTCTTTTTTTCATCACTGCCGAAATGGGAAGCTGTTCCTTCCCGCACAGAGCCAGCAGTTCTTTTCCGTTCTTAAAGTCCATTTGACACCTCCTGTACCTGTATCAGCATCAGATCCTCCACATTGGGATTCACCCGGATCCACCGCACCGCATCTTCCGGAATCGGCTCGTCGGACTCCACAATCGTGTAGGCCCGGGCGCCTTTTTCCTCCCGGAACAGGCGCATAAACGCAATGTTGGCGTTGGCTTCGCTGAGGCAGCGGGTGATATGGGCCACCACTCCCGGTTTATCCTTTTGAATGACCACCAACGTGCTGTACTCGCCGGTAAATTCCACATCCACACCGTTAAGACGAACGATCCGGATCTTTCCGCCGCCCAGAGATTCCCCCCGCACAGTCATCCGGCTGCCGTCGGCGCTCTCCATCTCAATATCCACCGTGTTGGGATGCACCTCCGTCTCCGTGGTATTTTTCACAAATTCATACTGAAGCCCCCGTTCATCGGCAATGGCAAAGGAATCACGGATCCGCAGATCATCTGTGGCAAATCCCATGATGCCGCCCAGAAGCGCCCGGTCCGTCCCGTGCCCCCGATAGGTTTTGGCAAAGGAGCCATACAAAGTAAATGTCACCCGGCTGACCTCCTTCGCAAACAGTTTTCTGGCCAGACCGGATACACTGGCCGCTCCCGCGGTGTGGGAGCTGGAAGGTCCCACCATATTGGGCCCGATTACATCGAATACACTGATCAATGACATGAACGTATTCCCTCCTGCATGAAATTCAACAGGCCGGATTTCCTGTAAACCGCCTGCTGTCGTGAATGAAAAAACGCGCCGGATGGGGAAAACGGGTATTACTCGATACCCTGGCCCCCAATCCGGCACGCTTCCTTTTAAATTACGCGTTAGCCTCGGACGCTTTTTCCACCTCGGCAATCGCAGATTTTCTCATGGGAATTCTGCAGTTTTTGTTGTTGCCGAACTCCACAATCACATCTTCATCGGTGATATCAATCACAACGCCGTAGAAACCGCTGGTGGTCACAACCGCGTCTCCCACCGCCATATCTGCCAGCATCGCTGTCACACGCTTCTGCTCTTTCTTCTGCGGACGGATCATCAGAAACCACATCAGACCGAAAAGCAGTACGATCCAGACGATCATACCGATCATTCCCGCTGCTCCGCCGCTGCTTGCTGTTGCCACAACTGCCATGTTATCTTCCTCCTGCAATTCAATTCGTTCCCGCTGGAACCTCCGTGCTGCTGTCCGCAGCAACACACTAGTACAATGATACACAAAAACCTGACACACATCAAGTTCTTTTTGCCTTTTTTATAAATTCTTTATGGACCTGTTTTCCTGCCGTCAGCCCATTTTCCGGGCACCGTCATTTTCCAGAAAGCCTTCCAGCTTCTTTTTCTTGAATTCCCGGTAACGGCCTTCCTCAATAGCCTGGCGGATCTCCTCCATCAGATGATTGTAAAAATACAGATTGTGAAGGACGCAGAGTCGCATTCCCAGCATCTCCTTCGCTTTCAGCAGATGACGGATATACGCCCTGCTGTAATGGCGGCAGGCAGGACAGCCGCAGCCCTCCTCAATGGGCCGTTCATCCAGTTCGTACTTCGCGTTGAACAGATTTCTCTTCCCCTGACTGGTATACACATGACCGTGGCGTCCGTTTCTGGAAGGATACACACAGTCGAAGAAATCCACTCCCCGGTCCACAGCCTCCAGAATATTGGCGGGTGTTCCCACGCCCATCAGATACACCGGTTTTTCTCTGGGAAGTTCCGGAACTGTCACATCCAGAATCCGGTACATCTCCTCATGGGATTCTCCCACTGCCAGACCGCCCACCGCATAGCCGTCCAGATCCAGCCGGCGGATCTGACGGGCGTGTTCGATACGGATATCCTCGTAGATGGCCCCCTGATTAATGCCGAAAAGCATCTGATGGGGATTGACGGTATCCGCAAGGCTATTGAGCCGGTTCATCTCGTCCCTGCACCGCGCCAGCCAGCGGGTGGTACGGGCCACTGAATTTTCCACATAGCTGCGGTCAGCCACACTGGATGGACATTCATCAAAGGCCATGGCGATGGTGGAGCCCAGATTGGACTGAATCTGCATGCTCTCCTCCGGTCCCATGAAAATCTTTCTTCCGTCGATGTGAGAGTTGAAGTACACACCTTCCTCTTTGATTTTCCGCAGACCGGCCAGAGAAAACACCTGAAATCCACCGGAATCCGTAAGAATGGGACGTTCCCAGTTCATAAAACGGTGCAGTCCTCCCAGTTTCCGGATCACCTGATCGCCGGGACGTACATGGAGATGATAGGTGTTGGACAGCTCCACCTGGGTGCCGATTTCATAAAGGTCCATGGTGGACACCGCTCCTTTAATGGCGGCAGCGGTACCCACGTTCATAAACACCGGAGTCTGGATGGTTCCGTGAACCGTAGTCAGCTGCGCTCTTTTGGCCCGCCCGTCCTCTGCCAGAATTTTATACATAAACACTACTCCTCTTTCATGACATTTGCAACCGTCTCGCCTTCCGGCATCTCCGACACAGCAGAAGGCAAACTTGTCACAGACATTCTTATCCAGTATACTCTTCCCCGGAAGATTTTTCAAGATTTTTAGCAATTTTTAATCATTGCCATCTGTCTGAAAGTGTCGTATAATCGTTATCTGGAAATGGATCTTTCATTTCCTATGTTTATTAAGGCCGAAATGGGAACTGTGCGGACAGAAGCTTCCGCTTTACTCCGGCCGTTGCTCTGCCTTTCCGTTAAAGAAGAACCGGCAGAGCCTGTATTTTGTAAATTTTATACCTATCACATAACCACAGAGAAAAGGAGGTGGCAGTTATTACTGCTGCAGAAAACAAAACGACTACATATACCCTGGGAATTGACATTGGTTCCACCACGGTAAAAATCGCCATACTGGATGAGGCTCACAAGCTGCTGTTTTCCGACTATGAGCGTCATTTTGCCAATATCCAGGAGACACTGGCCGCGCTTCTCGGGAAGGCGCGTCAGAGTCTTGGGGAGCTTACGGTTCATCCGGTGATCACCGGATCCGGCGGTCTGGCTCTTGCCAACAGTCTTGAAGTTCCCTTCGTTCAGGAAGTGATCGCTGTTTCCACGGCTCTTCAGGAGATTGCGCCGCAGACGGATGTGGCCATCGAGCTGGGCGGCGAGGACGCCAAGATCATCTATTTTGAAGGGGGCAACATTGAGCAGCGGATGAACGGTATCTGCGCCGGCGGCACCGGCTCCTTCATCGACCAGATGGCATCCCTTCTCCAGACAGACGCCACCGGGCTTAACGAGTACGCGAAAAACTACCGGGCGCTTTACCCCATCGCCGCCCGCTGCGGTGTGTTTGCAAAATCTGATATCCAGCCGCTCATCAACGACGGCGCCACCAAGGAAGACCTCTCCGCCTCTATTTTTCAGGCGGTGGTCAATCAGACCATCAGCGGTCTGGCCTGCGGAAAGCCTATCCGTGGACATATCGCGTTTCTGGGAGGACCGCTCCATTTCCTTTCAGAGCTGAAACAGGCGTTTATCCGTACCCTGAAGCTGGATGACGAACACACCATTGTACCTGAAAATTCCCATCTTTTCGCGGCCATGGGTTCTGCCATGAACGCCAAAGAAGAGGTGACGGTATCTCTCGCCGAGATGCAGGAACGCCTGTCCGGCACAGTCAAACTGGACTTTGAGGTGGCCCGTATGGAACCGCTGTTTGCCTCCCAGGAGGAGTACGACGCCTTCAACGAGCGTCAGAGCCAGTACAACGTGGCCACCGCGGATCTTTCCACCTATGAGGGAAACTGCTATCTGGGTATCGACGCCGGCTCCACCACCACCAAGGCAGCTCTGGTGGGCGAGGACGGCTCTCTGCTGTACTCTTTTTACAGCAACAACAACGGAAGCCCGCTGGCCACCACCATCCGGGCCATTCAGGATATCTATCAGAAGATGCCCGACACCGCGCGCATCGCCTATTCCTGCTCCACCGGTTACGGGGAGGCGCTGATCAAGGCGGCCCTGCTGCTGGACGAGGGAGAGGTGGAAACCGTCTCCCACTACTATGCGGCGGCATTTTTCGACCCCAACGTGGACTGTATCCTGGACATCGGCGGACAGGACATGAAATGCATCAAGATCAAAAACCACACGGTGGACAGCGTACAGCTCAACGAAGCCTGTTCCTCCGGCTGCGGCTCCTTCATCGAAACTTTCGCCAAATCCCTGAACTACAGCGTCCAGGATTTCGCAAAGGCGGCTCTGTTTGCCCAGCACCCCATCGATCTGGGAACCCGCTGTACGGTGTTCATGAACTCCAAGGTGAAACAGGCCCAGAAGGAAGGCGCTTCCGTGGCGGATATCTCCGCCGGACTGGCCTATTCTGTCATTAAAAATGCCCTTTACAAAGTGATCAAGGTGTCCGACGCTTCCGAGCTGGGACGCCAGATCGTGGTGCAGGGCGGAACCTTCTACAATGACGCGGTGCTGCGAAGCTTTGAGAAGATCGCAGGCTGCGAAGCCATCCGACCGGATATCGCCGGCATCATGGGCGCCTTCGGAGCGGCTCTGATCGCCAGAGAACGGTATGAGGACGGAAAAGAGTCCACCATGCTTCCCATCGAGAAGATCAACAGCCTGAAGTACACCACCAGCATGGCCAACTGCAAAGGCTGTACCAACAACTGCCGGCTGACCATCAACCATTTCTCCGGCGGCCGCCAGTATATCAGCGGAAACCGCTGCGAGCGGGGTATCGGAAAGCAGAAAAACCGGGAAAACATTCCCAACCTGTTCGATTACAAATATAAAAAGCTGTTCGGCTATGAGTCTCTGCCGGCTGACAAAGCCGTCCGGGGCCAGGTGGGAATTCCCCGGGTGCTGAATATGTTTGAGAATTATCCTTTCTGGCATACCTTCTTTACGAAGCTGAAATACCAGGTGATTCTCTCCCCCACCTCCACCAGAAAGCTGTATGAGCTGGGCATCGAATCCATTCCCAGTGAATCGGAGTGTTATCCGGCCAAGCTTGCCCACGGCCATGTGACCTGGCTGATCCGCCAGGGTGTGAAGTTTATCTTCTACCCCTGTATTCCCTATGAGCGGACGGAGTTTCCCGATGCGGTAAACCATTACAACTGCCCCATCGTCACCTCCTACGCGGAGAATATCAAAAACAACGTGGATGAGCTGTACGGTTCCTCCATTGTATTTAAAAATCCGTTCCTTCCCTTCACCAACGAGGAGGTGCTGACCGCCCGGCTGGTGGAAGAGTTCCCCGACATTCCCAAAGAGGAAGTGGAGGCGGCCGCCCATGCAGGCTGGAAGGAAATGGAACATATGCGGAACGATATTCGCCGGAAAGGCGAGGAGACTCTGGCATACATGGAGAAAACCGGACGCCGGGGCATCGTGCTGGCAGGCCGTCCCTACCATATCGACCCGGAGATCCACCACGGCATCCCGGATATGATCAACTCCTATGGGCTGGCAGTGCTGACAGAGGATTCCGTCTCCCACCTGGCTCCCCTGGAGCGGCCGCTGCGGGTCAACGACCAGTGGATGTATCACACCCGCCTGTACGCCGCCGCCAATTTTGTAAAGGAACGGGATGATCTGGATCTGATTCAGCTGAACTCCTTCGGCTGCGGACTGGACGCCGTCACCACCGACCAGGTACAGGAGATTCTGGCCGACAGCGGAAAGATCTATACCTGCCTGAAGATTGATGAGGTAAACAACCTGGGCGCCGCCCGTATCCGGGTACGGTCCCTGCTGGCTGCCATCCGCACCAGAGAAAAACAGCAGGAAAAACGGAAGATCCGCCCCTCTTCCATCAAGAAGGTTCCCTTCACGGAGGAGATGCGGAAAACCTACACCATCCTGTGCCCGCAGATGTCGCCCATTCATTTCAACATCCTGCAGGCCGGCTTCAATGCCAGCGGCTACCACCTGGAGGTGCTGCCCAACGACAACAAAGAAGCCGTGGATGTGGGACTGAAGTATGTGAACAACGACGCCTGCTATCCCTCCCTGATGGTGGTGGGACAGATCATGCAGGCCCTGCTCTCCGGAAAGTACGATCTGAACCGGGTGGCGGTAATCATGTCCCAGACGGGAGGCGGCTGCCGGGCATCCAACTATATCGGATTTATCCGCCGGGCGCTGAAGAAAGCCGGTATGACGCAGATTCCGGTGATCTCCGTAAACCTGAGCGGTCTGGAGAGCAATCCGGGCTTTAAGATTACTCCCGGACTGGCCCGCCGTCTGGCTTACGGCGCTATCTTCGGGGATATTCTGATGAAATGTCTCTACCGGATGCGTCCCTACGAGAAGAAACAGGGCTCTGCGGACCGGCTCCACCGGAAATGGGAAAAGATCTGTATCGAATTTGTGGCCGGTAAACGCATGAGCCACACCCGGTTCAAACAGATCTGCCGCACCATGATCCGCGATTTCGATCACCTGCCCATCCACGAGGACATGAAAAAGCCCCGGGTGGGAATCGTGGGCGAGATTCTGGTAAAATTCCTTCCGGCTGCCAACAACCATCTGGCAGAACTTCTGGAGGAGGAAGGCGCTGAACCCGTTGTACCGGATCTGGTGGACTTCATGAACTACAGCTTCTACAACCAGAACTTCAAGCATGAAAAACTGGGCTTCAAAAAGAAATCCGCCGTTCTGGGAAATGCCGGCGTGGCCGCCATCAACTGGCTGCGGAAAGCCGCTGCCGAGGAATTTAAAAAGAGCCGCCACTTTACCCCGCCGGCAGACATCGCTGATCTGGCGAGAATGGCTTCTCCCATCGTGTCTGTGGGAAATCAGACCGGAGAGGGATGGTTCCTGACCGGAGAAATGATGGAGCTGATCCACGGCGGAGTGAAAAATATCGTTTGTATTCAGCCTTTTGCCTGCCTCCCCAACCATATCGTGGGAAAAGGCGTTATCAAGGCCATCCGCCGGGAGTATCCGGACGCTAATATCGTGGCCGTGGACTACGACCCGGGCGCTTCCGAGGTAAACCAGCTGAACCGTATCAAGCTGATGCTTTCCACAGCGGTGAAAAATCTGAATAAACAAAAAGAAGCGTAAAAAAAACCGTCCTGAAAGAATTTTTTTCAGGACGGTTTTTTTATGCGCTTTACAGTTGGTTTCCTGTGTTTTGCAATTAACAAATGGCCGATAATCCGCCGCGCGCCTTAGTGATACCGCTTTCCGGCATGCGTCTCAGGCAAAGATCTTCAACGGCCGCAGCACCTTCACCACATAGGAACCCATGGGGAACCGGCGCATCTGCTCTTCCGTGACGCCGGTGATCTTCACAAAAAGAATCAGATATACCGGCACTGCCAGCAAAATGGCCACGGCCAGGCAGACAATCCGCACCGGGAGCAGCAGATGCAGGCCGTAGTAGGCGATCCAGGCCACCACCCCCATACCGGCGGCAGCTCCCAGAGGCTTCAGATAATCATTCCGGAAGTCATTCTTGTGTCCCAGATACTTTCTCAGTGACATGGCATTCAGGAAACACATGCTGAGAGCAAAAACAATGGTAGCCGCCAGCACGGAAAAAATGCCCGCCTGCGGAAACAGGAAGGTCACCACAGCCACCACAGCCAGATTCAGCACCAGGGAAATGGCCGCGTTGCGAAGCGGGATCTTCGGCTTTCCGATGGCCTGCAGCACACCATTGGTGATGGTGGACAGAGCAGAAAAAATCACGGACACGGATCCTGCCGCCAGCAGCTGTCCGGACAGTTCGCCGCTTTCCGGAAACAGGGTCTTCACAATAGGGAAGGCCAGTACCGACAGGCCCACCGCCGCCGGAATACACAGAAACATGGTCAGGCGGATTCCCTCATTGATTTTTCCGTTGGCCTTCTCAAAGGAGCCGGTGGCATACAGGGAGGAAATCTCCGGCATCATGGCCGAAGAAGTGGCACTGGAGAGAGCCAGCGGAATATTGATCAGGGAAATATAATAGTTGCTGTACTCCCCCCACTGTTCACTGATCAGCCTGGCGTCCATATTGGCGTGTCCCATGATATTGGAGAACAGAATACTGTCCAGGTAGCTGCTGGCATTGTACACAAACGTGTTGAAAATGATGGGCGTTACCATCAATATGATGATCTTGAAAACCTGCCCGTAGGACTCTTCCTGGGGATGCCGGTCTCTCGCCACCTGATGCCGGATGGTTTTCCGGTTCAGCAGGTAGACGAAAAGCATGAAAAGCAGTCCCACCGCCACGCCGGCCCCGGTTCCCAAGGTTCCTCCCGCCGCTCCCCAGATGGCCGTGGTTTCCTCATCGGTGGCAAAACTGGCAATCAGCAGCCAGGCGGCAGCCACACTGACCACCGCGTTGGCGATCTGTTCCAGCACCTGGGAAACTGAAGTGGGGAGCATGGTGTCATGAGCCTGAAAATAGCCCCGCAGCACGCCCAGGATGGCGGAGAGGAAAATGGTGGGGGCCAGAATCCGAAGAGCCGGCAGAGCATTCGGCTGATTGGCCGGCAGCAGATATCTTCCGAAGAAGAAGGCCACCAGAGCCGCCAGACCGCCCACCACCGCGCCGTAAATCAACGCGCCGTAAAATACCTTCTGGGCATTCCGGTACTGCTTCAGGGCCAGCCGCTCCGAAATCACTTTGGACACCGCCATGGGAATGCTGTAGGAAGAGATCAGCAGCAGAATCACATAGACGTTGTTGGCAAATCCATAATAGCCCATTCCCTCATTCCCCACGATGACGCCCAGCGGACTTTTGTAGAGGAGTCCGATCACCCGGGAGATCAGGGTGGCGATCATGAGAAACGAGGCGTTTTTCACAAATGTATTTTTACTCATGGTTGTTCCGTTAAAATCCTTTCTTCATCGGTCCACATTCTCAATCTGCCAGTCGATGGGCGTCATTCCGTGGCTTTCCAGCCATTCATTGGTGCGGCTGAAAGGCCGGCTTCCGAAAAAGCCCCGGAAAGCCGACAGGGGACTGGGATGAGGCGACTCAATGATCAGATGCTTCTTCGGATCCAGCATGCTCTTTTTGGCCTGAGCCGGACGCCCCCAGAGGATAAAAACCATGGGCCGGTCCTGAGCCGCCAGCACCCGGATGGCCGCGTCGGTAAACTCTTCCCATCCGATCCCCCGGTGAGAGTTGGGCTGATGCGCCCGCACGGTCAGCACTGTGTTCAGCAGCAGAACCCCCTGACGGGCCCATTTTTCCAGATAGCCGTTGTTGGGAATATAACAGCCCAGATCGTTTTCCAGTTCCTGGTAGATATTCATCAGCGAGGGCGGAATCTCCACATCCGGCTTCACGGAAAAGCTGAGGCCGTGGGCCTGTCCATCCCCGTGGTAGGGATCTTGCCCCAGGATCACCACCTTCACCTGATCCAGCGGCGTGAAATGAAAGGCGTTGAAAATATCATCCCCGGCAGGGAAGATTTTATGTGTGGCATATTCCTGTCCCACCGTCTGAAACAGTTTCTTGTAATAGGGTTTGTGAAATTCCCCTTCCAGGGCTTTCGCCCACGCGCCTGTAATCGGAGGCATCCCGGTCACGCTCCCTTCCCGGGCAGCCGGACAGGGATCCCCCTGGCTGCCAGATATTCCTTTACTTCCCGGATCTCCAGTTCTTTATAGTGGAACAGGGAAGCCGCCAGCGCCGCATCCGCGCCGCCCTCCGTCAGCGCATCGGCAAAATGGGAAAGGGTTCCCGCCCCGCCGGAGGCAATTACCGGGATGGACACCGCATCCGCAACCGCCCTGGTCAGCGGGATATCATAACCGGCTTTGGTGCCGTCGCAGTCCATACTGGTCAGCAGGATCTCTCCCGCTCCCAGCGCCTCTGCCTGGCGGGCCCACGCCACCGCGTCGATCCCCATGTCCACCCGGCCTCCGTTCTTATAAATGTTCCAGCCGGAACCGTCAGGACGCCGCTTGGCGTCGATGGCCACCACCACGCACTGGCTGCCAAACTTGTCCGCCGCCTCCCGGATCAGCTGAGGACGCATGATGGCAGAGGAATTGATGGAAATCTTGTCGGCGCCTTCCCGAAGCAGCACCTTGAAATCCTCCACGGTACGGATCCCCCCGCCCACCGTAAAAGGAATAAACACATTGGCCGCCACAGCCCGCACCATGTCCACCACCGTATTCCGGTTATCGGAGGAGGCGGTGATATCCAGAAATACCACCTCATCCGCCCCGGCCCGGTCGTAGGCGCGCGCGATCTCCACCGGATCCCCGGCATCTTTTAAATTTACAAAATTGACTCCTTTGACCACCCGGCCGTTGTTCACGTCCAGGCAGGGAATGATTCGTTTCGTCAGCATATTACCGGCCTCCTTCGGCACAGATGGCCGCAAAATTTTTCAGAATCTGCAGTCCCACATTCGAACTTTTCTCCGGATGGAACTGGCAGGCAAAGACATTTCCCTTCTCCACCGACGCGTGAATCTCGGTTCCGTACCGGGTTGCCGCCGTGACGATGGAGGGATCCTCCGCCTTCAGGTAATAGGAATGGACAAAATACACATAGGAGTGTTCCTCCACTCCCGCAAACAGTCTGCCCGGATGGGGAAAGGTGATGTCGTTCCAGCCCATGTGAGGAATCTTCCGTCCTTCCCCTGCCGGAATCCGGAGGATCTTTCCGGGAAGCAGGCCAAGCCCCTTCACCCCGGGGCTCTCCTCGCTGCTCTCAAAAAGCAGCTGCAGGCCCAGACAGATACCAAGAAACGGCGTTCCCTGACCGGTCACCCGGCGGATCACCTCCACCAGTCCGAACCGGTGCAGATTCTCCATGGCGTCCCCGAAGCTTCCCACCCCCGGCAGGATCACGCCGTCCGCTCCGCAGATCTCATCGGGATCGCGGGTCACCACCGTCTCCTGTCCCAGAAGCTGCAGTGCTTTTTCCACACTTTTCATATTTCCTGCGTCGTAATCAATCAGTGCTATCATTGGATACTCCTCGCGTTTAAGCAAAAGTCGTCAAAAAATTTCATTCATTAGTTTACCACAATTTTCATCCCAGCGCCACATCTAATATCATCATCAAAAGGAATCCCAGGCAGAAGCCGCAGGTTCCCCCGTGCCGCCTTTTATTCCGCATGGCCGCAGGAATCAGTTCTTCCAGCACCACACAGAACATTGCGCCGGCGGAAAAGGCCAGCAGATATGGCAGAAGCGGCGTAAGCCGGGCAGCCAGAAGAAGCATCAGCGAACCTGCCGCCGGCTCCGGAATTCCGGAAAGCACACCTTTTAAAAAGGCTGTTATTCTTTTCTCTCCTCCCGATCTGGCAGGCAGCGCCACAATAAATCCCTCCGGCAGATTCTGTACGGCCACCCCTGCCGATAAGGCAAGAGCGGAGGCTGCCGCCGCCTGATGGGGACTGGCCATCACCGCGGCTAAAGCCGCGCCCACGGATAGCCCCTCGGGAATATTGTGGATGACCACGGCCAACGTCATCAGGCTTCTCTGGCCCCGCCGGACGCCGGGACAGGGTTTCCCCTTTTCCTCCAGATACCGTACCAGGGCGTCAGTGGCCGCAAGGAACGCCACGCCCCCAAGGAATCCCACCGCCGCCGGAACAAAAGCGAACATTTCCATCCAGGAGGCCTGCTCCATGGCGGGAATCAGCAGGGACCAGATGGAGGCCGCCGTCATTACGCCGGCCGCAAACCCCAGCATCACCTGTTCTGCCAGCGGGCGGAGGCTGCTTTTCATGAAAAAGATAAAGGCTGCTCCCAGAGAGGTGCCGAAAAAGGGAAGGAGCAGTCCGAAGGTCAGAAGAAGATTCATGGAATCATCCTGGAAAATGTTGTCACTTTCAGTATATGCCGTTCGCATTTCTTTCGTTAAAAAGAACTGTGATTCTGACGCGTTTCACACCGTGCCTTATTTCCTTTCTGTCGGCATGGACACCGCCATTTTTTTCTGCTATAATGATTCCGATTTATGAAGGAGAATTTTATTTATGAATATTCAGACGATAAATTTTCTGCATATTCTGCAGAGTATCCTGCACGGCGGCGAGCCGTCCCTTTCCTCCCCGGACTGGGAACGTCTGCTTGAAATGGCCAATCTCCACAACCTGCTTCCCGCAGTCTATGAGACGGTCAGTCCTCTCTCCTCCTTTGCGGAGGCTCCTGACCCGGTGAAAAAAGCCTTCCTGGAAGGCGCTGTGGGACAGTCCGGCGGACAGTTCCTCCGAACGGAAGAATTTCTCAATCTCTATGACACGCTCCGCGCGGAGGGTCTTACTCCGCTGGTTTTAAAAGGTCTGATCTGTCGTTCTCTGTACCGTGAACCCGATCTTCGCCCCTCCGGGGACGAAGATCTTCTGATCCGAAAAGAAGAGATGCCCTGTTACGACACTGTCCTTCGCCGGGAGGGCTACCGGCCGGATCTGGAAGGAGAGGCCGGTCACCTGGAGGAGATCCAGGAGATCACCTATGAAAGTCCTACGCTGACCCTGGAGATGCATGTGAACCCCTTTGGTCTGGATACCAAAGCCCGCCGCCGAATGAATGAACTGTTTCAGGAACCTTTTTCACGGGCCGTGACCCTGCAAATCCAGGGTCACGCCATCCGGACTCTCTGCCCCACCGATCACTACCTGTTTCTGTTCTGCCACCTGTACAAACATTTTCTGGCAGGCGGCGTGGGAATCCGCCATCTGATGGATCTGCTGCTGTTCCGGCAGACTTACGAAGATAAAATTGATTTTCCCCAGGTGCTTCGGGGAATACGGACGGTTGGAGGCGAAGCCTTCTATCGTGCGGTTCTGGAAATCGGTCGCAGGCATCTGGGCTTTTCCTCCATTTCGGCCTCTCAGAAGGCCCCCGATGTGCAGCCTCTGCTGGAGGATATTCTGGAAAGCGGCTGTTTCGGTAATTCCACACGGGTTCAGCGGCTGAGCGCCGCCTATACCACCGCAGACATCCAGTCCGAAGAAAAGCACAGCTTCCGGCTTCTTCCTCTGCTGTTTCCTCCTGCCAGACAGCTGTACCACAGCTATCCGGTTCTTCTGAAGTATCCGGCGGTGCTGCCGGCCGTATGGTGCATCCGCATCGGACGTCTGCTGAAAGAAACAGTCCTGACGGATCACGGTCTCTTGCTAAGATCCCTCCGTCACGGTCAAAAACGCGCCCGTATTCTACGCAAGTATAAGATGACTCCTGAAGATAGATGATCGTAACGGTGGAACCCACGGCTGCTGCAGATCATTAGAAAGCGAAATTCAAAAGCAGGTTTTTTCTTCTTTTTTCCGTTTTTTCCTTTTCCTGTGAACGCCGCGCCAGATCAGCCATCCGATTCCTGCCCCCAGCGTATTGGTGGCAATGTCGTCCAGCTGACAAAACCCTCTCTGAGTCACCAGCTGAGCCAGTTCAAGAAAACAGCTCAGCAGAAATCCCATATCCACACAGTACAACGGATTTCTCATCCGGGGAAATCTGGCGGGCGCCAGAATCCCGAAAGGCAGAAACATCAGGATATTTTCAATAAAGTACGCATGGGCCTGCGGGCCTCCCGCCCAGGTGGAAAAGGGGATCAGATCAATCCCCGTCCTGGATCCGGGCTCCCGGGAAAAGAAAGCCAGCTTCAGCAGCACTGTAATATAGACAATCCCTATCACCAGCAGCCACTGCTTTCTGTCCGGCCGGCGAACCTTCTCTTCTCCACATAATATCCGCCTCCACAGATACCATCCCAGAAGGAACAGGCCGCCGGCCGCCGCCCCATAGGGCAGATAAGCCGCCGGTTCCAGCAGATCCTTCAGAATATACCGGATCACCTGAACCGTTGTTTCCATCATAAATCCTTCAAAATCCTTTCTGACCATCACCAGAAGATAACGACAACGGTCTTTTGCTTTCCCATTATAGACAGAACCGGGAAAATTCGCAAGAGGCAACCGCTGAAGTTCTATTCCGCGGCCGAAAGTACCTGATTCAGATAATTCCGCTTCTGGGACTGATTGCTGTGTACATAGATATCCAGTGTGGTTTTTGTGGAAGCGTGCCCCAGAATCTCTGAGAGGGCTTTTACATCGAAACCATGTTCCATCCACCGGCTGGACAGCTGGTGGCGCATGGCATGAATATTTATCGGCGCGATTCCACAGCGACGCAGAAGCCGTTCGTATCGCCGCTGTACGGTGCGGGGCTCCATGCATTTTTCCGTCCCCGTCAGCAGATAGATCCCGTCCTCCCGGCGGCTGGCGCGGGCCTTTTTGATGATCCGGTCCGGCAGCGGGATCTGCCGGATGGAAGAAATGGATTTGGGGGTGCCGATAAAAAGCAGAGTTCTCTGCTGCGTGCTGCCCGGAAAAAATTCCGGATTTTCGATCCGGGTAACCGTCCGGCTGATGGTCATGCTTCCCCCTGCAAGGTCAAAATCCTCCCAGCGCAGCCCGCAAAGTTCGCCGATACGGATTCCGGTACACATGCAGACCAGCAGTCCGAATTCAAAGGGCTGTTCGCTGGCTTCCAGGTAGTTCCCCAGCTTCCGGTAATCCTCTGCCGACATGATCCTGGGTCTGGAGGGCAGCGCGGTAATCTTTGGGAAGCGGATGTTCTCCTCCGGACAGCAGTGAAGCTCCTCCGCAAACCGGAGCACACTCTTAAGCACCCCCAGTATGATCCGGATCGTACCTGTCTTTTTTCCCTCCCGCTGCAGGACGCGGACATAATCCGCGATCTGCCTGCCGGACAGCCTGCGGACGGGAATGTCCCCAAAAGCAGGCAGAATATGATTTTTCAACAGAAGATGATAATTGCAGTATGTAGTATATTTCACCCGGTTCCTTGCCGCCTCCATCCAGAGGCCGGCCACCGTCCGGATTCTGTCATCCTGGCACAAAGGCATCACGATACGGCTTTTCCGCTCTTCCTCCAGTTTCATCACCGTCTGCAGCTTTTTTTTCCTGACCTCCCGGTAAGTGGATGCGTACAGATATCCGTACCGGATCTTTCCGTCCGGTGTTCTTCCTTTCATATAGCGGGCTTCCCACCTTCCGTCCTGTCTTTTTCTGATGTTTTCCCCTTTTCTAGCCATTGTAATCCTCCTTTTCTTGACCATATTCATGACCAATATTTTACAGGATTCCAACAGCTGCCCCCGACTGTTTCCACGCAATTTTGGGATAAACGGTAAAGTTTCGGAAGAATCATAAGCCTCCGTACAAACAAAATTCCCCCGGGAAGGCTGTCCGAATCACAGCCCTCCGGGGGAATACATCTTCTGATACATCTTCTTCTACCGTGCCTGTACCATTCTTCGCAGACAGCCGATGATCAGGCGGCCCGCCAACCGTACCGTCAGCAGGTGGCTCCTCCCGTCACATGGAGAGTGGCGTCCAGAATCTCCTGTTTTCTTTCCAGCAGATCGTTAGCCAGCAGCTGTTTCTCCACATTTTCAAAGCCCAGACGGTCAATGGTCTGGGAGAAACGCTCCCCGGTCTTTCCCTGCTCCCGGAACAGCAGAATCGCTTTTTCCACCACATCCATCACTTCCTCTTCCGTCCGGAAGATCCGGGACAGCGCCCGACCCTGGGCTACTTTCTTGCCCCAGCGACCGCCGATATATACTTTATAGCCTCTGGTTCCGTCCTCGATGGCGTCAAAACGGCATTTGCCCACGCAGCGGCCGCAGTGGTTGCATACATCGGTGTCGATCTCCATCAGGCCATCCTTCAGAGATGCCGCGCCGATGGGACATGCGCTTACGACAGAACATTTTTTACAGCCATTACACTCGTCCTCGTCATAGTTCGGGATCAGCTGGCCGATGATTCCCAGATCGTTCAGATCCGGCTTCACACAGTTGTTGGGGCATCCGCCTACGGCGATTTTAAACTTATGAGGAAGCTTCACGGTATGATAACCCAGATAAAACCGCTCATGAATCTTCTGGGAGAGATCAAAGGTATCAATCAGTCCGTACTGGCAGGTGGTTCCCTTGCAGGATACCACCGGACGTACCACGGAGCCGGTTCCGCCGGTGATCAGACCAGCCTTGCTGATAAACTCCTGAAATTCTTCGATTTTGTCGAAGGGCACTCCCGGAATCTCCACCGTCAGACGGGTGGTATAGGTGATGGTTCCGTTGCCGAATTTTTCGGCGGCCTCGGCGATCACCTTCTGCTGAGCGGCGGTAACTTTTCCATTTACCGTGATAATTCTCGCAGAGAAATTGTCGGTTCCCTTATTGTTCAGAAATCCCAGCGCCTTTACTCTCTTCTCTTCCTCAGGGCTGATGGTTAATGCTGCCATATGTAATCCTCCTGTTTTTTCCGGCCGCCTCTTTGGCGGCCTTTTCTGATTATCTTCTTTCTTTCCGTCGCCTGGTTTCATCTGCAGTTCGTACCAGTTTTGCCTTTCGGCCCCACGGTACGGTTACTCCTCTTCCTCCACCTGATTGAAGGTAGCTCCGCCTTCCAGCACCTTTGTGTTGGTATAACCGAAATATTTCAGACGGTTCTGTACCATGTAGGCCCGTTTTCCTTTGGTGCATACCAGCAGAAGCTTCGCGTCCCTGTCAAATCCGTCCACCGGACCGTCGATCTTCGTCAGATCAATATAAGGAGCATTCTTCAGGGAAGGCTGCACGGCTGCGTCCACAATCTGATACCCTTCGGCTGCTCCCGCGGCGAACTTCTCCGGCGTCATGGTCTCAAAAGCGCCGCTCATCTTATTCAGAAGCACGTTGACCGTGTGAACGAAGGGATGAATGGCGGTGGAAAACGGCGGCGCGTAAGCCAGATCCATATTTTCCAGATCAGCCACGGATGCCTTCATGGTCAGCGCCGTCACGGCGATATCTACCATCTTATCCACCTCGCCGGGTCCCAGCACCTGAATTCCCAGGAATTTTCCTGTGGGCCGGTCCGCAATCATCTTGACGATGAAATTCCCCGCGCCGGGATAATAGTGGGCTTTATCGTCCACCACCGTCACCACACTCACCGGATCGTATCCGGCACTCTTCGCCTGCTCCATGGAAAGTCCGGTGCGGCCTGCGTTCAGTCCCGGCAGTCTGCACACGGCAGTTCCCAGCACGCCGGGATACGGCTTCTTATTTCCTGCCAGCGTCTCTGCCAGCAGTCTTCCTTCCATATTGGCAGAAGAACCCATGGGGGACCATGCCGGCTGTCCCGTCTCCCGGTTGGTTACCATGGCGCAGTCGCCCACTGCGTAAATATTTTCATCGTTGGTCTGGAAATACGCATCCACCTTCACGGTTTTATTAGGCATCAGCTCAATGCCGGAGTCCGCCAGAAATCCCGTGTTGGGCCGGATACCGATGGACAGCACCGCCACATCCGCCTTCATGGCCCGACGGCTGGTCTGTACCTTCTCCAGCTTCCCTTCTCCCAGAAATCCCTCCAGTCGGGTTTTGGTGAAGGTCATGATTCCCTTATCTGCCAGATGGTTCTCCACATACTCGGCCACCTCCGGATCAAAACCCGGCAGCACATGGTCTGCCATATCGATCACCGATACTTTCAGTCCCTGGGCCAGCAGATTCTCCGCCACCTCCAGGCCGATAAAGCCGCCGCCCACAACCACGGCACGCTTCGCTCCTCCTGCCTCGATCCGCTCCCGCAGAGCAATGGCGTCCTGGGGCGTCCGCATGAAATAGATCCCGTCCAGATCCATGCCCGGCAGCGGCGGTTTGATGGGAGACGCGCCGGTAGCGATCACCAGTTTATCATAGGAATGAACGGAACGTTCCCCGGTGGCTGTACTGACAGCCTCCACGGTCTTCTCCTCCCGGTTTACCTTCACAACCTCCGTCTCTGTCACCACCTGAACACCTGTCAGTTTTTCAAAACTGGCCGGGGTATTTACAATCAGCTGCCCCTTATCCCGGATCACATTTCCCACATAATAGGGAAGGCCGCACCCCGCATAGGAGATGTCCTTCCCCATGGTGAGAATCGTCACTTCCGCACCGAAATCTTCTCTCTTTAATTTGGCTGCAACCTTGGTTCCCGCGGCTACACCGCCGATAATCAGTACCTTCACCTTTCTGTTCCCCTTTCCGGAGCCGTTCTGATCCCCGGTCCAACCTCTCTGTTGCCCGTCTTTATCAGCGCTCCATCCTGTGTATCCTGTCTGCAGACCGGCTTTCCCTGCCTGCATTTCCTTGTTATCAAAGCAATTATATCACTTGAGCTTCTATATGAAAAGTGATATAATTTGATGAACATCATAGGAAATACCTATCAAAGGAGGGAATATGTTCCATGACCATACGCCATCTGAAAATCTTTCTGGCAGTTGCCGAAACCGGAAAAATGAGCGAGGCCGCCGCCCGGCTTTATATTTCCCAGCCCACCGTCAGCCAGGCGATTCGGGAACTGGAAACCCACTACAACACACGGCTGTTTGAACGTCTTTCCAAAAAGCTGTACATCACTCCCGCGGGAAAAGAACTCTATGCCAGCGCCCAGAAGGTGGTGCAGGAGTTTGAACAGCTGGAGCGGAACATGGAAAAAGGCTCCCGCCGGGAGATCCTCCGCCTGGGAGCATCCATCACCGTGGGAACCTGTCTCGTTCCAGCCCTTCTGAAAGATTTTGAAACAGCCATGCCGCAGGTACAGACCACTGTCCACGTCACCAACACCCATTCCATTGAGGAAATGCTGCTGAATTCTCAGCTGGATCTGGCCGTGGTGGAGGGGGATATTTCCTCCCCGGACCTGATCGCCCACTCCACAGTGGAGGATTATCTGGTCATGGCCTGCAGTCTCTCCCATCCCTTTGCCCTCCAAAGGGAAATCCCTGTCTCCGCGCTTGACGGGCAGGACTATGCCATGCGGGAGGAAGGAAGCGGCACCCGGGCTCTTTTCGAGGAGTTTGCCCTCCGCCACAATCTGCGGCTGAACATCCGCTGGGAAGCCAACTGTCCCGCCACCATCCGCCAGGCTGTGATACATGACCGCTGTCTGGCTGTCATGTCCGTGCGACTGCTGTCTGACGAAATCCGCGCCGGCCTCATCCATCCCATCCGGAATCCCAGCGGCGAATGGAACCGGCAGTTCCGTCTGGTATACCACAAGAACAAATATCTGACGCCCTCCATGGAATGCTTCCGGGATATCCTCTCCCGCTACCGTCATCCGGAGGATTTAAGCTGTTCCTGTCCCTCCGTGCTGGTATGATCCAGCGTAAACCAGAAGGCCACGCCGTTGTCGTAATTGGTGACGCCGCACTGCTGGTTCATGGAATCCATGATGGCCTTTACAATGGACAGGCCGATACCGCTTCCTCCGTATTCCCGGGTTCTGGCCTTGTCCACCTTATAAAACTTTACCCAGATCTTATCCAGCTCCTCCTCCGGAATGGCGTCCCCGGTGTTGAATACCGTAGTAAGAATCTTTCCGTTCTCCTCACGGCAGCGGATCTCGATCTTCATTTCATTTTTCACATAATGGATGGCATTGGTGAGATAATTGGTCACCACTTCCTCCACCATAAATTCATCCCCCCACACATACAGAGGAGCTTCCTGTCCAAAGAGAATCCGGGCTCCGGCCTGCTGGGCCAGAAGCCGGGAGGACTGGATCACGCCATGAATCAGATCTGTCAGATCAAACCGTTCCATGCTCACCTGATTATTCCCGAACTCCAGCTGGTTCAGAGTCAGCAGCTTCTTAACCATCTGATTCATCTTGGATGCTTCATCTATAATCACGTCGCAGTAAAATGCCCGGCTTTCCGGATCATCATTGATGTTTTCCTGAAGGCCCTCCGCATATCCCTGAATCAGAGCGATGGGGGTCTTCAGCTCATGGGATACATTGGAGAGAAATTCCTTTCGCATCTCATCGATCTGTTCCTTTTTCTCGATATCCTTCTGCAGCTCATTATTGGCTGTCTTCAGTTCTGAGATAACCTCCTCCAAAGTGGCGGACATCTGATTAAAATTGTGTCCCAGCGTCCCGATCTCATCGTCGCCTCCGCTGGTATACCTGGCCTCAAAATCCAGGTTCGCCATCCGCTGGGAAATCTGCGTCAGCTCGGTCAGAGGCCTGGTGATTCTGCTGGCAAACAGCCCCACGAATCCAATCCCCAAAACCGTCATGATTCCTCCGATCAGCAGATAAAACTGATTGGATACCCGCACACTGGAGGCAATACTCTCCCAGGGAGTCCGAAAAATATAGGCATAGTTTGTGTCGGCGGAGGAAATGATACCCCACAGTTCCAGATAATCGATTTTCATATCGTCATCCCGGTTATACTGGATCGTATAATTGTCCGTTTTCTCCAGCACCCGGTCAGCCGGCGGTTCCAGCTGGGACATGTACCCGAACAGTCTGGAAGAAATTTTCTGGTAGTCATCATAACTGACATTTCCGATATAGGAATCCGGATGTCCCAGATCCGTCAGCACAAAGCTGATATTGTTGGCGTTGCAGTACTGTATGGTATCCACCGCCGCAGACACCGACATGTCCGGAAAAAAGGTTTCATATCCTGCCAGAAGCCGGTTCTCCTTATCCCGAAGATAAAACCGCTCCAAAAATCCCACATTCAGACAAACCACCAGGAGAATCGTCAGAAGGATAAACGCCACAAAAGCAGTGATGATCTGCCATTTGATGGATCTTCGGATCAGATTTCTCATGGCGTCACCTCAAATTTGTAACCCAGTCCCCAGATGGTCTTGATGTATTCTCCCTTATCCCCCATCTTGCTTCTCAGCTTTTTCACATGGGTGTCGATGGTTCTGGCATCGCCGAAATAATCGTAATTCCATACATGGTTCAGAATTTTCTCCCTGGAAAGGGCAATTCCCTGATTTTCCATGAAATACGTCATCAGTTCAAATTCCTTATAACTGAGATCCATGGGCTTTCCGTCCACGGTCACCAGATGGGCGGTCTTATTCAGCACAATACCGCCGGCTTCCAGAATCTCCTCCTGTTCTCCGTGACCGGCCCTTCTGAGAATGGCCTCCACCCTGGCCACCAGGATCTTGGGGCTGAAAGGTTTGGAAATGTACTCATCCACTCCCAGTTCAAATCCGAGAAGTTCATCCCGCTCGTCACCTTTTGCCGTCAGCATGATAATGGGTACCTTGGAATGCGCCCGGATCTCCCGGCATACCTGCCATCCGTCCATCTTTGGCATCATCACATCCAGGATGATCAGGGCGATATTCTTCACCTCGAAAAAGATATCCACTGCCTGCTCTCCGTCTCCGGCCTCCAGTACCTCGTAATCATGTTTTACCAGGAAGTCCTTTACCAGCTTCCTCATTCTGCTCTCATCGTCTACCACCAGGATCTTCAGTTTGCTCATCGTCTTACCTCCTGCTTTTCCCGTCCATTTTAACAGGAAATTATGTCTCTTCTGTGTCCTTACTCATCCCGCCTTCTCCTTTTCTTCTCCGGCGCCGAGAAAAACTGTACGGCAATACCAGCCGCTGCCAGCAGGACAGTGAGCCCTCCAATCACCACAGCACTCCAACCCAGGATTCCCCCAAGTCCTGAAGCCATACTGGCCGCACCGCTGATACCGGTGGACACGATGATAATCGGTCTGGAAAACGCCACAATCAGCACTCCCACCACCAGCCCCAGCAGAGCTCCCGCAGCCATCAATGCCAGCTTTTCTTTATCCCCGATATCCATGGGGCGCACCAGGGAAATTGTGACGGATACGGTCAGCAGCCATCCCAGAAGGAACGCGCCCACCAGATAGATCTGATAGGCCAGGGTGGCGGCCACCACCCCCACGGCCAGAGTTACCAGCCAGACGGCCCACTGAGCGTCCAGAAAACGGCCTCCCAGAAACAGTCCGATCCCGGCTCCCAGCACAAAACCTCCCAGCGCTGTCCACACCCGCAGCAGGCGGAATCCCATAAAACAATTCAGAGCGCCGAAAAGCAGACCAAACATCAGGCCTACTTGCTTTAAAAGCCCCAGCTGCTCCGTAATTCCCGGATATTGACTAAGAAATTCCTGCATCGTTCTCTCCTTTATTTCCGCGTTTTCATAATTGTACAACACCGGCGGCTGTTTGTCGAGGCCTCCTTCCTTCGGCCCAAAAAAACGGACCGGTATCGGCAGGATTCCGCGGCTTCACAAAAACCTAACCGGATTTCCCTTGCAAACCTTACATTTTTCCTGTATATTTTTACATATATATGCCGCTGTGACAGCGCCTCTGACCCACAGAAGCATATCCCGGCGGCCATTTTCAGAAAAAGGAGTTGAACTATTTGGATTCCAGTGACGTCTTGCAATTAATCATCTTTGTGGTTCTGCTGTTGGCTTCGGCCTTCTTTTCTTCCGCGGAAACCGCTGTGGTTACGGTAAATAAGCTTCAGCTGCAGGCGCTTTCCGATGAAGGAAACCGACAGGCACAGAAGCTGCTTTCTTTGATGAAGAATCCGGGAAGACTGCTTCACACCGTACTGGTGGGAGATACCATCGTCAATCTTTCCGCGGTTTCCCTGTCCGTTCTCTGGTCCCTTCGGGTATTCGGAGCCGGAACTGCCGTGTTCTCCACCGTGGTGATCATTCTTCTTGTGGTGCTTCTGGGCGAAATTACGCCCCGTACCATCGCATCCTGTCATGGAAAGCGGCTGGCTCTGGGGTATGTGCCGGTTCTTTCCGTTCTGGTAAAGATTCTTTCGCCGCTGACCTTCCTGTTTGAAAAGGCAGCGGAAGGGATACTGATCCTCCTGCGCATCGACAGAAACAGAAAACGCCCCACCATCACGGAGGAAGAGCTTCTGAATATCGTGGACACCGGACATGAAGAAGGCGTTATTGAAACCCAGGAACGGCAGATCATTTACAATCTGTTTGATTTCGGCGACTCCCAGGCAAAGGATGTGATGGTACCCCGCACGGATATGTCCATGGTAAATGTGGATACCACCTATGAAGAGCTTCTGGAAATTTTCAGGGAAGACGGCTACACCCGGTATCCCGTTTATGAAAATTCCGCCGATACCATCATTGGTACCATTAATATGAAGGATCTTCTTTTGAGAGATCACCGGACCAACTTTTCCATTCGTGAGATCCTGCGGGAGCCTTATTTTACCTATGAGCATAAAAGTACCGCCGACCTTCTGGTGGAGATGAAAAAGTATTCCGTCAATCTGGCCATCGTGCTGGACGAATACGGCGCCATCGCCGGTATGATTACACTGGAGGATCTTCTGGAGGAAATTGTCGGAGAGATCCGCGATGAATACGATGCGGATGAGGAGGAGGCCTTCCGCGAGATTATTCCGCGCAGGGAATATGTGGCGCAGGGCTCCATGAAGCTGGATGATCTCAACGAGCTGATGCAGCTGGGCCTGGAATCAGAGGAAAATGATACCCTGGGCGGTTATATCATGGAAAAAATGGACCGTCTCCCCAAAACCGGAGAAGCGCTCACCACGGAAAACGGCATAAAACTTCGGGTGGAAAAACGGGAGAAAAACCGAATCGCAATGGTACGGATCTACATTCCTGTTGACTTCTATGAGGAAAAAACGCAGGAAGAAGAGTCTTGAAAGTCTGCTGAAAAAAGGAAGGGATACGCCTCACCCGGGCATATTCCTTCCTTTTTTCTGTCCTTATTTCCTCAGGCATTCATCAGCTCTCGGAGAATCTGATGAAACTGTCCGCCGCAGCGCTCCATTTCTCCCAGCACAGCGTCGATGCCCTCCCCGGACCGATACCAGTTGTCCCGGTTCACCCCCGTATCTTTGGAAGGGCAGATCAGAATCCTGGCGTTGGGATACTCCAGCTGATAGTACATCCGACAGCGGCGGGCATGATGGGCCCTGCAGCAGATGATCGCCTTCCGCACCGAAATCCCGGCCTGGTCCGTCACCTGCCTGGAAAACTGCGCGTTCTGCCAGGTGTAAGTGGCATGATCTTCTTTCAGTATCGCCTCCCGGGGCACCCCGTTTTTCAACAGCACATCCGCCAGGAACTCCCATTCGGTATGGTAGGGTCCCGGATACCGTTTTGCATTGGCCGCAACCCCGGAAAAATGTCCCAGCGTCACGCTGTATTTTCCGGAGGGCAGCACAAACGGAGCGTACCCCTCCCTCCAGAGGGCAGCGGCACGCTCCGCCATTTGAGGATAACCGTTTCCCGGCACGAAAATCACATCCGCCGGTTCGGGAGTATCCTCCGGGAAAATAAAATCCGTAAAATTGTTCAGAAACTCCGTGTAATTTTCCATGTTTTTCTCCTTTGCAGCCATTTCCGCCTCCGTTTTCAGCGGGTTGTCAGCATCGTACTGTACCCATCCCTGCGCAGCCGCTGTTCCATGGCCACTGCATTGTCCAGCTGGCGGAAGGCCCCCACCTGTACCCGGTACAGGCCATCCCCGGCCATGATAAAGGAAGGATATCCCTTTGCCTCCAATTCATAATTCAGATTATCCGCATTCTGCCGGTTCCGGAATGCTCCCACCTGCACCCGGTAAAACATATCCTCCGGTTCTCCCTGTATATCATCGTCTGTCTCGCCGGTATCCGTCTCCAGATCCAGCGTTCCCAGAACCGCCGAGGCAATGGCCCTGGCAATTTCGTCAAACTTCTCGTCAAACAGCTGATTGTCGGCATCCGTATTGAGAAATCCTGCTTCTACCAGCACCGCCGGCATCCTGGTACGCCGCAGCACCACCAGCCCCGGACGTTCTTTTACTCCCAGATTTTTAAATCCCACTTCTGCCAGTGCTCCCACAATATTCTCCGCCATCTCCAGCTTGATACCGGATTTGTCATAAATCAGAGCTTCCACACCACGGTACTGGTTGGGAGAGGGACTGGAATTTCTGTGGAAGGAAATGAAAAAATCCGCCCCCTCCTCATTGGCAATCCTTGCCTTCTGGAAAGGGGTCTGGTACACATCGGTGGTACGGGTGTATACCACATCCACACCGTTTCTCTCCAGAATATCACCCACCGCCATGGTCAGCCGGAGCGTATCATCCTTCTCCTGCCTGCCGTTATAGACGGCTCCGGGATCTTCTCCCCCGTGACCGGCATCCAGAACTATCTTATATGCCATACTGCAAGCCTCCTGCATCACTTATCCATAGTGTATGCAAAAAAGAGCGCCTCTGTTACCTGCATGCTATCCGTTTCATCCGCACTGCCAGATACTGCTTCTGCGGAAGCGCGATTCGAATATCCCCCTCGTACGTTCCCGGAAGCTTTTCCACTGTCATATCCCAGGTATCTATCAGTTCCAGTTCATAGACGCCTCCCACCGGAAGCTTCCAGGTGCGAAATGCCGGACGCATAAAATCGAAATAGTACAGGAACCAGGAACCATCTCCGGTACACATGCAGGGTACATCCCAGTTCTCCGCATGATTTTGGGGCGTAAGGACCAGCGGCGCCGCATCCCCCGGCGCCTCATACATAATCTTTTTCAGAAACGCAATCCGCTCCGGAGCCGTCCCGTGCAGCGTTCCTCCATGGGCCCACCAGATCTGGGGATACTGAACATATACCTCTCCATGGGAAAGAAAGCCTCCCCGGATACATCCCTCCCAGAATCGGCGCACCATCTCCTCCCCGGTGATATTCCCCCAGCCGTAATTGATATTTCCCTCATAGGCACATTCATCCACCACAATGGGCTTCTGATACTGCTGTCTCCACCGGGTGACATTTTCCGCGGTCCGATACACATCCACCCGCTGGATACTGGCATGGGTGATCCATGGACGGGTATGATCATAAAAAGTCAGGCAATTGTGAATAGACCGCAAATGTCCGTAGGAATCCCGGCCGATCACCACCCGGGCAAACCGCTCCCACGCCTCCTCCGTTTTCCAGGGCATCAGATCATACTCATTGGCCAGAGCCCACCAGATATTTTTAAAATGACACAACCGGTCCACCGCATATTTCAGATAGAAGAGATCCGTCTCCGGATCCATTTTGGAAAATCCCCACTTGTCGTAAGGGTGAAACAGAATCAGATCCGCCTGAATCCCCAGCTCGTCCAGCTGACGAATCCGCCGCTCCAGGTTATCCCAGAAGGCCGGACAGAAACGGGTGAAATCAAAACCCTCTGCCGCGTTTCCCTCAAACGGCGCAAGACGGGGATCTGCGGTGTTGTAGGTATAAAACTTCGGGAAAACGCACATCCGCACTTTATTAAACCCGGAGTTTTTCAGCGTGGCAAGGGTCTGCTCCTGTATCTCCTCCGGCTGATAAATCCAGGCATAGCAGGTGGTGCCAAAGGGCCAAAACCTGGTTCCATCCTCGTAAGCGAAACGGAAACGTCTTTCATCGTTTTGCCCGGGGAAATCCCCACCGGGGGCTACCTGGCTTTCCGTGAGTACACGGCCATGATTTCCTTCCTCCGCCGGCACACAGTCACAGACCAGCTCCACCTGATCAAGAGCAGTCGCATTGGAATGGGTGACGGCCTTCCAACGGCCAGGGCGCATGGGCATAAAACGGATTCTATAGATACCGTCACCACAGTAAAAACCATTGACGGAGAAACTTTCCGTATCGTTGGTAAAATCAGCCTTCAGCCAGATGTCCCGATACGGGTTCCCCTGATCCGGGCCGGTGAGAGTGGCTTCATATATTTTGTATTGCTCAGTCATAGATTCCTCCTATCCTGCAGCCGGCGGATCATCGCCTCCGGTAAATACCACAGTTATTTTATCTGAAACTGCTCCGCCAGTTCCTGTATCACCTGCTCATCTTCGTCCAGGTCAGCGGCTATCTGAGGGATTGTTTTTCCATTATCTCTTTTCTTCCGGATGATACGAATCAAAAATGCCTGGCCATTACGGTAGCCATCAGCCTGACCTTCGCGATAGCCGTCAGCCTGGCCATTACGGTAGCCATCCTCTCTGGCCTCCTCCCTCTCCATTCTCAGATGCTTCTCCGCATCGTATTCATAAATACTCACTTTCATCGCCTCCGATCGATTCCGGCGCAGAAATTCCTCCAGAATTCCTTCCCGGATACACCCCGTCACCGCCTGCTCCACCGCCGCTCTCAGTGAGCTACCTGCTTTGATGTTCTCACGGACTTTCGCCGTATATGCCGCATATTCCCTCAGTGGCTGGCAGGCTTTCATCAATGCTTCATTGTGTCCCTGATTGATATTCAGCACATGCACAATCAGCTCCAGTTCCGGGGGTTCTTCCGCGCTCTCATATAATTCCGACAGTTTCATCACCACCTGGTCCGGGTGCTTCTCTTCCCCGTTGTAAAACACCAGAAAATGCGGCGCCGGTATCTGAATTTTCTTCGAACTGTACAGATTCCTCTCCTCTGTGATCGCAGAGTACAGATCCGATACATAAAACAGATTCCGCAACGGCAGGTTGGGTTCCAGGTGGACTGGTGTTCATACAGATACAGTCTGGTTCCGATCAGGAAGGATACATCATTCTTCACCGCCATGTAGATAGCATTCTCCAGCGTGTTGACGGTCAATAGCTCCGGGTCCGTGTACGAAGTCCCGTTCACGGCATTGTACAGTTTCAGCAGTTCTCTTCGGTCGCTGAACAGCATGGCGAAGATGCTGGATTTGTACTGGCGGTTGACCGTGCTGCTCCGGGGCGTCGCGGCAGTTACCATAGGCAAAACCTCCTTTTGAAGTGGCGCAGGAGATTTCCGACAATTTTCCTTCCACACAGGAATGAACATAGGAATGGAAGGGATCCCATGGAATACGCCCCAAAAAGCGGTTCCGCCGTTTTAAGAAATCTCACTGCTGATTTGATTGAGGTGGAAAAGCATTGAGATTTCTGTGGATGCCGGAAGAATAAAGAAAAGGTTCCGGCTGATGTGACTTCAGACAGGAAATCAGAAATGAAATCTGTATGACACGATAAGAAATAACATGCTTTTTAACAGTATAATATGGAATACGATATTTGACAAGAAAAAGAGTATAAAATATCTGTGAATTTTTATATTATCTTTTATGATATGCAATTTATATTTTTGCTAAACCGGTGATATTATCCGTCTATGATATGCGGCCTTTCCGGCACGGGAATAATGTCTGCTCTCAAAGATCTACTAAAAACACCCGGGGCAGGTAAACGAATTTACCTTGCCCCGGTTTTGCAAAAACTTCTTTCCAAAATAAAGCGGAAACTGAGCAAAGATCGTAAGCTCAAAAAACAAATATCACAATAACCATTCCGATCACAATCCCAAGTACATTCAGTCCCACATCAAACCAGGAGAAGTGGCGGCCCTGCACCAGCGGCTTTGTCGCCTCATCCGCCCAGGCCCAGACAATGGCGCCGACCGTCAGCCACGGGGAGTGACCGCTCAGCTTCAACGTGATTCCCAAAAGAACTGCCAGCACTGCATACACCACCACATGAGCCATACGGCGCAGTCTGCTGTTCAGGATATTCATATCGGAATCCAGAAACGACAGCTTCTCCGCCAGTTCCCGGCTGGTTCTTCCGGTGTGTTCCCCGTCCTGGTGGGAGAGATACGTCATAAACAGAAACCAAAGAATTGTAAAAGCAAGAAATATAGAAAACGCCAACGGCTGATACCTCCTGAAATTGTATGCAGGAAACATCTTATCACACTGTTCGGCACATAGCCACAGGTAATCTTTTTGGGATTGTATAATTCTTCCGGATAGATGACTTTGCTTACTTCCGGTTTCCTTTCAACTTTTTCTCCATTTCCTCCGGTACTGAGATCATCCCGAAACGCCATAGCAGGCTGAAAGTGTAGCTCACGCCCCGGACATCGGCCAATTCTTTGGGCCGGGTAAATACAGCGCCTTGCTGCTCCAATGCTCTCTCAAACGCCATCCGCACAGAACTCCATGCCAGAGATTTGCTGTTTTCCCGGCGGTCAATGAACAACTCTTTTGTGTATTCACCATTCTTTCCCGCCTTCAGCGTATAAGAAAAAGGCAGGCCGGAAACGGTATGGAACGGGTAATTCTGAAAGACAACAATGCAGTCCCAGAGATGTCCCTGTGTAGGCGCTGCCATTAATGTAGTCACAGCGGATTTTCTTGCTTTATAAGTTTTAACCCGTTCCGCATTCTGGCTGATCTCGGACATCTTATAGATCGCCTTACTGTACGGCAGATATGTGTGCAGGGCGGAGTAGCTGAGACCCATCATATGCTGGATTTCCGTCATGGTTTTTCCCTGCCGCAAGAAGTCCTGGATCTGCTTCATCTCCGGATAGGTCAGAACGTTTCCGGTGATCAAGAGCTTCTTGACTTTACCCGGCGGAAGGTCCAGCTCCAGGGCTATGGCTTTGATTTCTCTGGTAGTACGGTAAACCTCTGACACAGTGTCGAGCAGATCCTGCATCAAGACTTCCGGATCATAATCTTTCTTTGGAGGGCGGCCTCGTTTATGTATTGTATTGGATTTTAGATTTTTCATGTCTATCTACTTTTCTCCTATATTTTCCATGTCAATCTATTTTTACAAGCAATATAAACAAGCGAAATCTACTCACCATTTCAATTTCGCCTGTTTATCAGCCTAACTGCATACTGAGCTTTACAGATCAGAATACAACTCCTCCCGGTACACGCCGTCCGCAATCAACTTCTTAAAGCTCTCCACCACGGAAGCTTTATCTTCCTTGTATGTAACACCGAACCAGTTATCCTTGGTCTCCAGCACCTTCACGGTACACTTTCCATCTCTAAGCAGACCGCCGATCAGTGTTGGCAGCAGGTATTCTGCTTTCTGTGGATTTGCCGGAACTTCCTTTTCAAAAAAGTCTTTAAATCTGTCTTCTAAGACGGTAAGAAACGCCGGATCATGTCCCTCTTTCGCAGGAAAGCCCCAGAAATTCATGGATATATAGGAGTCCGGATCCAGTTTTGCTCCATTGGCTTCTACTCCAATCATACCGTCCTCTACGGTTTTGACAATATTACTGGTCTCCACCACATCCGTGATATGAGTATGACCTTCCGCGACCTTGCATACACCTCTGGTGACGCCGCCATTGTCTGAAAGAGTATTTTTCAGAATAAATCCGGCCATGGCAATCGCGGAATCATTGTGATCCAAGATCAGCCAGTCATGCAACTTGCGGAATGCTTCTTTTCCATAATAATCATCCGCATTGATCACAGCAAACGGTTCATGGATCAGATCCTTTGCTGCGAGTACAGCTTGTCCGGTTCCCCAGGGTTTGGTACGGTCATTTGGAACAGTGTAACCGGTCGGTATAGAAGAAGGAATTCGGTGTTGACGCCGAACTCCTGATTGATCATGCTTGGGGGCTGGAACCCTGCGGTATGAAAGAAATCAAAGCCTACAAACCCAGCACCAACAGTATCTCCGAGGGACAGGTTCTCTCCTGCCCTTACCCATATGACAAAGCCAGAATCATTGTCATGGAGATGGCTGACAGCTTAGTATTACAGTTGACGGACAAAGGTCTGGTTACTGACAGCCTGACACTGGATGTGGACTATGACCGTGAAATCTGTGACAGCGGCAAGTACAGAGGTCCGGTACACATTGACCACTACGGCCGCACTGTTCCGAAAGGTGCTCATGGCAGCACAAAACTGGTTAATCCGACCAACCTCGGAAGCATCCTGATCTCTGCCACAACTGAGCTGTTCGAGAGAATAGCTGATAAAACCCTGACGGTAAGACGGATCACAATAGCTGCCAACCGTGTGGTCAAAGATGAGGGATTCTTCCAAGTTGACCTATTCACGGACACAACCAAGTTGGAAAAAGAGAAAAAGCTGCAAAATGCGATGCTGGGTCTCAAGAAGAAGTTCGGCAAGAACGCCGTACTAAAAGGAACCAACTATCTGGATAGTGCAACAATGAGAGAAAGAAATCAGCAAATAGGCGGCCACAAGGCCAAGTAAGGAGAACATGGACTACAAGAACACACCGGAAGGCAGGGCCGTCCAAAGTAAGTATGGCAAAATCCTCCATGCCTCCCGCCCGGAGCCACCACATAATCATCCCCGTATGCCGATGTCAAATCGAGCTAAAATCTTCTCTCCGTTTGCCGCCTTACGAGGCTATGAGGATGAGATTGCTTCCGAGGGCAGAGACCACCTCAAAGGAAACAGAATCGAGCTGTCTGAAGAAGGCAAGGAAGTTCTAAATCAAAAGATCAGCCAGCTTTGGAAAGGTCAAGAGATCACAATAAAATATTTCACGGACGGCTACTATGAGAATGTAGCCGGAGTATTGGATGCTGTGGATGTGATAAACAAAGAACTACGAATTTACACAGGATTTATAAATGATACCGGCAAAGAGCTGCCGACCATTATTGCGTTTGAGGATATATTAGAGATTGGGGTGAATATGACTTGAACTACTACTTTTGCGATTCCTGCCGCTACTGCTTCTCTGCTGAGAAACTGCCGGATCGATGCCCCGACTGCGGAGCGGTAGCACACGATAATAAAAAGGCAGTACGGCCGGCGAGTAAAACGGAAATCGAGGAATTGCTCAAAATACAGAAAGAAGATAAGGAGGACATACAAAATGAAAGCACATAAATATTGGTCACTCGGAGCACTTGCCTGCATGGCAGGATGCTTCTACACAGGCTGCAAGAAGCTGATGCAGGCTCACAAGTATTTCGCTTGCGGCTCTCTGGTCTGCATGGGTATGGCAATCTACTCCGGCCACAAAATTGCACCGAAGAAGAAAAAAGCTGAAAAGCCTGAAAAATAAGAACACACGCCCTCGCCGTAACAAGCGAGGGCTTTTTTTGAACTCCAGGAGTTCACTTTATTTCCGTCACAAACTATACGCTTCCACCATCAGCCGCATCCCGACTTTCAGACCTTCCTCAAAGGCGGTCTTCTCCCATGCACAGCACACCGTCCCCTGCCGGTCCATGATTTTTTCCCAGAGCGGAATTTTATCTCCGATATAATCATCTACCAACCTATCCATACCATCTAGCCCACGCAGCCACTCTTCCAGTTCCTTTTCCTTGGTCTTTGCTGCCTTCCCGGCAACTGTGTTTTTCTCTACTGGGTTTTTCTCTGTATAATGCTCGTAGATCAGATCCAGCAGATTTTCTACAGGCGGATAATACTCCGGCTCTGTTTTCTTCAAATACTCCTCCAGCATTTCCTTCAATTTTTCTATAATACTACCATCCTTCCCAACTGAGATTCACATCCTCAGTTACGGCACATATTACCGTAGACTTTTGCACATAGCAACCTATTTTTTGCGGTCTTTCGGATGGCCCATCTTCTCCTTTATCTCGTCCGGCACATCAATCAGCCCAAACCGGTAGAACATTCCGTATATGTAAGTCACGCCCCGGATATCGCCCAGAGCTTTCGGGCGGTCTACCACTTCTCCTTTAATATTCTTCAGCGCCAGCAGCACTGAACTCCACGCTAGACTTTTGCTCTTCTCTCGGCGGTCGATCCACAGCTCTTTTGTGTACTCGCCATTCTTGCCTTTTTTAATTTCGTAAGTGAATGGCAACCCAGAGTAGGTTTTGAATTTCACACCAGCATAGGCCAGAACCACGCTCCAGAAGTTTTCTTCTGTCGAATCAGCCTTCCACCGCTTCATCGCTCTGTATCTCCGCTGCCGCTCTGCTCCTACACTGATTTTCTCTTTTGATGCAGTACTTGGGAAGTACACACCTTTCTGATAAGGCAGGTACGAAGTGACGGAGGCTTTGGAGAGGTCAAGGGCTGCTACGGTTGATAGCAATGCGGTTTTATAGTCTTGTGTTTCTCGATACTCCTCGAAAGTATCCTGTACCTTCTCCGCCACATCTGATTCATACACACCGGCTGTGATGAGCAGCTTCCGTACCTTTATTGGATTTAATCCCAGTTCTTCACCGATGGCCTGCAAGGACATCTCAGAATCATAAAGTGCCACAGCAGCATCCAGCTGCTCTTTCAGGTTCTTCCCGGCATCGTACTCTGGCTTCAACTTCTTCCGGCCACCGCCTGGTTTTCTTGTTTTCTTCATTTACTCATGCAGCTCCAGCGGCTGTCCATCCGGGTCGTGGAAGAAAGTCATCTTCTTGCCGGTGTAATCATCCACGCGGATTGGCTCACATTCAATGCCTACCTCCGCCAGTTCATTCACTGTCTGCTCTACGCTGTCTACACAAAATGCAAGGTGACGCAGGCCACAGGCCTCTGGGCGGTTCACACGCTTTGGAGGATTTTCCTCAGCGAAAATTTCAAGTTCCGTAAGTTCATTGACACGAAGATCCAACTTCCAATCCCTGCGCTCCGAGCGATAATTCTCTCTGATAACAGAGAAGCCCAACTTGTTCACATAGAAATCCTTTGCGACTTCGTAGTCAGATACGATGATCGCGATGTGGTGTATTTTAGATAAGTTCATTTTTTTCACGCTCCATTTCTTTTATTTTTGTTCTTCTTTTATTTTCGTTATAAACTATACGGAAGCCTGCAAAAAACACCGTGTGAACTTCTGGAGTTCAGTTTGTCCACACGGCAATGGTTTTATTTCAGTTTTTCGAGGATCTCGTCCGCGCTCATGCCACTTGCCAGCAGCTTCTTCAGTACAGCCTCTGCTTCGGTCTTCTTAGCTTCTTCAGCGGCCTTAGCATCTGCCTTTGCCTTCTTCGCTTCCAGAGATGCCACTTCTTTTTCGGCCTTCTTCAGAGCAGTCTTCTTCTCCTTCAAATCAGCCTTCAAAGTGTCAATGTTGGCGGTGATGGATGCGATTTCAGTATTCAGAGACGCAATAGTCTCTTGCTTTTCTGCGATCTGGGATGCGTAGTCTTTGGTGATATTGGTTTTGGGACGGTTTTTGCTGCCTTTCGTTCTGGGCATCGTGATAACCTCTTTCCTTTTTTAATTTAATGGCATCGAATCAACAAGTTCTTTAATCGCTGTCGATTTAAAAACAATTCCTAATCCCAGCACCTCTTGCGTAATATAATTCGTTCCTGTTGGGATTGCCTGCAATGTATTATTCCGAATCATTGTCATCGCAACAATACCAAGCAATTTCAACTTTCTTTGTCCAACTACAATTTGTCCGTTCTTAAAATTCTCGAATGTCAAATCTATGTAAACAGGACTCCCACTTGAACCAGGAAATACTTGTGCATCAATCACAAATTCCGGCTGTCCATTGAAATCATATTGCGGGTGACTTGAAATCATGCCCGTTCTAATAAGTGGCAGATTATTAGCCATATCATATCTACCATCTGGATAACCAACAAAATACACATTCTCTGCAACCGATAATTCTGGCTCATGAAAATCAGCAAGCATGGAATAATCAACATACTTATAGTATATTTTATCTTCCATGGCAATAAAAAGCCCCGTACAATCCATTGCCGCAATATCGACATTTGGATTGGGATGCCCTTTGACAATTTGATCTACACCTTGAAGATTAAGCTCCTGTTTATGCCCATGTTTCGGTTCCCCATTTTCTTTACACGTGAAAGATATAGCAATATTGGGGGTTCCAATTAACACATGTTTATTTGAGATTAAATACAATTTATATTGGTTTTCTCCTACAGGGCGAGACAACAAGAATCCTGTTCCTATTGATGTTACTTTGCCTTCACTGTTTTTGCATTCTATTCTTAGCGTTGTATATAATAGTTGCTCGTAAACAGTATTCATAATTACCCTCCCTTTATCTTCGTATCATTATCACATCTTCGCCGACCATAAGGTCGTTGCCTGCTACTCACCACGGAGAGGTGTGTGATTTATCAAAAAGATTTTTGATTTATCCGAGCAGCGTAGGGAGCTACCACTCCCAGTATATCACAATTTCAACCCTTTTTACAGACGTTTTCTCGCCTTCATCACCGCACAATACATCAATCCGCCTAGCACTCCGCCGACTGTGTTATAGAAGATGTTTGATAGCTGGAACGTTCCTAGCCGCATCAATAACTGCAACATCTCTATGCTTATCGAAAAGATAAATGCTATCTTTCCGCTTTGCCACAGGATCTTCTTCCAGCCGTTTCCTATCTTTTCTTCGAATGTCCACATCACTACGGCAGAAAACGGCACCATCATGATCACATTCTCAATACACTCCGTTGTCAGCTTCTGTTCGCCATTCACTGTTTCCCAGATGCCCCAGCCCCCCATAACATCAGATAAAGGATTCATCCACAGCTGACGGTTTAACAGGGTTCGGAACAGAATAAGTGAAGTCACAAAGGCCAGGAAGAATAGTTTCCGAAAGAACACACTCTCCTTGAATTTCTGATACCATGTCATCATGGCAATCTTCCAACCTTTTCCTGCTCCAATAGATTCATACGCATACAGTTAGAAAAACATAGCAAGAAAAGAAAGCAAGAGCGAGAATCCAAACGGCTCATAGAGAGCAGTCAGGATGTTTGTGAGTATCTTTCCGAGTAAATCAATCGTTTCTTTCATCGTCGTTTACAGATCACTGAACAGGTCTGCTTTGTACACACCGCTTTCCAGCATCTTCTGGAAGCTCTCCTTTACGGAAGCTACATCTTCGTGGTAGGTCATTCCGTACCAGGTGTCGTTAGTCTTCAAAACCTTTACGGACATCTTTCCCTGCTCTAATAGCTCACCGATGAAGATAGGGATCAAATACTCTGCTTTCAGAGGATTGCCCGGGACTTCTTTCTCAAAGAACTCTTTGAAGCCCTCTTCCAGTACATCCAGAAAATCAGGAGTTAACCCCCACATATTCATGGAAACAAGAGAATCAACATCAATCACTTTTCCGTCTGCTTCTGCTCCGGTTGCGGTCTTCACAATATTCTTTGTCTCTACAACCTCGGTCAGATTGTTATCCTCATCCCTCTTACAAATACCACGAGTCACACCACCGTTATCGGACAGCGTGTTCTTCAGAACGAAACCAGCCATGCAGGACTTGCCGCCATTCACCAGATACTCATGGACGGCCTTGAAGCCTTCCTTGCCGTAGTAATCGTCTGCGTTAATGACGATAAACGGAGTTTTAATTACGTCCTTCGCTGCAAGCACGGCCTGTCCAGTTCCCCAAGGTTTTGTACGGCCTTCCGGAAGTTCTCCCGGGATGTCGTTGATATCCTGGAAAGCGTAATCTACAGTTACATTATGAGACGAGCAGATAAATGCAATACGGTCACCAATGACCTCTTTGAATTCTTTCTCGATATCCTTGCGGATGATAAATACTACATGGTTAAAGCCAGCCTCAATCGCATCATGGATTGAGTAGTCCATAATGATATGTCCAGCATCATCCACCGGCTCCAACTGCTTATTTCCTGTTCCGAAACGGCTACCGATTCCAGCAGCCATGATAAGTAATGTTGTTTTCATGTTCTCCCCTTACTGCGTTCTTTCCTCCCTATGTGGATACGCCTTTAAGTAATACTTATGGTGCTATTATTACCAATCTCTATTAAAATTTAAAGGTATCCTTCAGTCCTAACCACTTTTGGTCCTTATCACTCAGATTCAGTGCAGTGCCATCTTCCAGCGTATAGCCTTCTGCACTTGCGCTTCCCTTGTATTCACCCTTCAGTTCCGGCCATTCAATGCCAATCTCCGGGTCGTTCCAAGCCATACCACCCTCATCATTCGGATGCCAGAAGTCATTAACCTTATAGCAGAACTCGGCTTCATCGCTCAGAACAAGGAATCCGTGTGCAAATCCCTCCGGAATGAGGAACTGCTTCTTATTCTCAGCAGACAGAGTCACACCATACCACTTACCATAAGTTTCGGAATTGCTTCTAAGATCCACAGCGACATCAAACACAGTTCCGCGCACGGCGCGTACCAGCTTGCACTGCGGATACTGCTTCTGGAAATGCAAACCACGCAGCACGCCTTTCGTGGACATGGACTGATTATCCTGAACGAAATGAACGTCAATGCCTGCTTCCTTCATATCTTTTTCGTTGTAGGTTTCCATAAAATAGCCACGGGCATCACCGTGCACAGCAGGCTCAATAACACAAAGGCCCTCGATGCCGCCTACATTTTTCTCAACTTTAATCTGTCCCATCTTCTCTATCTCCTCTTACTGCTCGATTTCTTTCAGGTAACGGCTCAGTGCATCCTGCCAAGT
>DVIN01000060.1 GCA_018711275.1 Candidatus Pullilachnospira intestinigallinarum
ATGTGCTGAAAGGGATCCCGTTTTCTATGCACCATTGACGGTCGGTAAGCCCGCTGGATCTGCACTGGGTGATCAGATTTAACCAATGTTCATCATTTAAAGTTGTACTCATTTGATTCATCTCCTTCAATGTGAGATTTTGGAGTAACCAGGTACAGCAACAGCGACCAAAGATGTGAGATTGAAGCGTAGCTTTTGCAATCCCGAGAACCGGATAGGAAGTGAATTACTCCAAGTATTTGAAGTATCTCACAAAAGTTAGAGTTTGACTATCCGGTTGGTTATAAAGCGCTTACTCTGGTTTTGCCCGGATCCGGCCAGGAAACGACAGAATACCATTAAGAAGATTTCGCTGAGTGAGACAGCAGTTTTTGGAGAAATGGATACCTTCGGAAAGAACTCCGATCTGATGGAGATTCTGATTATCAATCTGGGAGATGCCAGGGAGCCGGTGGATAATCAAATTCTTCGCCTGATGAACGTGCTGTTGTCGTGCCAGACAGATGTGCGGGAAAAGCAGCGGGTGATGAGGGAAGAATTTCACATAGCAATGACAGCAGAACTGGAAGTGGAGGTGGAAGCTTTGTGTAATCTGAGTCAGGGAATATATAATGAGGGCTTTGAGACTGGTGTTGAAAAGGGCATGGAAAAAGGTATTGAAAAGGGCATCGAGGGCGCAGTAGAATGCTTCGTGAAGAAGGATACAAAGATTCACAGATCATCGAACGCATCCGGAAGCGGTTCGGACTGACCCAGGAAGATGCGGAGAGATATGTGGTTGCACGGGTGTAATGGAATCTGTAAATTCAGGCTGTGAACAGTTCAGCAATGGAAGTATAGGGGCATCTGTCAGAGAAATCTGACAGGTGCTTTTTTCAGTTGTGATAAGAATCCCCCATAAAAAACCAACATCGTACAGATAAAAGCAATTTTTGTGAATTAAATCCAAATGTTATCCCTGCTACAATATTCCCCGGCGATCCCAAATACAATAGTTTCGCCGGAACCCTATGAAGAACAAATACCAAAATATTGTAGAAATAATGTACAGAAATAATGTACAAACGAAACGGAGGATAACAAGAATGAAAAAAGCACTTATCACCGGTATCACCGGTCAGGACGGCTCTTATCTGGCGGAGTTTCTGCTGGAAAAAGGCTATGAGGTCCACGGCATTGTCCGGAGAGCATCCATTTCCAACACGGCCCGCATTGACCATCTGATGGGGCAGATTACGCTGCACGACGGCGATCTGTCGGATTCATCCGGCCTGATCCGTCTGGTAGGGGAGATTCGCCCTGATGAAATCTATAATCTGGCGGCCCAGAGCCATGTGCAGGTTTCCTTTGACGCGCCGGAGTATTCCGGTGATGTGGATGCTCTGGGGGTTCTGCGGGTGCTGGAGGCGGTGCGTGTCTGCGGTCTGACGAAGACCTGCAAGGTTTACCAGGCGTCCACCTCGGAACTGTATGGAAAAGTGGAGGAAGTGCCCCAGAGGGAGACAACCCCCTTCCATCCCTACAGCCCCTATGCGGTGGCAAAGCAGTATGGCTTCTGGATCGTCAAAGAATACCGGGAGGCCTATGGAATGTTTGCGGTCAACGGTATTCTCTTTAACCACGAGTCGGAGCGGCGCGGGGAAAATTTTGTGACCCGCAAAATCACTCTGGCCGCCGGACGGATTGCGGAGGGGTTGCAGGATCATCTGGAGCTGGGCAACATGGATTCTTTGAGAGATTGGGGATATGCCAAAGATTATGTGGAATGTATGTGGCTCATCATGCAGCAGGAGAAGCCGGAGGATTTCGTGATTGCCACAGGTGTGCAGCATACGGTCCGGGATTTTACGGAGAAAGCCTTTGCGGCCAACGGTATTTCCATCCGCTGGGAAGGATGCGGGCTGGAGGAGAAAGGGTATGACGCGGAAACCGGGAAAATGCTGGTATGTGTCAACCCGGCCTGGTTCCGGCCCACCGATGTGGACAATCTGTGGGGAGATCCCACCAAGGCCAGGACGGTTCTGGGCTGGAATCCCCAGAAGACCACCTATGAGCAGCTGGTGGAGATCATGGCAAAACATGACCGGATGCTGGCAAAACGGGAGAAAGCCATGAAGGAGGCGCAGGAAATATGATGGAGAAAGATGCGAAGATTTATGTGGCAGGCCACCGGGGAATGGTGGGTTCCGCCATTGTCCGGGAACTGGAGCGGCAGGGATATGTCAATATTATTACCCGTACCCATAAAGAACTGGATCTGACCCGGCAGGAGGCGGTGGAAGCCTTTTTTGCCCAGGAGAAGCCGGAATACGTGTTCCTGGCGGCGGCCAAGGTGGGCGGTATTGTGGCCAATGAGTCTGCCCTGGCGGATTTCATGTATGACAATATGATTCTGGAGATGAATGTGATTCATGCCGCCTGGAAGAACGGCTGCAAGAAGCTGGAATTTCTGGGATCTTCCTGTATTTATCCCCGCATGGCGCCCCAGCCCATGAAGGAGAGCTGCCTGCTTACCGGGGAGCTGGAGAAGACCAATGAGGCGTATGCCCTGGCGAAGATCAGCGGCCTGAAATACTGTGAATTTCTGAACCGGCAGTATGGCACTGATTATATCAGTGTGATGCCCACGAATCTTTACGGCCCCAATGACAATTACCATCCCACCCACAGTCATGTGCTTCCGGCCCTGATCCGCCGGTTCCATGAGGCCAAAGTGGAGGGGAGAGAGGTGGTTACCTGCTGGGGTGATGGCTCTCCGTTGCGGGAGTTCCTGTATGTGGATGATCTGGCAAATCTCTGCGTTTTCCTGATGAATCATTACAGTGGAAATGAGACGGTCAATGCCGGAACCGGCAAGGAACTGACCATCCGGGAACTGACAGAGCTGGTGGCCAAGGTTGTGGGCTATACCGGCAGGATCGAGTGGGATACTTCCAAACCCAACGGTACGCCCCGCAAGCTGCTGGATGTGTCCAAGGCCACCCGGCTGGGCTGGACTTATAAGACTGAGCTGGAGGAAGGGATCCGCCTGTCCTATGAGGATTTCCTGCATAATCCCATGAGAGCGGAAAGATAGTGAGATTACAGTTTGAGTACAAGGAGAATGCCGTATGAATATTATTTTACTGTCCGGCGGGTCCGGAAAACGTCTCTGGCCGCTGTCCAATGATATTCGTTCCAAACAATTCATCAAAATTTTCAGATGCCAGGACGGCACCTACGAATCCATGGTGCAGAGGGTTTATCGTCAGATTAAGAAGGCGGACAGTGATGCAGTCATAACCGTTGCCACCAGTAAAACACAGGTGTCAGCGCTCCACAATCAGCTGGGGGACGATGTGGGGATTTCCGTGGAGCCGTGCCGCCGGGATACCTTTCCGGCCATTGCACTGGCCACTGCCTATCTTGCGGATGTGATGCATGTGGATCCGGAAGAGGCGGTGGTGGTCTGCCCGGTGGATCCCTATGTGGAGGATGCGTATTTTGAGGCGCTGAAATCGTTGGCCGCACAGGCCGGGAAGGGTGAAGCCAATCTTGTTCTGATGGGAATTGAACCTACCTATCCCAGTGAAAAGTACGGCTATATTATTCCGGAAAGCGCGGAGCATACAGCGGCTGTCAGAACCTTCAAGGAAAAGCCCACGGCGGATGTGGCCGGACAGTATATTGCTCAGGGGGCGCTGTGGAATGGCGGCGTATTTGCCTATAAACTGAAATATGTGCTGGACAAGGCACGGGAGCTGATCCATTATACGGATTATTATGAGCTGTTTTCCCGGTATGAGACGCTGACGAAAATTTCCTTTGATTATGCGGTGGTTGAAAAGGAAGAGAAGATTCAGGTACAGCGTTTTTCCGGTCAGTGGAAGGATCTGGGCACCTGGAATACGCTGACGGAGGCCATGGAGGAATCCGTGGTGGGAAAAGGTGTGCTGAATGAAACCTGTACGGGAGTCCACATCGTCAATGAGATGGATGTGCCGGTGCTGGCCATGGGGCTGCATGATGTGGTGATTTCCGCATCGCCGGAGGGGATCCTGGTTTCCGACAAGGAGCAGAGTTCCTATATTAAGCCCTATGTGGATCAGTTTGAACAGCAGGTGATGTTTGCGGAAAAGAGCTGGGGCAGCTTCCGGGTGCTTGATGTGGAAACGAAATCCATGACCATCAAGGTTACGCTGAATCCCGGACACCGTATGAATTATCACAGTCACAGGAACCGGGATGAGGTCTGGGTGGTGATTTCCGGTGAAGGGAAGACGATTGTGGATGGATTTGAGCAGGCAGTAAATCCCGGGGATGTCATCACCATGTCTGCCGGCTGCCGTCATACAGTGATTGCGCAGACAGAGCTGAAGCTTATTGAAGTACAGCTGGGCGAGGATATCAATGTCCACGACAAACAGAAATTTGAACTGGAATATTAAGGGTGAGGAATCGTGAATAATCCGTTTTTGCTGCGGCCCTCCGGGAAAGATTACCTGTGGGGCGGACGACGATTGAATGATGAATTTGAAAAAGGTATAGAGATGTACCCGCTGGCGGAAACATGGGAGTGTTCCACCCATCCGGACGGACCCAGCTATGTTTCCGGAGGAAGCTTTGACGGGGAGACCTTGGCTGATGTGATCCGGGCCCATCCGGATTATCTGGGATCCCGTCATGCCGGAGAATCGGAGCTCCCCATTCTGATCAAATTTATTGATGCGAAAAAGGATCTGTCGGTCCAGGTACATCCCACCGATGCCTACGCACGGGAGCATGAAAATGGTCAGCGGGGGAAAACAGAGATGTGGTATGTACTGGATGCGGGAAAAGACGCCAGCCTGATTTACGGCCTTCGGTACAGCGCCAGCCAGCAGCAGATGCGGCAGATGATCCGTGAGGGTTCTGTCACAAAAATCCTCCAGAAGGTTCCGGTGAAAAAAGACGATCTGTTTTTCATCGAAGCGGGAACCATCCATGCCATCGGGGCGGGGACCCTGGTGGCGGAAATACAGGAAAATTCCAACCTCACTTACCGGCTGTATGATTATGACCGGGTGGGAAAGGACGGAAAGAAAAGACAGCTCCATGTGGATAAGGCTCTGCAGGTGGCCAATCTGCAAAGCAGCGCCGAGCCCAGACAGCCGTTGCGGGTTTTAAAATACCGGCAGGGCGTCGCTTCCGAACTGCTTTGCCGCTGCCGGTATTTTGAAGTTTACCGGATGATTGTCAATACGGAACGGCGGCAGAAGGTTCATTATCGGGCGGACGCGGTGTCATTTCGGGTATTGCTTTGTGTCAACGGCTGCGGGATGATACGGTTTGAAAATACGGAGATCATTTTTTATGAGGGAGACTGTATTTTCGTACCGGCAGATTCCGTGATGCTGCGTATTCACGGACAGGCCCAGTTTCTGGATGTAAGAGGATGATTCTATGAGAAAATGGAGAAAAATACACTCAGAACCGCTGGTGGATACCCATTGGGCCCAGGTGCACAGAGATTCGGTGGAGCTTCCCAATGGATGCCGTATCGATGATTTCTATACGGTTACCATCAATGATGCGGCTGCGATTGTGGCCCTGGATGATGCGGGGAATATCCTTTTGAAAAAGGAATATCGCTACTGTTATGACCGGGATCTTATCGAAATTCCGGCGGGAACCTTTGAGCGTGGGGAAACGGACGGGCTGGAGGTGGCCCGGCGGGAACTGCTGGAGGAAACCGGCTATATTTCGGAGAACTGGCAGTATATCGGAGCTACAGTGGAAAGTTCTGCAAAGCTCACCAATCAGATGCATATCTATTTTGCGGAACATTGCCGCAAGGTCAGTGAACAGAAACTGGACGAGACGGAGGAACTGGAGGTGCTGGTGGTGCCCCTGGTACAGGCGGTGGAGATGGTAATGCGTGGGGAAATCTGCTGCAACAGCTCTGCCCATGGGATTTTGTGGGCGGCACGAAAGCTGGGAGTGTGAGAAGGAGAAGTGCAATGGAGATAAAAAGAGAGTATGAACGCTGGCTGAAGCTGGCCACATCCGACGCAGAGGTATCCGAAGAGCTGCGCCGGATGGATGAGAGCCAAAGGGAAGATGCCTTTTACCGTGATCTGTCTTTTGGCACCGGCGGCCTTCGCGGAGTGATCGGGGCGGGCACCAACCGGATGAATATCTACACAGTGGCAAAAGCATCGCAGGGGCTGGCAGATTATCTGAAAAAGAATTTGTCCCGGCCTTCTGTGGTGATCGGGTATGACAGCCGCATCAAAAGCGATCTGTTTGCGAAAGTGGCTGCGGAGGTTTTTGCGGCCAATGGCGTAACGGTTCATATCTGGCCGGAGCTGATGCCTGTGCCCACGGTATCTTTTGCCGTCCGGTATCTGAATGCCTGTGCGGGCGTGATGATCACCGCCTCCCATAATCCCGGTAAATATAACGGATATAAGGTGTATGGCCCGGACGGCTGCCAGATCACAACGGAGGCGGCAGGGGAAATTCTCGCGGAGATTCAGAAACTGGACATCTTCTCCGACGTCAGAACCGGTGATTTTGACGCGGCTGCGGCAGCCGGTGAAATCCGGTATATTTCGGAGGAAGTTTATACTGCATTTGTGGAAGCGGTTAAAAACCAGTCGGTTCTGTTTGGTGAGGAAGTCAATAAGGATGTGGCCATTGTGTACAGCCCTCTGAACGGAACCGGGCTGAAGCCGGTGACCCGGACGCTGCGGGAGATGGGATATACCAATATCACTGTGGTAAAAGAACAGGAACAGCCGGACGGCCATTTTCCTACCTGTCCGTATCCCAACCCCGAAATCAGAGAGGCCATGGCCCTGGGCATGGAGTATGCCAGAACGTGCAATGCGGATCTTATGCTCGCCACCGATCCGGACTGCGACCGTGTGGGGATTGCGGTGAAAAACCGTTTGGGTGAATATGAGCTGCTCACCGGCAATCAGGTGGGCCTGCTGTTGCTGGATTATATCTGCCAACAGCGGATAAAACACGGGAAAATGCCGGAGGATCCGGTCATGGTGAAAACCATTGTCACCATGGATATGGGAGAGCAGATCGCGGAACACTATGGCGTGCGTACCGTCAATGTGCTGACCGGATTCAAATTCATCGGCGAGCAGATCGGAAAACTGGAAAAGCAGGGGAAGGCAGACAGCTATATCTTTGGATTTGAGGAGAGCTACGGCTATCTGACCGGCACCTATGTCCGCGATAAAGACGGGGTCAACGGCGCATATATGATCTGTGAGATGTTCAGCTATTATGCCAGCCGTGGAATCACCCTGACGGATAAGCTGGAGGAACTGTATAAAACTTACGGATATTGTCTGAATACGCTGCACAGCTATACGTTCGAGGGCAGTGCGGGATTCGTGAAAATGCAGGCCATCATGCAGAAATTCCGCAGTGGTGTGGACAGCTTTGGCGGGAAAAGGGTGGAGAAGCTTCTGGACTATGCGTCCGGAATTGACGGCCTGCCTAAGTCCGATGTGCTGAAATTCCTGCTGGAGGACAACTGCTCTGTGGTGGTACGTCCTTCGGGTACAGAGCCGAAGCTGAAGCTGTACATTTCTGTCAGCGCAGAGGACAGAGAAACCGCAGAAATGGAAGAAAAAGAAATTGTAAACAGCGCAGAGACATTTTTGTGACAGTGAAGCCGGAAGGCTGAGCTGTTACAATGTGAAGAGACAGTGCCGGATAAGTTGGGGCTGTATGTTATCAAAAATGAACTCGTCTGGAATGGCGGGTTCTTTTTTGATAAGTGATACGCAGACTGTTTTGTATGCGCTGCAGTAAGCTTGCATTACCGTATTGCAAATATATAAAATGCATATACGAAAAATAAATGTAAAAATTCACAAATATTTTATGCTCTTTTTCTTGCCAAATATCGTATTCCATATTATACTGTTAGCAGGCAATGAAGGGATGCATCCGGGAGGGGATCCTGGAGGAATTTCTGCGCTGGAATCGATCGGAGGCGATGAAAGTGAGTATCTATGAATACGATGCGGAGAAACATCTGAGAATGGAGAGGGAGGAGGCATATAAGGATGGCCAGGCTGATGGTCAGGCATTCCTGTTTCGTATCATCCGGAAGAAAAGAGATAATGGGAAATCAATTGCCCAGATAGCTGCCGACCTGGACGAAGATGAGCAGGTGATACAGGAACTGATCAACCAGCTTTCAGAATAACGTCAGGAAAAACAATCCATCAGAACAGCGATAAAAAGTTTTGAGTATAAAAAATGGAACCGGCAGACAGAAATGATTTTTCGCCAGTCTGTCGGTTCCATTATGCAATTCGGGGTATCCGGCAGGTATCAGGAAGCATGGCGCAAGTCCGCCCTCACTCCCCAATCCCCCAAAATTCCTCCACCCCCACAATCTCATCCCCTGTCACCATATCCAGATCATCAAACCCAATCTCCACTTCCCCCTCTCCGTCAAACACCCGCAGCCACCGTCCGGCCGGCTCCAGGCGTGTCACCGTGCCGGTCACTTCCTCATAAGTTCCCATGGGCGCATCCGCCGATGCTCCTGTGTTCATACCTTCCGCGTCCATGCCTTCCGCCCGAAAATACCGTATCGTCACCCGCATCCCTTTCCGTACCTGCATAAGCAGATCCGACAGCGTCCCGATATCCTCCTCCGACAGGATCCGCTTCGGTACCAGTGTCCGTTTCCGGCCTTCCTCGGCGATTTCCTCCTCATATCCCCGAAGAGCGGCAAAAGGTGAGAAAATTTTGGCCCGGCTGTCCACCGGCATCCGGGGGTGGCGGAAAGAAGGCTCCGGCGGAGAAAGGGGCAGAAGATCCGCGTATTTTCTCTGAACAGTCAGCCCTTCCTTTGAATTTTTGTAATCCATATCCTTATCCTCCCGAAATCACGCCTTATGCCCGCCGATCTGTCCGTTCCGCTCCCGCATGGTGGCGCCGTCCAGATAGCTGGTGCCTTTCAGTACGGCATTTTTTCCAAACTTCTTTTTGATGCCCAGCATGGCGTCCTGCAGCCGTTTCTCTTTTTCCAGCTGTCTGGTATCCGTAAAAAGATCATACTGCCAGAATCCTTCATCCTTCACCACCCGTCCTGCGGTGATGGTGATGCGCCGCACCAGCAGGTCGGAACTGACGATCCGGTCAAAGAGGTCGGCGCAAGCCTGTCCCAGCTGGCTGGCCAGATTGGTGGGGGAATCCAGCCGCACGGTGCCGTGGGCGCCTTTGGGGACTTTGCGGCCGTAGTGGTCGATGTGGATCTCGCCGTGGTAGGAGCCGTTGTCACAGTTTTCCCGGTCGTAACCCACGGTGAGCGTCAGGGAATCGGTGACCATGCCCTTGTCACACAGCTGGTAGGCCAGGCTGTCGGCCATTTCCAGAACGATGATTCTGGCTTTTGACATTTCGTAGGGACAGGCCAGTACCTGGCCCTCGCAGATGCTGTTGGCGGCGGGGCGGTAAGCTTTGATCTCCCGCATCCCGCAGGGTTCCACGCCCCAGGCGTGGTCGATGAGAATCTCCGCGTCCACACCGAATTCCTTATAGAGCATGTCCGGATCGGAAATGCTGGCCCGGGCCAGTTCTCCCATGGTATGGATGTTGTGCCGCTCCAGCCGTTTGGCGATGCCGGGGCCGGTCTGCCAGAAATCCGTCAGGGGCCGGTGATCCCACAGCAGGTAGCGGAAGGATTCCTCGGTGAGCCGGGCGATGCGGACGCCGTCCGCGTCCGGCGGTGTGTGTTTGGCCACAATGTCCATGGCCAGCTTTGCCAGATAGAGGTTGGTGCCGATGCCGGCGGTGGCGGTGATGCCGGTGGCATATAAAACTTCCCGGATCATGGTTTTTGCCAGGTCGTGGGCGGACATCCGGTAGTGTTCCAGATAGGGCGTCACATCCATGAAAACCTCGTCGATGGAGTAGACATGGATGTCCTCCGGGGCCACATATTTCAGATAGATGGCGTAGATCTGGGAGGATACCTTCATATAATAAGCCATCCGGGGAGGGGCGGCCAGATAGGATACCTCCAGGAGAGGATCCCTGTGCAGCGCCTCCGCGTCGAAGGAGGGAGCGCCAAGGGTTGGGCGGCCGTCTTTTGTCAGGGCCGTGCCGTTTCGGATGGCGTTGTTCAGCCGCTGCCGGTTGACTTCCCGGAGACGCTGGATCACCTCAAACAGCCGTGCCCTTCCCGGGATCCCATAGGCTTTCAGGGAGGGGGACACGGCCAGACAGATGGTTTTCTCCGTCCGGGAGGTGTCTGCCACCACCAGATTGGTGGTCAGCGGGTTCAGATGGCGGGCGGCACACTCGGCGGAGGCGTAGTAAGATTTCAGATCGATGGCCAGATATGTTCTCATGGGCGGGTGCCTCCTTTTTCCACAAACCATCTCCCCACCCGGCCCCGGAACAGGGGATCTGTCCGCTCAAAATACAGGTGCTTTTCCTGGCCGTGGATCACCACGGTGTAGCAGTCGCTGCAGGAGGCGGAAGAGTCCGCAGGGCGGTAGTCCCGGACCGCTTCGATGGGAAAGGTACGTCCGTCGCTCCAGGTGATGGAGACCGGCTGCATATAGCCGGTGGAGTCAAAACAGGAAGCGACGCTCACATAGATCCGTTCAACAGGATGACGCTTTTTCAACACGGCAAACACCTCCAATACGCAAATAAAATCGAACTTGTGTTCGTATATAACTATAGAACAGGAAGGTCCGGATGTCAAGGCAAAACGGGAGATCAGCGGCTGCTAAATTGTGGAAAGGATGGCAACGGTTCGGCCTTCAACTGCTCCGCGATGCGGAGACATAAGGAGAAATCATCAAAAAATAATTGTTATTTACCGCTTTCCATGATAGACTTGTGGAAACAATGGAAGGCCGGAAGGCAGAGACATTATACATTTATATATTAAAGAAGAGATGGGGGCATACCATTGAAGAATAGAAAGAAAAAACTGGTGATTGCGGGGGCGGCACTGCTGGCCGTGGCGGCTGCGGCGGCAGCGGGAACCTTTCTTTATCTGAATCTGCGGGAGGAGACGGAGCAGCCGGAACATTTGTTGACGGCGTATTTCCGCGCCATTTCCCAGGGAGACTATGAGGCCATGTACAGCCAGCTCTCTGCCGAAAGCCGCCAGGCAGTGGATCAGGAGCGGTTTGTGGAGCGGAATCAGAAGATTTATGAGGGAATCGAAGCGGAAAATCTGGAAATAGTTTCTGAAGAACGCCGGGAAGGGGAAGACGGGCAGGTGGTGATTCCCTATACCATTTCCATGGACACGGTGGCCGGGCCGCTGAGTCTTTCCAACGAGGCCGTTTACACGGAAGAAGAGGGGGAATACCGGCTGGAATGGACGGACGCCATGATTTTTGCCGATCTGACAGCCTCGGATACGGTGCGGGTTTCCAGGGATGAGGCCGAGCGGGGAAGCATTTATGACCGTAACGGCGTGATGCTGGCGGGGCCCGGCCTGGCTTCTTCCGTGGGGCTGGTGCCGGGGAAGATGGCGGAGGATCCCACGGCGGATCTGGAGACGCTGGCCAATCTTCTGGGAACCACGGTGGAGGATATTCAGGAGGAGCTGGATGCTTCCTGGGTGCAGGAGGACAGCTTTGTACCCCTGAAAACCATGGAAAAGGTTTATGACACGGAGATTGCCTCCGGGCAGGCGGATGAGGAAACCGTGGCCCTGTGGCAGCTGCAGCAGCAGATGCTGGAGATCCCCGGCGTGATGATTTCCGATGTGGAGGTGCGGGTGTATCCGCTGGCGGAGGCGGCCTCCCATCTGGTGGGCTATGTGCAGAATATCACTGCGGAGGAGCTGGAGGAACACGCGGGGGAAGGATATTCCGCTTCCAGTGTCATCGGAAAAAGCGGGGTGGAAAGTCTTTATGAGACGCAGCTGAAGGGCAGCGACGGTTACACCATTTCCATTGTGGATGAAAATGGGGAGACCAAAGAGGTGATTGCGGTTCTGCCGAAGCAGGACGGGGAGGAGATCCATCTGACCATCGACGCCCATCTGCAGCAGCTTCTGTATGATCAGATGAAGGATGACAAGGGTACGGCTGCGGCCATTCATCCCCAAACCGGGGAGGTGCTGGCGCTTCTGAGTACGCCGGGCTATGACAACAATCTGTTTGTCCGGGGCATGAGCCAGGCGGAGTGGGACGCCATCAGCCAGGATGAGCAAAGCCCCATGCAGAACCGGTTCCGGGCGGTCTGGTGTCCCGGGTCGTCGCTGAAACCGGTGATTGCGGCCATCGGCCTGAATACGGGTGCGCTGACCACTCAGGAGGATCTGGGGGCGGACGGCGACCGCTGGCAGAAGGACGCCAGTTGGGGGGATTATTATATCACCACCCTGCACCCCTGCCAGAATGCGGTGATGGAGGAGGCCATGATTCTCTCAGACAACATCTATTTTGCCAAAGCGGCGCTGAGAATCGGAGCGGACACGCTGGCCGGGCAGCTGGAAGACCTGGGATTCGAGGAAGAGATGCCCTTTGATTTCGGCCTGACAGCCTCCCAGTACAGCAACGGGGAAGGATTTGCCTCGGAGATCCAGCTGGCAGATTCCGGCTACGGCCAGGGAGAAATGCTGGTGAACCCGCTGCATATGGCGTCCATCTATTCGGCATTTTCCAATGACGGAAATATGGTGCTGCCCTATCTGATTTCCGGAACAGAAACCTCCTGGTGGAAGGAAGGGGTATTTACCCCGGAGGTGGCACAGACGGTGGAAGATATGCTGGTGCAGGTGATTGAAGATGAAAACGGCACCGGCCACGGAGCCAGGATCGAGGGTCTGTCTCTGGCGGGGAAAACGGGAACGGCGGAGATTAAGGATTCCCAGGACGATACCACCGGAACGGAGCTGGGATGGTTCAATGTGTATACCACAGAGTCGGAAAATCCGCTGCTGCTGGTGAGCATGATAGAAGATGTGAAGGACCGGGGCGGCAGCGGCTATGTGGTGGACAAGATCCGGCAGGTGCTGGAGGCGTATTACCAGTAAAACACGCAGAGAAGATATATCATTTACAAACAAAATATATTTTACGGTATTTACAATTTTTTCGGAAATCTTTATAATGAAAGAAATAAATGGCGGAAAGGTTTCGGAAAATGCAGAAAGAACAGTATTTGTACAGAACCGTTTATGAGGATTTGCGGAAAAAGATTCAGGAAGGGGAGCTGCGCGCGGGACAGAAGCTGCCGCCGGAGCAGGAGATGTCTCAGTCTTACGGGGTCAGCGCCATTACGGTGAAAAAAGCGCTGAGCATGCTGGCCGGGGAGAATCTGATCCGGCGGGTGCGGGGAAAAGGAAGTTTCATAACCGGGGAGGAGGAGCGGCAGGAAAGCGCGGCGGCGCAGAAAAAGGGCCAGCCTCTGATCGGAGCGATTTTTGAGCATATCAGTTCCAGCTTCGGCCAGGAACTGATGTATGAGATGGAACGGATTGCCCGGCAGGAGGGCTACCGGTTATTTCCGTGCTTTTCCTATGGAGACCGGAAGCTGGAGACGGAGGCGATCCGCTGTCTGACCGGCCTGGGCGTGGAAGGCATGCTGATCATGCCGGCGCATGGAAGACATTACAGCCGGGAGATTCTGCGGCTGGTGCTGGAGGATTTTCCGGTGGTGCTGGTGGATAAAAAGATGGAGGGCATTGCGGTGGCCTCCGTGCGCACCGACGGTGAGGAAGCCATGCGGCAGCTGGTGCGCTACCTGTCCCAAAAGGGGAGGAAACAGATTGCCCTGGTGACGGTGGAGGAAGTGGGAACCTCCACGCTGATTGAGCGAAGAGCGGGATTTTACCGGGGGATGGAGGAAGAAGGCCTGATTCCCTGCCCGGAATGTCGCCTGCCCTATCTGAACTATGAAAACCCCTTTCAGGTGTACGGGGAAGTTTACAGAGAACAGATCCGCCAGTACCTGAAGACCTGGAAGGGAAGCCTGAACGGAATTGTCTGCGCGGAATATGGTGTAGCTCTGGAGGTGACCGCAGCGCTCAGGGAACTGGCCTGCGAAGAAGCCATAGAGGTGTGCTGTATTGACGAAAATTATATCGGCAGCGGCCAGTACCGTCTGACCCATGTGAAGCAGGATGAAAAGAAGATGGCAGACTGTGCCATGGATCTGCTGCTGAAAAAGATCCGGGGGGAAGAACTGGAAAAGGAGAATTACCTGATTCCGGGGATTTTCCGGGAGGGCCCGGAGAGCCGGAAGGCCAAAATGCTGCAGAGCGGGTGATTCCGCCGGTATGCGCCCCGGCACAGAAACAGAAAATAACTGACAGGAGAAATCCGGAAAGGATCCTTTGGAGGGAGGATCCTTTCCGGATTTTTGCGCGATAAGCCCGGAGGGTGCTGCGTGCCAGTGGCACGTGTTTAGCACCGACCGAAGCGGAGCGTAGACCGGCCGCCGTGCTTGCACGAGCGGACATCCGACGGGCAACGGTCATCGAGCGGCAATGCCGCGAGATGAGCGAGGTATCGCGGTGATCGGATAGGGGAAGGAATCTTCTTCTATCCGATCGTGTTGGGGCAGCTGGCGCCGGATGGGAAAGCCCGGGACGCAGGCGGAGAGAAGAAAAATTTCTGAGATCCGCGATTTTAGATAAAAGTATATTTTGGAATAAAGTATATTTTAAATGATTAAATATATTTAACATGATCCTTACTTTTTTATGATAGATGGAGAATACGCTAAATGTTACAATATCCGTGAAGTCAAGGGAAATAGACAGAAAATAAGGAGGGCTTATGAGAAGAAAGTTTCGGTAATTTTCCACAAAACAGAAGTTGAAAACTAGTGGAAACTGATAAAAATATAATATACTGTTTACAAAGAATAAAAAGTATATTATTATAAACTTACAAATCCTAAGAGAAAAGGGAGGAAAACGTGTATGAAATTCAAAAGAGTCTGTGCCATGCTTCTGACAACGGTTCTGATGATGGGAACCATGACCGCCTGCGGCAGCAGTGACGGACAGGATTCCGGGTCTGATACTTCCGCGCAGGAGAGTGCAGAGAGTACAGGGGATTCCACAGAAGCGCAGGATGCATCCGCAGAGGATGGAGAAGAGGCGAATACGGAATCTGCCGGTGGAACCGTCAAGATGCTGGTGAGTGTTACCGGAGGAAAAGACGATGAGGAGATGCAGCTTTTCGAGCAGGCTATGGAAGAAGCCACCGGCCTGGACATAGAGATGGAAAAGCCGGCTTCCGATTACGATCAGGTGATGATGCAGAAGCTCAGCGGCGGCGAGGTGTATGACCTGATTTATGTGGGCGCCAGCCAGTACGCCAGCCTGGTGGATCAGGAGGCGCTGCTGGACATCACCGATTATGTGAAGAACTCCGAGATCCTTTCCAACAACATTGATCAGAGCGAGTGGGACGACATCACCATCGACGGAAAGGTTTACGCAGGCTTCAACAAGAAGGAAGTTCACCGGGTGGTGGCGCTGAACAACACGCTGCTGAAAAAGGCCGGCATCGATTACAAGAGCATCGAGCCCACCATGGACGGATATTATGAAGTGTTCCAGAAAATGAAAGAGGTCAGCGAGACCGACAACTTCTATCCCTTCAACGTGGTTATGAAGGAAGCCTGGGATCTGCAGCCCTGGTTCTCGGCGGTGGGCCTGAAAACCGGTGTGCAGCGGGGCGAGGACGGAAAGAAATATGTGCCCATCTCCACCGACGAGGCAGCTCCGGTATGGGAGTGGTTCAAAAAGCTGTATGACGACGGCCTGATGGATCCCTCCGCATTCGTGGACGGAACCTCTGAGATGAGAGACAAGATGGGAGCTTCCTCTCAGCAGACCGGAGTAACGGTGGACTGGGCAGCCTGGGTTGGCCTGCACAACGCCAACGCCCAGAGCGAGGGTCTGACCACCGATGATTACGAGGTGGTATCCCTTCCCGGACTGGAGACCCCGGACGGCAGCTACATGCTGGGTAAAGGAAGCGCCAGCCTGTTCGCGGTACCGGCCAACGCGCAGAACGTGGAGGGAGCCATCAAGGTTCTGGAGTATTTTGCCACACAGGAAGGCGGCGAGCTGCTGTCCATCGGCATCGAGGGTTATGACTACAACGTGGACGGCGACACCTATACACAGACAGAAATTGGCGCGGCCCACGGAAATGATCACGGAGCGCCGGTGCCCATCTACAAAGATTTTGTAAATCCGCTGGGCTACAATCCGGGTATGGAAGAGGCGCTGAGCTATGGCGACTACGCCACCATCGAGATGACGATTCCCAATGAGACAGACTACAAAGAGATCGTCGGGAAATGGGGCATCCAGATCATCCGCGGCGAGTCTTCCGTTGAGGATGGACTGGCAGGAATGCGCGCGGAGCTTCTGGAGCGCGGTGTGACAGAGGTATAAGGTATAAATAGAAATGTTGCAGCAGACGGGCGCCCAGGGATGCGGCGCCCGTTGCCGCAGCAGAAAAGGCCGCAGGGCCCTGGAGGAAATGAACATGAAAGATAAAGGAGTTACCTGGAAGAAGGTAAAACGCTATCGGGGCATTTATCTGATGCTGCTGCCGGTGGTGGTGTATTTTCTTGTATTTTCCTATTATCCCCTGTTTCTGGGGCTGATCAACAGTTTTCAGAAGGTGAAGCTGCTGGGAGGCTCCCAGTTTGTGGGACTGGAAAATTATCAGGAGGTGGCCCAGAGCGCCCAGTATCAGCAGGCGCTGGTCAACAGCCTGATTGTGGGCATCGGGACATTTTTGCTGCAGTTTGTCTGGGGCCTTGCCATTGCCCTGTTTCTCAATGAAGTAAAGAATAAAGTGGTCAAATCCCTGATCCAGACCGTGACCTATATTCCGTACCTGCTGTCCTGGGCCGTGGTGGGCGGTCTGTGGATCACGATTTTCTCTCCCAACGGTATGATCAACGGTATTCTGGAACTGATTCAGGGGGCCGATTTTCAGCCCATCGTATTCATGTCGGAGCCGGCTTTTGCCAGAGCCATTATGATTTTCACCGGCGCCTGGAAGGGCGCGGGATATTTTGCGGCCCTGTTTCTGGCAGCCATTGTCAGCCTGGACGAATCGCTGTATGAATCCGCGCAGATTGACGGAGCCACCCGGTGGCAGCAGCTGACCAGAATCACCCTGCCGCAGATTGTCCCCACCATGAAGATCGTCACCGTGCTGAGCGCCATGAGCGTTCTGAGAAATTTCGACCAGATCTTCGTGATGGGAAACGCATCCATCAACGACAAGGTACAGAATCTTCTGGTGCTGATTTACAACGACGGTATTCTGGAGTTCAATGTGGGAGTGGCCACGGCAGCCGCCACGCTGGTGCTGGTGATTACCATGGTGATTTCCTTTACGGTCCGCAGGCTTCTGCGGTATGATCAGTCGTACGATTAGGAGGAAATGGCATGAGGAAACAGAAAAAAAGTCTTAGAAATGAACTGAACGTGCCCCAGAAAGCGGTGATGTATCTGATTCTGCTGGTGATCGTGCTGATCATGGCACTGCCCATGTGGAATGTGGTTGTGGTTTCCACCTCCTCCCGGCTTTCCGCCAGCCAGAGCGGCATCAAGCTGTGGTGGGATTCCTTCAGCCTGGACGGCTATGAATACGTGTTTACCGTGACGAAACTGCTGCGTCCGTTTCTGAACTCGCTGTTTGTGACCACGGTGGCCACGGTGATCCAGGTAATCCTGTCATCTTTTGCCGGTTATGTGCTGATCCAGAAGGATCTTCCCTTCCGGGGACTGATTACTTCCTTTGTCATGCTGACCATGATGATCCCCGGCGACCTGACGCTGATCTCCATTTATCAGGTAAACAAACAGCTGGGTCTGCTGAACAGCTATGCGGGACTGATTATGAACGGACTGATTTCCGGTTTCAGTATTCTGCTGATGCGGAACTACTTTACCACGGTTCCCTATTCCATGGCGGAGGCCGCCAGACTGGACGGGGCGGGAGAAATCCGGATTTTTGCAAAAATGTTCCTGCCCACATCCCTGCCGGGCCTTGCCACCGTATTTTTCATGGAGTATGTGTCCAAATGGAATTCCATCATGCTGCCGGCAACTCTGATCACCGACCAGGATCTGTACACCTTGCCGCTGATGCTGAAATCCATGATTCAGTCGGATTCTTCCGTATCGGGAACGGCCATCGCGCCGGACAATGCGGTGATGGCGGCCATCATTATCACCACCGTGCCGCTGCTTCTGATTTACATTTTCGCGCAGAAATACCTGCTGGAGGGCATGAACCTGGGGGCAGAGAAAGGCTGATACGGTTATGAAAACATTTGAGATTACTTTTGAGAGAATGGTGGAAAAAGGGGAAGAGGGAACGTACTTCCCCGTGGAATTTACGGTGCCGCAGGACGCGGAAAAGCTGGAAATCTGTTATGAATACGCCCGCTATGAGGAGACCGTAAAAGATGGCCGCAGATTTCGCCGGGAAAAGAATATCGTGGATCTGGCGGTCTGCGCTCCCCAGGGCTACATCGGTTCCTCGGGATCGGACAGAACCCGTATTCAGCTGTCGGCGTACGGAAGCTCCCAGGGGTTTGCGCCCTGCAAGATCCGCCGGGGAACCTGGCAGGTGATTCTGGGGGCTTATAAAATCAGTCCGGAGGGCTGCCTGGTCCGGTATAAGGTGACGGTATACCCCAAAGAACTGGGGCTGTACAAAGGCGATACCCATATGCACACGGTGGGATCGGACGGAAACTGCACGCTGGATGAGATTGCCTGGATGGCCCAAAAGCAGGGGCTGGATTATGTGATCGTCACCGACCACAACAATTACGCCCACAACAGTCAGATCCGTCCCCACCCTTCGGTCACCATGATTCCCGGGGCGGAGTGGACCCATTACAAAGGCCATGCGGGCATGCTGGGAGCTGCCCGGCCCTTTGACAATCCCTTCTGTGTCAATACACTGGAGGAAATGCGGGAGAAATTCCGCCAGGCCAAAGAAAGAGGTGCACTGCGGGTGCTGAACCATCCCTTCTGCCCCAACTGCGGCTGGCGCTGGGGAATGGACGCGGTGGACTACGATCTGGTGGAGGTGTGGAACGGAGCCACGCCGGCGCCGGTGAACCTGGAGTGCCTTTCCTGGTGGGAGGAGCAGCTGAAGGTGGGAAAGAAAATTCCCATCACCGGCGGCAGTGATTTCCACCGGACGGAGTTTGGAAGGATGCTGGCGTCTCCCTGTACCTGGCTGTACGCCGCGTCCAGGACACCGGAGGATCTGCTGGATGCCTTAAAACAGGGCCACGGATTTATCACTTACGGCCCGGACGGTCCCGTGCTGCGGGTGGGTTCGGAAGGGTATCTGCCGGGGGATACGGTGCCTCAGGATGCCGAAGTCTCTTTTGTATTTGAACGCCTGAAGGGCGGCGACGTAATCGCGCTGATCTCCGACCAGGGAGAAGAGCGGATCACCATGGAGGAATTTACCTCAGAATATACCTGCACACGGAAGGTGAAAGGACTGAAATACCTGCGGGCGCAGGTGTTCCGGCAGCCGGAGCTCATCGGGGGTATGCCGGCGCTGATTTCCAATCCCTTTTATGTGAGCGGACAGGAGGATGGGATTGATTAAGAAAATTATTCTGGTATTTAAGACGCATTTTGACATCGGGTTTACCGATCTGGCGGAAAATGTCATTGACAAGTACGCCACTTCCATGCTGGATCAGGTGCTGGAAACCTGTGAGGCCACGGCGGATATGGGGCGGCAGAAATATGTGTGGACCATGCCCTCCTGGCCGCTGACGGTGATGCTTCAGCGCAGCAGCGGAAGCAGAAGGGAACGGCTGGAAAAGCTGATTGACCAGGGCCAGATTGTCTGGCACGCGCTGCCGTTTACCTCTCACTTTGATTTCTGCGGGCTGCAGGATTACCGGTATGGATTTACCTTTGCCAGGGAGCTGTCGCGGCAGTGGAACAAACCGTTTCCCATCAGCGCCAAGATGACGGATGTGCCGGGCCATGGAGCCATGCTGCCGTCGCTGCTGACGGAGGCGGGGGTTCGTTTTCTGCATCTGGGAAGCAACGAATTTCTCAGGCCGCCCAGGGTGCCGGATCTGTTTTTCTGGGAGGCGCCGGACGGCAGGCGGGTGCTGACTATGTACAGCCGGGGCTACGGTTCCGGCCCCATACCGCCAAAAGACTGGCCCTATCCGGTATGGATGGCCCTGATGCACACCCATGACAACTGCGGCCCCCAGTCTGCCGAAATGATCCGGAAAATGGTGGAGGAGCTGGGGAAAAAATATCCCGGCGCCCAGATTGTCTGCGGAACCATGGATGAATTCTGCCGGGATCTGGAGCAGGAGGATCTTTCCGGTGTTCCTGTGATCCGTCAGGATCTGGCGGATACCTGGATTCACGGAGTGGGATCCTATCCCGCCCAGGTGCGTACGGTTCGGCAGGTGCGCAGAGCCATGAACGTGCTGGAGGAGCAGTACCGGCGGGAAAAAGAGATGTTATCCGAAGCCCGGCGTGACCAGGCAGAGGGCCTGATCCGGGAGTGCTATGAGAATCTGATGCTGTTCGGAGAGCATACCTGGGGCCTGGATGTAAAGACATGGATGGATCCCAACCGGGCCTACTGTCCGGAGGGTTTCCTCAGACAGAAAGAGAGTGCTCAGGGGAAACGGATGGAGGCTTCCTGGAAGGAGCAGGCGGACCGGGCTGTGCGGGCGGAGGATGCCTGCCGCAGATTCGGGGAGCTGCTGAATGATTGCTGCATGGAAGAAACTTCCGCAAAGGAAGCGGTTTCGGCAGCGGAAGAAGGAACTTCCGGAAATGGCCGTAAGCCGGAGGAAAAACTCTGGCAGAGCGGCGACGGCGTGGTGGAAAGCCGCGGATACCGGCTGGAATTCGCGCCGGATACGGGAGAGATTCTTTCTCTGGAGGATAAGAGAACCGGCCGCATGCTGCTGGCTGCCCGCAGAGGGATGCCGGCGGTGTATTACCGCTATGACCGGTATGGAATCGAGGATATGACCCGGTATCTGCGGAAGATGGCAAGACGGTTTTCCGACTGGGGAATCCGGGACAACGGCAAGGACAATTATCCGGAATGTGACCACAAGACGGCCGTGCCGGCGCTGGACCACTGGGAAATCCAGGGTGACCGCCTGCTTCTGGTTTACCGGAATGACCGGGATGAGGATACCTACGGCAACGCCGGTCAGGTGACGCTGGCTTTCCGGCTGGGCGAATCACAGGTGGAGCTGGAGGTACGGCTGAAGGACAAGGCGGCTTCGCCCTACACGGAAAGCGGCAGCCTGGTGCTGAATCTTCCCATGGATTATCCGGTTTACGGAATCAACAAAAACGGGTATGTGCTGAATCCGGAAACAGATATCGCCGACTGGGGAAACCATGCCCTGTATTGCCTGGAGAATTTCGTGACGGCGTCAGACCGGGAAGCGGCCTGGAAGGCAGCAAAGGGAACGTGTACGGAGGTCAGAGAAACCGGTGATCCGGAGGCATCCGGAGGCAAAGCCGCGCCGGACGGAGAAAATGCCGATGGCACCGGTGACAGCCGTCGCGGAGAGCGGAAAATCTGCGTGGTGACAGCGGACGCTCCCCTGGTGGCGCTGGGTGAGACGGGAATTTACCGGTTCCGGAAAAAATATAAGGCCAAGGAGCCTGCTTTGTACTTTAATCTGTTCAATAATATGTGGGGTACCAATTTCCCCCAGTGGATAGAAGGAGATTACTCTTTCCGCTTTCTGATCTTTGACGCAGCGGGGCAGAAGGAGGAAGAGCTGAGAACTCAGGCGGAAGAACGGCTGCGCCTTCTGGATCAGGAGACGGCAGCGGGGGCTTCTAAAGGAAAGGTCTGAAGGGGTTAAAAACCAGAAAGCTTTCGGCGTCCTGCGCCGGGAAAAGGAGACGGCTGAAACAAAATGCCGTCTCTTTTTCTGCCATGCAACAAAAAATGTAAAAAATGAAAAAAGTACTTGCCTTTTTGAACGGTCTATGGTAAAGTATGCAAGTACGGTTCGTTGGTCAAGCGGTTAAGACGCCGCCCTCTCACGGCGGAAACAGGGGTTCGATTCCCCTACGAACTGCTGAATGCCCGGAGCATGTTGCTCCGGGTTTTTACATACCGGCAGCGGGAAGATCCGGGAAAATACCGGAAACCTGCGGCGTACCGAAGAAAATAAAAGAAGCAATTTTCAGATTTAACAAATAATAGAAAAAATTCAAAAAAGTACTTGCTTTTTACAGGAACCTATGCTATAGTATGCGAGTACGGTTCGTTGGTCAAGCGGTTAAGACGCCGCCCTCTCACGGCGGAAACAGGGGTTCGATTCCCCTACGAACTGCTGAATTGCCCGGAGCAGATTTGCTCCGGTTTTTTGCGTGATAAGACCGGAGGACGGCCGCTGTGCTTGCACGAGCGGGTCTGCGCTCCGCTCCGGTCGGTGCTAAACGCGTGCCACCGGCACGCAGCACCATCCGACGGAAAAACATAAAATATTTGTGAAATGCTATATGGTATATTGCAATCCGGGGAATCGCATTGTATAATACCTGTATAGAATTCCTCTGGGTAAGGAGGAAAATGCAGGAACGAAAAAAGAGACAGAAAAAGAAGTTTCAGAATCTGACGATACGTGATGATTTTATGTTTGCGGCGGTTCTGGCGGATGAAGAAATCTGCCGCAAGGTGCTCTCCCTGGCGCTGGGAACTCCGGTTTCTCATGTGGAGGTAGTGCCGGAGCGTACGGTCCGTTATCATCCGGAATTTCGCGGGATTCGCCTGGATATCTGCGCCCATTGCCGAAACGGAACCTGTTTCGATGTGGAGATGCAGAGGAGAAGAGACGATGTCCCGCACAGATCCAGATATTATCATTCACAGATGGATATGAGTCTTTTGAAAAATGGTGCAGACTACCGGAAGCTGCCGACGGGTTATGTGATTTTTATCTGTTGTTTTGATCCCGTGGGAGATAACCGGTACCGTTATCTGTTCACTGCCCGGTGTCAGGAAAACGGGAAGGCGGCGGATGACGGAAGCTATACGGTTCTTCTCAGCACAGAAGGGAAAAACAGAGAGGAAGTGCCCAAAGAGCTGGTGAAATTTCTGGAATTTATAAAGGAAGATGAACCGGATCACCAAAAGGATTATCAGGATACTCTGGTTCGGCGAATGCAACAGAGAATCCGCCAGCTGAAAGAAGACAGGGAAATGGAGGGAAGCTATATGCGTTTGGAAGAACTGCTCTGGGAAGAGCGCAGAAACGGACAAAGAGACGGTGTAAGGAAAGGCCGCCGGGCGGGGCGCAGTGAAGCTCTGAAAGATTCCATTTTTCTGATCTGGAACAGGAAGGGCGGACTTCCCGCGGGAACGGTGCGGCGTATCCGCAAGGAGAAGGATCCGGAGGTTCTTCTCCAATGGGTGTACCTTTCGGCTCAGACGGATTCTCCGGAAGATTTCCGCAGCCGGTTGGAGGAAAAATAATTTCTATTTTCAATTCTGAATCCCCTCGGGCGCGGGCTGGAAGCGTGTCCACTTCCGGGCGCCGGAGGGGTATCATAAAATTCCCTTAAAAGCAAAAACAAAAAACAGAGGAATTCTATAAAAAAGTTCTTGCATTTCCGGTACAACTGTGGTAAAGTATCCGCTGTAAGGTTCGTTGGTCAAGCGGTTAAGACGCCGCCCTCTCACGGCGGAAACAGGGGTTCGATTCCCCTACGAACTGTTGGATTGCCCGGAGCAGGTTTGCTTCGGGCTTTTATCGTATCTTTATATTTTTCGGTCAGGGAGGCAATATTCTTCCCCCGTTAAAATTCATTTCCATGCAACAGAATCCCCCTCAAACAACACTTATTAGAAAAGAGAGAACACAAAAAACGTGAGAATGTAAGATGCGTAAAGAGAAGGGAGGATGAAGTATGCACTGGACAACAGTAAAACGAAGAATTTTCGCGGGGAGCCTGGCGGGTCTCTGGCTGATTTCCGGATGCGGAGGAATTCAGGCCAGAGATCTGACGGCAGATCTGGAACCGGAAACGGTTGATATTACGGGACTGACCTGTGGCAATGGTATACTGGCTGCCAAAGAGGCAGCGGCCGGATATTCCGTGACAGAAAGCGGTGGGGCCGTCGTTGACGAAAAGACCGGAATGGCAGTGATGGATTTCGCGGTGGGGCTGCTCCGGGAACAGATGAAGGAGGGAAAGGAGAATGAACTGCTGTCCCCACTTTCCATGGTAAGCGCGCTGGGAATGACGGCAAATGGCGCCCAAGGGGAAACCAGAAAGCAGATGGAGGAAGTGATGGGAGTTTCGGCGGAGACGCTGAACCTCTGCCTTCAGTACTGCCGGGAGATTTTCGATCAGGAGGAAGAGAGCGAACTGCATCTGGCCAATTCCATCTGGTTCCGGGATGACGGAAACTTTCAGCTGGAGGAGGATTTTCTGCGGACCAACACGGCGTATTATGGGGCATCCCTGTACGGCGCGCCCTTTGACGACACCACGCGAAAAGACATTAACCGCTGGGTGAAGCGGGAGACGGACGGAATGATTGAGGAGATCGTAGAGGAGATACCGCCGCTGGCAGTGATGTATCTGGTCAATGCCCTTTCCTTTGAAGCTCAATGGCAGGATCCTTATGAGGATTTCTCCGTTGACGACGGGGCCTTCTTCCCGGCAGACGGCCAGGAGGAGACGGTGGAAATGATGCACTCGGAGGAATACCAGTATGTTGCGGATGAAGATGCCCGGGGATTTATCAAATCCTACCAGGGCGGCAGGTATGCCTTCGCGGCCCTGCTTCCCGGGGAGGGGATGGAGCTGGAGGCGTATGTGAACCAGCTGGACGGCATGCGGCTGTATCAGGCCCTGAAAGAGCCGGAATATAAGACGGTGCTGGCGACCATGCCGAAATTTGAGACGGAGGATGAGATACAGGCCGGTAAACTTTTGAAAAATATGGGAATGACGGATGCTTTTGATGAGGATCTGGCGGATTTCGGCGGGATCGGCACCTATGCGGAAGATAATCTGTATATCAGCAGCGTCCTTCAGAAAACGTATCTGCAGGTGGATCAAAAGGGAACCAAAGGCGGCGCGGCGACAGCGGTGGAACTTTCTTCGGAAAGCGCCGCCGCCCAGGAGGAAACAGAAAAAGTGGAAATATGTCTGGACCGGCCATTTCTGTATGTGATTTTTGAGAGGGAAAGCGGACTGCCGCTGTTTTTGGGCCTGATGGACCGGCCGGTCTGAAGATGGTGTGCGGATGGAGCGAAAGCAGAACGCGGAAATAGATTGCTATAGGACGGGAGGTGCGGATTATGAAAAGAAGAAGGAGAACTGGAATGGCAGGAGGGGCGGGACTGTTGCTGTTGCTGCTGATGATTCCGGGGCTGCCGGTACTGTCCGGCTGCGGACAGACACCTGCTTTTTCTCTGGATCCGGAGGAAATCAGCAGCATCGCCGTATACACCGGCGGTGTCCCGGCAGAAGCGCAGAGAAAGGAAACCGGGAACGCCGGAGAGGTGGAGGAGATTGTCCGGGTGCTGAACGGAATCCGGGTGCGGGGGGAGGCTTCCTATGACGATGTCCCGGCAGGAGGTATCGGAATCTGGTTCGAAGTGCAGGACAAAGACGGAGAGACCAGTGTGGCCCGGGTACTGGGAGATGGAGATCTGCTGGCGCAGGGAGCGGCGCTTTACCGGATTACGGCCATTGATCCGGAAAAGATCTGGGACTCCCTGGATGGCGCTTCCGAGACTGTGGGGGAGGCAGGCCTGCCTTTGACGGAAGTGACGGACCGGGAGCAGGAAACTGCCGCGGCACCGTATTCGGATGCGTGTGAAGAACTGCAGGAGGAAGGAAAACGTGGCGGGGAAGAAGAAAACGCCTGCAGCCGGGAGGCGGCAGCCGCTGATTTTGCGGCGCGCCTTCTGCGGGAGACGATGAAGGATGAGGAGAACCGGGAGAAGAATCTGTTGATCGCTCCGTCCTCCGTCCTGCAGGTTCTGGGACTGGCGGCCAACGGCGCCGGGGGTTCCACGTTGGAACAGATGGAGGATGTGCTGGGCATGGATCTGGAAACACTGAACGGATGGCTGACCGGCGAAGGTTCCGGGAAGGGGGAGCAGAGCGGATATACCCGGGCGAACGCCCTCTGGCTCAATGATACCGGCCGTCTTCAGCCGCGGGCAGAGTATCTTGAGCGGATGCGGAGCCTTTTCGGGGCATCCGTGTTCACCCTTCCTTTCGATGAAGCCGGACGGGAGGAGATCAACCGGTGGACAGAAGAACAGACGAAGGGAATGATCAAAGAGGTGCTGGAGGAAATCCCGGAGGATGCCATGATGTATCTGGTCAATGCGGCGGCTTTTGACGCCGGATGGGAAGAAGCTTACGGACAGGATCAGCTGCGCGAGGAGACGTTCACCTGCCAGAATGGGGAAGAAAAACCGGTCACCATGATGTATTCCACGGAGAACCGGTATCTGACGGACGGGATGGCAGAAGGATTTCTCAAAAGCTATGAGGGCGGCGCTTATGCCTTTGCGGCGCTGCTTCCTCCGGAAGATATGGATGTGGATGCCTATGCCGCCAGTCTGACCGGGAAGGGAATTCTGGAAATGCTGCAGAATGTTCAGGACCGTCAGGTGGACGCGGCAATGCCCCGGTTTTCCGCCAGCTGCGGCGAGGATCTGGCAGAAACTCTGAAAACCATGGGGATGCCGGAGGCGTTTGACCCGGTGCATGCGGATTTTTCCGGAATCGGAAAGGCCGGTATGGGCGGACTGTCGTTGGGAAGCGTACAGCACAGGACATTTCTGGAAGTGAATGAGAAGGGAACACGGGCGGCAGCCGCCACGGCGGCCGGCGTGATGGCAATCTCCGCCGGACCGGCACAGGAGGTAAAGGAGATCCGGCTGGACCGGCCGTTTATCTGCATGATTGTGGAGATGGAAACCGGATCTCCGCTGTTTCTGGGAGTGATCCGGGATGTGGGAGAAGGCTGACGCCAGGAAGGGATCCGAAAACCGCCGGGGAGGCGGTAATATTCGGAGGGATTGTGCGTTTCAGAAACACACTCCTGTCATGTTGGAAGATCCCGGGGGTCAACAATCACTTTATCGCTTTTGAGCGGAAGCTGTTTATTGTTTCCGTCAGGGATGAGACGAAAGACAAGAAACTCCGCCATGGTATCTGTGGTATTTTCAATGGTGTGTATCGCGTTTCCCACCTGTATGATATCGTTTTTATGCGCGGCGAAAGATTTCCGGTTATGTTCTTCATACCAGCGGCAGGTGATTTCTCCGGATATGACAACCAGAACTTCTTCGATATACTGATGATAATGCCATTCCTGAACGGTATGCGGGCCAATCTGGTTGTAATGGATTTCATATTCCGGAAAAAGAAAATAGTCGGTATGGGTGCCATTGCTTTTATCGACGGAAATAGAGTCCTTTGGGGTGAAGATATTCAGTTTTCTGTTATTTGACATAAGAAGATCTCCTTTTTTAAGAATTGTTTCAGTGAGACGAAAGACAGGAGCCGTTGCGGAACAGATGAGGATTCCTCTGCTCTGCAGCGGCTCTGCGGCGCTTTGTCGGCTTACTTATTATTCAGCGTCCGCCCCTTCTTTCCCGGTCCCATTCCCGCAGGGCGGCTTTCACAGCCATTTTCACTACGAAATACCCTACGACAGCGGCAACTCCCACAGTGACGGCCAGCTGAATCAGCGCCGTGAAGATCAGATAAAGTGAAGATAAAATACTCATAAATCCCCCTCCTTTGACTGAAAAAATAATGGTATCATTGTTAAAAACAGAATAGCATACCTTCGGAAGAATGGCAATTCAGATCTTGTTTTCCATTGTTGGCAATCCGCGGATTTTATGCTATAATAGCGACAGTTTTGTCCAAAACGGACCGATGAAAGGAGGATGGGACATGGACTTGAAACTGGTGGCTATTGATCTGGACGGCACGCTTCTGAAAGAAGACTGTACCATTTCTGACAGGAATCGGAAGGCTGTCTGCAGGGCCATGGAGCTGGGCTGTCTGGTGGTGCCATCCACCGGGCGGGGCTATCGGAATTCCCGGTTTGTGCTGAAAGAATTTCCGGTGATGCCTTATTATATCAATGCCAACGGAACCACGGTGACCCGGGGAGAACCGGAGGAGGTTCTCCTTTCCAGGACCATTCCTCTGGAGACCGGTCGGGCGATCTATCGGATTGCCAGGGAATATCCGGCGTTTGTTGAACTGTATCACGGACTGGACGCCTATGATTCCAGGGAAGGGTGCGACAATCTGTATAAAAGCGGCGTGATGGAAGCATACTGCCGTCAGCTGCTGAAAACAAATATCCATCTGGAGCATCTGGATGATTTTGTGCTGAAGGAGGAGCATCTCATCAGCAAATTCCATATTGTCTGTGTGGAGAAAAAGGACAAGGAGGAACTGATAAAACGGCTGGGAGCGCTTCCCGGCGTGTTTCCCATTTCCACGGCGTCTCACAACATTGAGATTGCCGATACCCGCTGGAGCAAGAAGGACGGGCTGGCCTGGCTGTGCGGACAGCTGGGGATCGGGGCCGGCCAGGTGCTGGCCATCGGAGACAGTGAGAATGATTATGAGCAGATTCGCTGGGCCGGAGTGGGCGTGGCGGTGAAAAACGCATATCCACGGGTGCTTGCCGTGGCGGACGCGGTGGTGGGTTCCAATGAGGAGGACGGGGTCGCCCAGGCGCTGGAGCGGTTCCTGAATCTGTAGGATTGGTATTTGTAGAAAGGATCGTTGAAATATGGCAAAGAAAAACACGTATGATGCCAGCAGTATTTCCGTTCTGGAAGGGCTGGAGGCGGTGCGGAAGCGCCCGGGAATGTACATCGGAAGCGTATCCAGAAAGGGGCTGAATCACCTGATCTACGAGATCGTGGACAATGCGGTGGACGAGCATCTGGCAGGCTTCTGTGATCGGATCCAGGTGATTCTGGAGAAGGACGGTTCCTGTACGGTGACGGACAATGGCCGGGGAATACCGGTGGGAATGCATGAAAAGGGTATGTCCGCGGAGCGGCTGGTGTTCACCACTCTCCACGCGGGAGGAAAGTTTGACGATTCCGCCTATAAGACCAGCGGCGGTCTGCACGGAGTGGGTTCCTCTGTGGTCAACGCGCTGTCCACCTGGCTGGACGTGAAGGTGAGCCGGGAGGGATATATTCACCATGACCGTTATGAGCGGGGCGTGCCGGTGATCGAACTGCAGGACGGGCTTCTGCCCACCATCGGACGGACCAGGGAGACGGGAACCAGCATTTCCTTTCTGCCGGATCCGGAGATCTTTGAGAAGACCCGGTTTGCCGAGGCGGAGGTGAAAAGCCGTCTTCATGAGACGGCCTACCTGAATCCGAAACTGACCATCCACTATGAGGACCGGCGGCAGGAGGAACCGGAGATCATTGATTACCATGAGCCGGAGGGGATTGTGGGATTTGTCCGGGATCTGAATAAGAAAAAGGAAGTGCTCCATGAGCCGGTGTATTTTTCCGGGGAGTGTGAGGGGATTTCGGTGGAGTGTGTGTTCCAGTATGTGAATGAATTTCATGAAAACGTGCTGGGCTTCTGCAACAATATTTACAATGCGGAGGGCGGCACTCATCTCACCGGTTTTAAGACCACCTTTACCACGGTGATGAACAATTATGCCCGGGAACTGGGAATCCTGAAGGAAAAGGATGACAATTTCACCGGCGCGGACATTCGCAACGGCATGACGGCGGTGATTTCCATCAAGCATCCGGATCCCCGGTTTGAGGGGCAGACCAAGACGAAGCTGGACAACCAGGACGCCGCCAAGGCGGTCAGCAAAGTGACGGGAGAGGAGATCGTCCTGTTTTTTGACCGGAATCTGGAGACCTTAAAGACGGTGTTATCCTGCGCGGAAAAATCTGCCAAGATCCGGAAAACGGAGGAGAAGGCCAAAACCAATCTGCTGACAAAACAGAAATATTCCTTCGATTCCAACGGGAAACTGGCCAACTGTGAGAAGCGGGATCCCTCCATCTGCGAGATTTTCATCGTGGAGGGAGATTCCGCCGGCGGCTCTGCAAAAATGGGACGGGACCGGAGCTTTCAGGCCATCCTTCCCATCCGGGGAAAGATTCTGAACGTGGAGAAGGCCACCATCGACAAGGTGCTGGCCAATGCGGAGATCAAGGCCATGATCAACGCCTTCGGCTGCGGATTTTCCGAGGGTTACGGAAATGATTTCGATATCACCAAACTGCGGTATGACAAGATCATCATCATGGCGGATGCGGACGTGGACGGCGCGCATATTTCCACCCTGCTTCTGACTCTTTTCTACCGGTTTATGCCGGAACTGATCTACGAAGGGCATGTGTATATCGCCATGCCGCCCCTCTATAAAGCGATTCCGGCCAAGGGGAAAGAAGAGTATCTGTACGACGACAAGGCGCTGGAGCGTTACCGGAAGACCCATAAAGGCGCGTTCACCCTGCAGCGGTATAAGGGCCTGGGAGAAATGGACGCCCAGCAGCTGTGGGAGACCACCCTAGATCCCAAAACCCGTTATCTGAAACGGGTGGAGATCGAGGATGCCCGGATGGCTTCTGATGTGACGGAGGTGCTGATGGGGACGGAGGTTCCGCCCCGGAAGGCGTTCATTTATCAGCATGCCCAGGACGCCCAGCTGGACGTGTAGGTGCTGTCTGACCCGGGACGGGAAAGGCGGGGCGGCCCGAAAGCCGCCAGGACTGGCAGGAGGGCCTTTTGACAAGGAACGGAGGAATTTATGGAAGAACAGATTATCCAGACCGATTATGCGGAGGTCATGCAGAAATCCTATATTGATTACGCCATGAGCGTCATCATTTCCAGGGCGCTTCCCGATGTACGGGACGGACTGAAACCGGTGCAGCGAAGAACCCTGTACGATATGTACGAGCTGGGGATCCGCTGGGACCGGCCATTCAGAAAAAGTGCCCGTATCGTGGGAGATACCATGGGTAAATACCACCCCCACGGGGACAGTTCCATCTATGAAGCGCTGGTGGTGATGGCCCAGGATTTCAAAAAAGGGCAGGCGCTGGTGGAAGGACACGGGAACTTCGGCTCCATCGAGGGAGACGGGGCGGCTGCCATGCGTTATACGGAGGCCAGACTGCAGAAAATCACCCAGGAGGTGTTTCTGGGAGATCTGGACAAGAATGTGGTGGACTTTGTCCCCAACTTTGATGAGACGGAGAAGGAGCCGGTGGTTCTGCCGGTGCGGATTCCCAATCTGCTGTTGAACGGCGCCGACGGTATCGCCGTGGGTATGGCCACCAGCATCCCGCCCCACAATCTGGGAGAGATCGTGGATGCGGTGAAGGCTTATATGAAAAACAACGACATCACCGTGAAAGGCCTGATGCGGTACCTGAAGGGACCGGACTTCCCCACCGGAGGAATCATCACCAACAAAGACGATCTTCTGAATATCTATGAGACCGGCACCGGAAAACTCCGGATCCGGGGAAAGGTGGAAGTGGAGAAAGGGAAAGGCGGCCGCCTGTTCCTGGTGATCACGGAGATCCCTTACACTATGGTGGGGGCCAATATCGGAAAATTCCTCAACGACGTGGCTTCTCTGGTGGAAACCAGAAAGACCACGGATATCGTGGATATCTCCAACCAGTCCTCCAAGGAAGGAATCCGCATTGTGCTGGAACTGAAGCGGGGAGCGGATGTGGAACAGCTGAAAAATCTGCTGTACAAAAAAACCCGTCTGGAAGATACCTTTGGTGTCAATATTCTGGCGGTGGCCGACGGACGGCCGGAAACCCTGAGTCTGAAACAGGTGATTGAGCACCATGTGGATTTCCAGTTTGAAATCTGCACCAGAAAGTACCAGACACTTCTGGGCAAGGAGCTGGAGAAAAAAGAAGTGCAGGAGGGACTGATCAAGGCCTGCGACGTCATCGATCTGATCATCGAGATTCTCCGGGGAAGCAAAAGTCAGAAACAGGTGAAGGACTGCCTGACCATGGGAATCACCGAGGGCATCCGGTTCAGGTCCAAAGCCAGCGAGCGGGCGGCGAAAAAGCTGCAGTTTACCCAGCGGCAGGCCGACGCGATTCTGGAGATGCGTCTGTACCGGCTGATCGGGCTGGAGATCGACGCTCTGATGAAGGAGCATGAGACGACGCTGAAGAATATCGCTTTCTATCAGGAGGTACTGAACAATTACGATTCCATGGCGGAGGTGATCATACGGGATCTGGACCGGATCAAGAAAGAGTACGGAAGAAAGCGCCGGACGGTCATTGAAAACGCGGAGGCGGTGGTCTGGGAAGAGAAAAAGGTGGAAGAAACCGAGCTGTATTTCCTGATGGACCGGTTCGGATATGCCAAAACCATCGACAAATCCACCTATGAGAGAAACCGGGAAGCGGCGGACAGCGAATTCCGGTACGTGTTCTCCTGCATGAACACCGACAAGATCTGTATTTTCACCGATACAGGACAGATGCATACGGTGAAGGTGCTGGACATTCCCTTTGGAAAATTCCGGGACAAGGGAACGCCCATCGACAATCTCAGCAATTACAGCAGCGCCAAAGAGCAGATGATCTATGTGGGAAGTATGGAGATGGTGAAAAATTCCCAGATGCTGTTCGTCACCCGGTCCGGTATGGTAAAACGGGTGGAGGGCAGTGAGTTCGATGTGGTGAAACGCACCATCGCTTCCACCAAACTGGCGGAAGGAGACGCCCTGATTCTTGCGGAGCCCTGTGACGCGCCGGATTCGCTGGTGCTGCAGAGCAGGGATGGCTATTTCCTGAAATTTGCCAGGGAAGAGGTGCCGGTGCAGAAGAAGGCGGCCATGGGTGTGCGGGGGATGAAGCTGTCCGGACAGGACAGTCTGGAACACGCGTATCTACTGGAAGCCAGAATGGACTACAGTATTACTTATAAGGAGAAAACCATTGTGCTCAACAGCAAGATCCGGATGGGAAAACGGGATACGAAGGGAACGAAGATCCGGGTGTAGTGAAAAGGAGGAGAAGCGGCGATGGCAAAGATGATTACGGTGGACGCCAGAGGCGATCAGTGTCCGATCCCTGTAGTGAAAGCAAAAAAGGCGCTGGGGCAGCTGCCGGAGGGCGGCCTGGTGCGGGTGCTGGTGGACAATGAGATCGCGGTACAGAACCTGACCAAGCTGGGACGCCACCAGTCCATGGAGGTACATTCCCAAAAACTGGGGGAAAAAGAATTTGAGGTGGTGCTCGCTTCGGATGAGGCCATGATTCCCCAGAGTGAGCCGGAAGAGACAGCCTGCATTCCGGATGCCAGAGGAAATACGGTGGTGGCCGTGGGAAGCGCGGTGATGGGAAATGGAGACGATCAGCTGGGCGCGGTGCTGATGAAGGGATTTCTCTATGCCGTCTCTCAGATGGATCAGCTGCCGGACGCAATCCTGTTTTATAATGGCGGGGCCATGCTCACCACGGAGGGCTCCCAGTCTCTGGAGGATCTGAAAAACCTGGAGGCCATGGGGGTGAAGATCCGCACCTGCGGCACCTGTCTGGATTTTTATCAGTTAAAGGACAAACTGCAGGTGGGAGAAGTCACCAATATGTATGAGATTGTGGAGACCCTGGCGGCGGCAGGCAAGGTGATCCGTCCATGATTTATCTGGACAATGCGGCCACTACCCTGAAAAAGCCGGAATCCGTGATCCGGGCGGTGACGGAGGCCATGGGCGCCCTGGGAAATGTTTCCCGGGGCGTTCACGGAGCGTCCCTGGCGGCGGCGCGGGTGGTGTATCAGGCCAGAGAAGCGGCGGCCCGCATGTTCGGGTGCCCCGGGCCGGAGCGGGTGGCCTTCACCTGCAATGTGACGGAGGCTCTGAACGTGGCCATCGAGGGAATCTTTGCCCCGATGCTGGAGAAGGGAGAGCCGGTGCATCTGGTTTCCACGGATCTGGAGCACAACTCGGTTCTGCGTCCCCTGTACCGGCTTGAGGAGCGGGGGGCTGCCCTTTCCTTTGCGGCGGCGGACGAAAAAGGAAGGATTTCCTATGAGAAACTGGAGAGTCTGATCGGACCGGACACCCGGGGAATCGTCTGCACCCACGCCTCCAATCTGACGGGAAATCTGCTGGATCTGGTGAAAATCGGGGAAATTGCCCGCAGGCACGGGCTGTGTCTGATTGTGGACGCCGCCCAGACGGCGGGGGTATTTCCCATTGATATGGTGAAAATGGGAATCGATGTGCTGTGCTTCACCGGCCATAAAAGTCTGATGGGCCCCCAGGGAACCGGCGGTCTGTGCGTGGGAGAAGAGGTGACCATCCGGCCTTTGAAGGTGGGCGGAAGCGGCGTCCATTCCTATGACCGGCGCCAGCCGGACAGTCTGCCGGAGGCGCTGGAGGCGGGGACGGTGAACGCTCATGGGATTGCCGGGCTTCTGGCCGGGTTTTCCTGGATTGAGGAAACCGGGATGGAGAAGATCCGGAAAAGGGAAATGGAGCTGGCCATCGGGTTTTATGAAGGGCTCCGGCGGATCCCGGGCATAACCGTGTACGGAGACTGGGAGACCTTGCCGAGGGCGCCCATCGTCACCGTGAATCTGGAGCAGATGGACGCGGGGGAGCTGGCGGATCTTCTGTGGACGGATTATGAAATCGCCGTCCGGGCCGGCGCCCACTGTGCGCCCCGGATGCACCGGGCGCTGGGAACAGACAGAAGCGGGGCGGTCCGGTTCAGCTTTTCCGTATTCAACACGGAAGAGGAGGCCGCCGCGGCCGTCCGGGCGCTTCGGGAGATTGCCGGGCAGAGGTGAATCTGAAAGTGAGGAAAAATGCCGTGCGGGAGAAAACATGGAAACTGGTTGTGACGTTTCAAAATACGGCGGGCGCGTTGGCAATGGAAAGCTTCTGTATGGAACGGCAGCTGCCGGGCCGGCTGATTCCGGTACCGCGGCAGATTTCGGCCGGCTGCGGCATGGCCTGGTGCGTGGCCTGGGAGGAAAGAGAACTTCTCGGGGAAGCGCTGTCCCGATTTGCCGGACAGGTGCAGGAGCAGCACAGACTGTGGCTGTAGGAAATGGCCGGACGGTGCGATGCCCGGCGAAAGGGAAAGCGGAAAGAATAAGCGGACAGAAACGGCAGACAGGAGGTTGACGGATGAATCAGACGACAGTGATTGTACGGGGCGGAGGCGATCTGGCCACGGGAACCATTTACCGGCTTTTCCGGTGCGGTTATCCGGTACTGGTGCTGGAGACAGCCGACCCTTCGGCCATCCGGCGGGAAGCGGCTTTCTGTGAGGCGGTCCATCTGGGGGAAAAGACGGTGGAGGGTCTTGTCTGCGAGCGGATCCGGGATGCAAAGGACTGCAGCGGGGTCTGGAAACGGGGAAGGATTCCTCTTCTGGTGGACGAAGAAGCCCGGGCGGTGGAAACTCTGAAACCGCAGGTGGTGGTGGACGCGATCCTGGCGAAAAAGAATCTGGGAACCCGCAGGGATATGGCTCCGCTGACGGTGGGACTGGGCCCCGGTTTTGCGGCAGGCCGGGATGTGGACTGTGTCATCGAGACCATGCGGGGGCATCGGCTGGGCCGGATAATTCTGGAAGGGGAAGCCCTTCCCAATACCGGCGTGCCCGGAATTATCGGGGGCTACGGAAAGGAACGGGTGATCCACGCGCCTGCCTCCGGTATCATCCGCAATGAGGCCTCCATCGGCGACTGGGTGGAGCAGGGCCGGGAGATTGCCCGAATCGGGCAGACGCCGGTTACTGCCTCCATCACCGGTGTGCTCCGGGGAATCATCCGGGACGGGTATCCGGTGAAAAAGGGACTGAAGATTGCGGATATTGATCCCCGAAAGGGAGAGCGGGAAAACTGCTTTACCATTTCAGATAAGGCCCGCTGTATTGCCGGAGGCGTGCTGGAGGCTATCGTCTCCTGGGAAAACGGAACATGGAGGCCGCAAAAATGAGATACTGGAAAACAGACGGAGGACAGGGCGAACGGGTACTGGATCTGTTTCCTGAGCTGACGGAGGGCCGTCATGTGGTGAGTGTGACAGGAGCGGGAGGAAAGACCAGTCTGATCTGGCGGCTGACGGCGGAACTTGTACAGCGTGGCCGGCGGGTGATCGTCACCACCACCACGCATATGGCCCGGGAAGAAGGGAGAGTCTGGGCGGAGGCCCTGGCGGAGAACGGCAGACTTTCCTCCGGAGCTCTGGGACAGATCGCCGGGCTTCTGGAAAAAAAACAGTATGTATTCACCGGCAGATCCCAGGGGGAAAAGATCGCCTGTCCGCTGCCTTCCGATGGGGAGTGCCGCTGGGTGGAGCAGCTTTCCTCTCTGGCGGACGTGGTACTGGTGGAGGCGGACGGATCCCGCCGGCATCCGGTGAAGGTTCCGGCCCCATGGGAACCGGTGATCCCTCCCTGCACCACCCTGGTGGCGGCGGTGGCCGGTCTCTCCTGTCTGGGATATCCCGCCGCCCGGTGCTGCCACCGCCCGGAACTTTGGAGGCAGGGGCCCGGAACAATCCAGGCAAAAGATCTGGCGGCACTGGCCCGGGATGCCTGCGGCATGAGAAAAGGTGTAAAGCCCGGCATGGAATACCGGGTGATTTTCAATCAGGCAGACAAAGAGCAGGAGATGGAGGCCGGTCTTGCGGCTGCCCGTCTGCTGGACAAAGAAGGCATCGGAGCTGCTGCCGTCCGGCTCAGGGACCGGCTGGGGGCAGTGCTTCTGGCGGCCGGAAAAAGCAGCCGGTTCGGGGAGAACAAGCTTCTGTATCCGGTGGAACAGACGCCCATGGCCGGGCGGGCCCTGCATCTGCTGTCCCGGCTTTTGGTGTGGAAACGCGTAGTGGTGACGGGCTATGAGGAGGTGGCGTCGCTGGCGGAGGCGTACGGGATTTCTTCGGTATTCAATCCGCATCCGGAGCAGGGAATTTCCAGAAGTCTTCAGCTGGGGATGCGCGCGCTTTCCGGGGCGGACGGCTGGCTTTTTCTGGTGGCGGATCAGCCCTGGCTGAAAGCGGAAAGTGTCAACCGGCTGATCGACCGGTGGCAGGAGGACCCCAGACATCTGGCAGCCTTATGCAGCGGAGATCAGATCGGCAACCCGGTGATCTTTTCCGCGGCGTATGCCCCGGAACTGCTGTCCCTGGCCGGAGATAAGGGCGGAAAGAAAATTCTCCTGAATCATCCGGAGGACGCCGTTTTGGTGGAAACGGAGGCCCGTCAGCTGGAGGATATGGACGTAAAAGTTGGAAAAAACCGGGAAAACACGGAGAAAAACCTGCTTTAAGGCTTGCATTTTCCTGTACAGAGTGATATGATGACTAAGGTATATATGTAACTGGTTAATAAGAGTGGACGCGAGTCCACTCTTATTTTACGCGAAGACACAATGTTTACGCGGGAATACAGGGAAAGGACGGTGAAGATGTGAGCAGAAAGGAGATATACGAGCAGAAAGCGGAAGCCCTGGCGCAGCCCATTGTGGATGCGTGCGGATTCGAGCTGGTGGACGTGGAGTATGTGAAGGAAGCGGGTACCTGGTATCTGCGGCTGTATATCGATAAGGAAGGCGGTATCACCATCAATGACTGTGAGGAGGTAAGCCGCCTGTTCGGCGATAAGCTGGATGAGGAGGATTTTATCGAGGACGCCTATGTGATGGAGGTCAGTTCTCCGGGGCTGGACAGACCGCTGAAAAAAGAGAAAGACTATGTAAGAAGCATGGGGAAAAAGGTGGAGATCAGAACCTACCGTCCTGTGGAAAAGCAGAAAGAGTTCTGCGGTATTCTCAGCGCATATGATGATAACAGTGTGACGATTACACTGGAAGACGGGCAGACCATGGTATTCCAGAGGGCGGATATCGCTCTGATTCGTCTCGCTTTTGAGTTTTAAGGAGGAATAAGAAAAAATGAACACAGAGTTACTGGAGGCATTGAATATTCTGGAGAAGGAAAAGAACATCAGCAAGGAAGTTCTGCTGGAGGCCATCGAGCAGTCCCTGATCCAGGCCTGTAA
>DVIN01000061.1 GCA_018711275.1 Candidatus Pullilachnospira intestinigallinarum
GACGCGTGGAAAACGCCGGGACAGAAATCGGACTGTCCCGGCGTTTTCCACGCGTCGTTTCAAATCAGAGTAATCCGGATGGATACGTCCCCGCTGGTCCGGGCGGGAAGGAAAGGCTGCTTTTGTGGCACGCCGTTGACGGTAAAAGTTTCCACCTGACAGCCGCTGCCTGAGAGTTCCAGCGTGATCCGCGCATTGCGCCAGGTAAGGCCGGCCAGCGTAAGATGGTTCAGCTCTGTTCCAAGAAGCGGAGCAAAATGAATACCCTCCGGCGAGAACTCCATGCCGCACAGATCCTCAAATACCATGCGAAGATACGCGGTAGCGCTCCAGGTCTGCCGGCTGCAGGAATGCCACTCAGTGATGGGACCGTGAAGCTCCTGGCGTCCGCCGTAGAGCTGACCGGTCAGGGGGTGATAGATTTCCCCGAACTGCTGATCCCGGACAGCATGTCTGGTCAGCGAGAAAAATTCCTCCCAGAAAGCCGGATAGGCGCCGGATTTTTTCGCGGCATCGGCCCAGAAGCCCTGGGCGTGAGGCCATACGGTTCCGCTGTGACGGCCAAAGGCATTGCCGTCAGGCTCCGTGTATCTGGCAAAAGGAGGCCAGACGCAGGGGATGCCTGCCGGTGTGGTTTCACAGTGGGCGAGAATCTGCCGGCGCTGGGATTCGTCCGCCACGCCGCAAAGAAGAGAAAAAGCCAGTCCCAGCGCTTCCTGGGAGCGGCAGATGTGTTCTCCGGAAAGCAAAGAGCAGTAGTAGGCGAAGGTGCCTTCTTCGGGAAGCCACAGGTTCCGGTTGATCCCTTCCAGCAAAAGACGTCGCATGTGAGAAAAATGGGGATCTTCTTTTTCCCCCAGTTCTCTGGCCATATCGTCCGCCAGCTGATAGGCCAGAAAATACAGGCAGTTGGTGGACAGCGTATACATGGGAATGCCAACCCCTCCCTTTTGGCTGTCACATTTGTCGGGGTTGGCTGCGGGCCAGTGATCAATGCCGGATTCTCCCTGATTGGAGTCGGAAAACTCATCGCCGTAGGCGGAGATACCGTCCCCGTAGCAGGCGGCTCCGGAAAAAAGCTGTCTGCCGCTGTCGTATTCCCGTTCCTCAAACCAGTAGAGGGAATTGACCACAGCCTGACGGGCCAGAGAAAGAAATTCCCGGTCCCCGCAGGTCACATAATACTGCCAGGCGCCGGCGGCCCAGATGATGGCGTCCCAGTACTGCCCGCCGATTCTCACCTGCCCTTCCTGTCCGGTTAATACGGATAGCAGGGTATTGCGGGATTCTTCCGGAAACAGCAGGGAAGCGCCGTTCCAGACATTGATGGCGGCGTCTCTGGTCCAGGGGGTGTCATATTCCAGTCCGGCCAGTATAACGGGAACCGGCTCTTTGAGAAGTCCGTCCTGAAACAGACTGATATTTCCGTATAAATCTCCCAGGGCAATCCGGAAAGCCTGGTTGACGGTTTCCATATTGGTATCCAGTCGAAGATGATTCATATAGGTATTCCTTCTTTCTCAGCGGCAGAGGGCGCTTCCCACGCAGATCAGATTTTCAAGGCTGGTGTCGCCCTCAAAAAGTTTGGGAATCAGAACCGGATCCTGTCCGAATTCCGCTGCCAGAAAAGTTTCGCCCAGCGGCTTTGTAACCGTATGATTTGCGGAGCGCACCGTCACCAGATATGGAAGCTGAGGATTATGGCTCCAACCCGGCTTTCCGGTTTCCTCCAGGGAGAAGACCAGCCCGCCGTCCGTAAATTCCCCGGTAAGAACCGGCCCCCGGGAAATGCAGGTTTTCTGATTCCGGATAGCCTCCTTCAGCTCGGAAGCGATATCGCCGTCGGCCTCACCCTGGATGAAGGTGGCATACTGGCCGGCCATGGACCATTTTCCGTGAAGATCCATCCCGCAGGTCATGGCAAGCTTCTGGCCGGAAAGCACCAGATCCTCCCACAGATGCAGTCCCCGTTCATTCACCTCGTGAAGCGGTTCCGGATTATTGAAGATCTCAATAAAATCCACACAGGAATAATCGGTCACCTGCATGTCAAAACGGCATCCACGGGCGAAGGGATGTCCATAGGAATAAGGATGAGCAATTCCCACCAGCGCGCCCTTTTCGCGGGCCGCCTCAAACAGCAGTTCCGGGTGATGTAGATTGATATCTTCCCAGGGGACGTACTTCTCCAGGTTCAGGCAGAGAATGTGGCCGTAATAGGTGGTGTATTCCATGCCGTAGATACACTGAATGGGATAATGCTCCTCTTCCAGCAGTTTTCTTATTTTCCGGTGGCCGGAAATGGTGTTGTGGTCCGTGATGGCAAAGGCATCCACCCGGTCGGAGACCATATATTCCACCAGTTCGCGGCAGGTGATGGATGCGTCCGATTCTGTTGTATGGTTGTGAAGCTCCAGTCGTTTATACATGATGTTTTTCCTCCAAATAATCTCCTTATGCTGCGAGACAGTCCTGCCTGCGGGCTGTCTGCATTACCGTGCCGATACGGACAGTGTATACGGGGTGTCATCCATCAGAACGTTGAATGACAGCAGCGTCACCCGCAGAACTCCCTCAATGGGTGATATGGGAATACAGCCTTCGGTGGCGTCCCCGGCGGTAAAATGCATGTGGCGGGTGGTCAGCTGACGATGGACACAGCCGATGAATTCTCCGTTCAGGGTTGCCAGTGTGTGAATCTCCGTTTTCATCTCCCCCAGCATCAGGTCCCTGAGTTTTTCATCGTCCAGGGTAATCTGATACTCTCTCTGGCAGAGACTGCGGATCTCCTCCATGCGGTCAAGGGTGAGATCCTCGGGCTTATAATGCTGTTTGTCAAAGGAAAAGCAGATGTCCAGCTCCCGGTAGGTTTCCGGCAGGCAGACGGTGTAGGAAATCTGTCCCACAAAATCTTTTTGCAGACTTCCCTGCACCCGGTATATTTCCTTCATTTCTTCCATGATCTTTCTCCTCCTGTAATGATCTTTGGTCGCTGGAAACAATATAGCACAGGCGGGATGGAGAAACAACAGGATTTGAAAAATCGTAGAAATATCCACAACCATTCGGAGATTTGTTCATTCCTCGGAGGGAAAATCTTTAGTATACTGAAAAAGAAAGAGAAAAGCGAAACCATGACGTTACGGACAGGAGGAGCTATGGAAAAAAGAACGTTATACAAAAAAGGAAATTTTTACAAAGGAAATCTTCATACCCATTCCACCCGCTCCGACGGGGTAAATACACCGGAAGAGATTGCCCGCCGTTACCGTGAAAAAGGCTATTCTTTTCTGGCCATCACCGACCACTGGGTGTACGGCACCCATCAGGAACTGAACCGGGAGGATTTTCTGGTATTTCCGGGAACGGAACTGGACATTGAGCTGCCGGGAAGAAAAGATCATCACCTGGTGGGGTTCGGTCTGCCTCAGACCAACCGGATACCCGACGGCTATACCTTTGAGCGGGAGCGTCAGGACATTACCCTCAGCACCGCGGAACGAATCATTGAGTATTTTGGCCAGAGGGGAAATGTGACACTGTACGCGCATCCGTACTGGTCCAAGGTGGATTCCACGGATATCAAAAATATTCATGGGCTGATCGGTATGGAAATCTATAATCACGGATCGGAGTTTCACGGCAACAATGGAAATTCGGAGACCTATTTTGATCATTTCCTTTTTGTCAGAAACCGTCTGTTCTGTTTTGCCACAGACGACGCCCATGATGTGGAAGACGACAGTATCGGCGGGTTTATCATGGTAAAAACA